>NZ_CP101125.1:3316847-3618152 GCF_024296925.1 Pseudomonas nunensis
GTAGCTGTAGAACCAGCTGAATGCATCGCTGCCCAGCGACAGCAACGTCAGCACCACCGGCACGCCAAACGCGATAAACCCGTACCAGTTCCAGGCCGGGTACACGTCATCGCGGTACAGGCCAGCCAGGTCCAGCTGCTGTTTCTTGATCAGGAAATAATCCACCACCATGATCCCGGCAATCGGCCCGAGCAGGCTGGAGTAGCCGAGCAACCAGTTGGAATAGACGGTTTCCAGGCTCACGTCAGAGACGATCAAACCGAGTTTTTTCAGCAGCTCATGCCCCATCAGCAGCAAGCCGACCAGCCCGGTGAGCAACACGGCTTTGGTGCGATTGATGTGTTTCGGTGCGATGTTCTGGAAGTCGTTGGTCGGCGAAACGATGTTCGCAGCGGTGTTGGTCGAGAGTGTGGCGATGATGATCAGCGCCATGGCCACGGCAACCCAGACCGGGCTCTGGATATGGCCGATCAGCGTGACCGGATCAGAGACAGTCACGCCCACCAGTTTTACCGACGCGGCGGTCATTACCACGCCGAGGGAGGCGAACAGGAACATGGTCAGCGGCAAGCCGATAATTTGCCCGACAATCTGGTCCTTCTGGCTTTTCGCGTAGCGGCTGAAGTCCGGGATGTTCAGCGACAACGTGGCCCAGAACCCGACCATCGCGGTCAGCCCGGCGGCGAAGTAACTGACCACGCTCGCCCCTTCCGGACGCTTGGCCGGGATCGCCAGCAATTCGGTCATCGACACATTCGGCATCGCCCACACCAACAGCCCGACGCCCACCGCCACCAACAGCGGCGCCGACAGGGTTTCCAGCCATTTGATCGATTCGGCACCACGGATCACCACCCACAGGTTCAGCGCCCAGAACACCATGAAGCCGATGACTTCACCGGTACCGCCGAGGGATTTCCAGCCCTCGAACACTGAACCGAGAAACAGGTGAATCGCCAAGCCGCCGAACATGGTCTGGATGCCGAACCAGCCGCACGCCACCAGCGCCCGGATCAGGCACGGCACGTTGGAGCCGAGGATACCGAAGGACGAACGCAGCAGCACCGGGAACGGAATGCCGTACTTGGTGCCGGCGAACGCGTTGAGGGTCAGCGGGATCAGCACGATGATGTTGGCAAACAGAATCGCCAGCAACGCTTCGCCGACCGTCAGGCCGAAGTACGCGGTGAGCACCCCACCGAGGGTGTAGGTGGGCACGCAGATCGACATGCCGATCCACAGCGCGGTGATGTGCCATTTGTTCCAGGTTCGTTCGTGCACCTTGGTCGGTGCCATGTCGTGGTTGTAACGGGGACTGTCGAGGACGTCGGTGCCGGCTTCGAGCTCAAACAAGCCGTCGCGCTCGGTCACTTGCGATCTGATCTGTTGCATGGCCACTCCACTGTTCTTTGAATTATTTTTGCTCATCAGGGGCTGGTGCCTGGGAGGCGCGAGCCGACGATGGCCGGAGGAACTGACAACTTTTACGGACCGGCCAAGGTGTCAGCGGCGGCATCAATAAACGTGCCGGGGTCCCCGCTGGTGCATCGCGCCGTGCCATAAAAACTTTATAACCAACTGATGTTCATCAGTTTTATTCATTCAACTTTCGAGTCCCCGGTTACTTGCCTCATCAATCAGGCCGAATGTGCAGCAAGTTGTCGGAACAGTCAGGACTCAATCTGGTGCATGGATCTTTTTTTCAAAGTTGCGCATCAACCATAGACCATCCTCAAGCGGCTGATTTCACATAAGAAATCTGGTCTTTTTTTCGATCCTGTCAAGTGCGTCAAAATGGTGATTGGCCTCACCATTTTGGTGATTTGTGTTTTTTATCGTTAGTTATCAACGTGTTATTAACTATATAAGCTTATAAAAAATAATCTTGCTCATTCGATCAACACCAGCTAGCGTCTATTCTTGACAGCGCTGACAGGAATACACCTGTTTGCATCAGCTTCATATAAAACATTTAGAACTGGCATAAGTCGGTCATGCCTGCGAGGAACTCGGAATGTCTCTGTTGATCCGTGGCGCCACCGTTATTACCCACGATGAAAGTTACCGCGCCGATGTGTATTGCGCCGACGGCGTGATCAAAGCCATTGGTGAAAACCTGGATATTCCCGCCGGTGCCGAAGTGCTCGACGGCAGCGGCCAATACCTGATGCCCGGCGGCATCGACCCCCACACTCATATGCAACTGCCCTTCATGGGCACCGTGGCCAGTGAGGACTTTTTCAGTGGCACCGCCGCAGGCCTGGCCGGTGGTACCACGTCGATCATCGACTTCGTGATTCCCAACCCGCAGCAGTCGTTGATGGAAGCGTTCCATCAGTGGCGCGGCTGGGCCGAGAAGTCGGCGTCGGATTACGGTTTCCATGTCGCGATCACTTGGTGGAGCGAGCAGGTGCGCGAGGAAATGGCCGAGCTGGTCAGCCATCACGGCGTCAACAGCTTCAAGCATTTCATGGCGTACAAAAACGCGATCATGGCCGCCGACGACACCCTCGTGGCGAGTTTCGAGCGCTGCCTGGAACTCGGCGCGGTGCCGACCGTGCATGCGGAAAACGGTGAGCTGGTGTATCACCTGCAACGCAAGCTGATGGCCCAGGGCATTACCGGCCCGGAAGCGCATCCGCTGTCGCGCCCCTCGCAAGTGGAAGGCGAAGCCGCGAGCCGGGCAATCCGGATTGCCGAGACCATTGGCACGCCGCTGTACCTGGTCCACGTTTCGACCAAGGAAGCCCTCGACGAAATCACCTACGCCCGCAGCAAGGGCCAACCGGTCTACGGCGAAGTCCTCGCCGGGCATCTGTTGCTGGATGACAGCGTCTACCGACACCCGGACTGGCAGACCGCCGCCGGTTACGTGATGAGCCCGCCCTTCCGCCCGCGCGGCCATCAGGAAGCGCTTTGGCATGGCCTGCAATCCGGCAACCTGCACACCACCGCCACCGATCACTGCTGCTTCTGCGCCGAGCAAAAAGCCGCCGGCAAGGACGACTTCAGCAAAATCCCGAATGGCACCGCCGGCATCGAAGACCGCATGGCCGTGCTTTGGGATGAAGGGGTCAACAGTGGTCGTTTGTCGATGCAGCAGTTTGTGGCGCTGACTTCCACCAACACCGCGAAGATCTTCAACCTCTACCCGCGCAAAGGCGCAATCCGCGTCGACGCCGATGCTGATCTGGTGCTGTGGGACCCGGAAGGTACGCGGACCATCTCCGCCAAGACCCACCATCAGCAGGTGGATTTCAACATCTTCGAAGGCAAGACCGTGCGCGGCGTGCCCAGCCATACCATCAGCCAGGGCCGCGTGGTCTGGGCCGATGGCGACTTGCGCGCCGAGCGTGGGGCCGGGCGGTATATCGAACGTCCGGCGTATCCGGCGGTGTTTGATTTGCTGAGCAAGCGGGCCGAGTTGAATAGGCCGGTTGCGGTGAAACGCTGAGATCGAGGCCTTCGGCCTTCGCGGGCAAGCCTCGCTCCTACATTTTGGAATGCATACCCCTGTAGGAGCGAGGCTTGCCCGCGAAGAGGCCGGCCCAGGCAACACAAAAACCACTGCCCACCAGAGGCAGCACCTCAAAAAAACATGAGGCCTTAAACCGTGATCAAGACCCTGAACCACCTCCCGCATCCTTACGAGAATGCGGCCGCCCTCGCCGGCCATTTCACCGATCTGGCGCCGCCGCTCAATGACCGTCAGGCGCATCTGGAAGCCTCGCGCTGTCTGTATTGCTACGACGCGCCATGCGTGAACGCCTGTCCGAGCGAGATCGATATTCCGTCGTTCATCCGCAATATCCATCAGGAAAACGTCCAGGGCGCCGCGCAGAAAATCCTCTCGGCGAACATCCTCGGCGGCAGTTGCGCACGGGTGTGTCCGACGGAAATCCTGTGTCAGCAAGCCTGCGTGCGCAACAACGATCACGAGTGCGCGCCAGTGCTGATCGGCCTGCTGCAACGCTACGCCGTGGACAACGCGCATTTCAGCGAACACCCATTCCAGCGCGCCGCCTCCACCGGCAAGCGCATCGCGGTAGTCGGCGCCGGTCCGGCGGGTTTGTCCTGTGCCCATCGCAGTGCGATGCACGGGCATGACGTGGTGATTTTCGAGGCGAAGGAAAAGGCTGGCGGCCTCAATGAATACGGAATCGCCAAGTACAAACTGGTGGACGACTACGCGCAAAAGGAGCTGGATTTCCTGTTGCAGATCGGTGGCATCGAGATCCGTCACGCACAGAAACTCGGTGAGAACCTGACGCTGAGCGAACTGCATCAGCAATTCGACGCGGTGTTCCTCGGCCTTGGACTGGCCGCCAGCAAACAACTGGGACTGGACCATGAAGATGCACCGGGGCTGCTGGCCGCCACCGACTACATCCGCGAACTGCGCCAGGCCGATGACCTGACGCAACTGCCGCTGGCCGACCGTTGCATCGTGCTCGGCGCCGGCAATACCGCGATCGACATGGCGGTGCAAATGGCCCGGCTCGGTGCTCGCGATGTGAATCTGGTGTATCGCCGGGGTGTCGAGGACATGGGCGCCACCGGTCACGAACAGGACATCGCCAAGGCCAATCAGGTGCGCCTACTGACCTGGGCACAACCGGAACAAGTGCTGCTCGACGATCAAGGCAACGTGCGCGGCATGCGGTTCGCCCGCACAACCATGGTCGAAGGTCGTCTGCAAACCACCGGGCAAACCTTCGAACTGGCCGCCGATGCGATCTTCAAAGCCATCGGCCAGACCTTCGACGGCAGCGCCCTCGCCGACCCGTTGGCGCGTGAACTCAAGCGCCAAGGTGATCGAATCCAGGTGGACGACAACCTGCGCACCAGCATCCCCGGCGTGTATGCCGGCGGCGACTGCACCAGCCTCGATCAGGACCTCACCGTGCAAGCGGTGCAACACGGCAAACTCGCCGCAGAAGTGATCAACATCCAACTCATGCTCAACGTGGAGGCTGCGTAAATGGCCGATCTCTCGATTGTCTTCGCCGGCATCAAAGCCCCCAATCCGTTCTGGCTGGCCTCCGCGCCACCGACCGACAAAGCCTACAACGTGGTCCGCGCCTTCGAGGCTGGCTGGGGTGGCGTGGTCTGGAAAACCCTGGGTGAAGACCCGGCGGCGGTCAACGTCTCGTCGCGCTACTCGGCGCACTTTGGCGCGAACCGCGAAGTGATGGGCATCAACAACATCGAGTTGATTACCGACCGCTCGCTGGAGATCAATCTGCGGGAAATCACCCAGGTCAAAAAGGACTGGCCGGACCGTGCGTTGATCGTGTCGCTGATGGTGCCGTGTGTCGAAGAGTCGTGGAAATTCATCCTGCCGCTGGTGGAGGCCACTGGTGCCGACGGTATCGAACTGAACTTCGGCTGCCCCCACGGCATGCCTGAACGTGGCATGGGCGCGGCGGTCGGCCAAGTGCCGGAATACGTCGAACAGGTCACTCGCTGGTGCAAGACCTATTGCTCGCTGCCGGTGATCGTCAAGCTCACGCCGAACATCACTGACATCCGTGTCGCCGCCCGTGCGGCCCACCGTGGCGGCGCGGATGCGGTGTCGCTGATCAATACGATCAACTCGATCACCAGCGTCAACCTGGAACAAATGGTCGCCATCCCCACCGTCGGCCACCAAAGCACCCACGGCGGTTATTGCGGCTCGGCGGTGAAGCCGATTGCGCTGAACATGGTCGCCGAAATCGCCCGCGACCCGCAGACCCAAGGCCTGCCGATCTGCGGGATTGGCGGCATCGGCAGTTGGCGCGATGCAGCGGAATTCATCGCGCTGGGCAGCGGCGCGGTGCAGGTATGCACGGCGGCGATGCTGCATGGCTTCCGGATTGTCGATGAGATGAAGGATGGCTTATCACGCTGGATGGACAGTCAGGGCTACGCCAGCATTTCGGAATTTTCCGGGCGGGCGGTGGGTAATACGACGGACTGGAAGTACCTGGATATCAACTATCAGGTGATCGCGAAGATTGATCAGGAGGCGTGTATTGGCTGTGGGCGTTGCCATATTGCTTGCGAGGACACGTCGCACCAGGCGGTTGCCAGCATCAAGCAAGCGGATGGGACGCATAAATATGAAGTGATTGATGACGAGTGTGTGGGGTGCAATTTGTGCCAGATCACCTGCCCGGTGGAGGATTGCATCGAGATGGTGCCGATGGATACCGGCAAGCCGTTTCTGGATTGGAATCATGATCCGAGGAATCCCTATCACGTTGCCGTCTGATCGTTGAAGATCAAGAGATCGCAGCCTCGTTTCACTCGACAGCTCCTACAGGGCAACGCATTTCTCTGTAGGAGCTGTCGAGTGAAACGAGGCTGCGATCTTTTGACCTAAGGCTCCAACCCAATCCCGCGCAATATCACGCTCGTCACCGTCTGCACCGCCCGCTCGAACTGCATGTCCGACAGCGGCTGGTGGTCATTCAGAATGTTCACCTGATGATCAAAATCCGCGTAATGCTGGGTCGAGGCCCAGATCATGTACAGCAGCGCCGAAGGCTCCACCGGCAGGATGCGTTTGTCCTCCACCCACTGGCGAATTTTTGCTTCTTTCATCTTGGCCCAGTCGTACAGGCTAGCGTCCAGCGCTTCGCCCAGCGTCGGCGCGCCGTGGATGATTTCGTTGGCCCAGACTTTCGAACCGTACGGCCGGCTGCGGGAATGGTTCATCTTGGCGCGGATGTAGCTGCTGAGCACCACTCGCGGGTCGTCGAACATTTCGAAGCACAAGGCGTCCTGCTTCCAGACTTCCAGCAGGTCGAACAACACCGCACTGTACAGCTCGCCCTTGGTGCTGAAGTAGTAATGCAGATTGGAGCGCGGCAGTTGCACTTCGGCGGCGATGTCCGCCATGGCGGTGCTGCCGAAGCCTTTTTCGGCGAAGACCTTTTCGGCCCCGAGCAGGATTTTTTCGACGTTACTGCGACGAATCTCGATCTTGTGATTGCCCATGAGGGCTCCCTGACAACAGCGTTGTCCAAGACTAGCATCCGCTCTGGGTCGCGGCGACAGACCTTTTTCACTTCCCCGGGGAAAACCGATTGGGTAGCATCCGCCGCACTTTTCCCGCCGCAATGGATCACCCCACCGTGAACATTCGACCTCGCGTCGCCACCGACGATGCCGCCCTCGCCGCCCTGTGGGAACGCTCGGTGCGCGCCACCCATGATTTCCTGAGCGAAGACGATATCCAGTTCTTCCTCCCGCTGGTGCGCGACGCCTACCTGCCGGCATTGACGGTGTGGGTCGGCGACAACCCGGACGGCACGCCCGCCGGCTTCATCGCCACCGGCAACAGCAACGTGGAAATGCTGTTTATCGAACCGGCCTATCGGGGTCAGGGCATCGGTCGACAGTTGCTCGACCACGTCAAAGTCCTGCACGAAACCCTGAGCGTCGACGTCAACGAACAAAATCCTCAGGCCCACGGCTTCTATCTGCACTATGGTTTTGAACAGACCGGCCGCTCGCCAACCGATGGCGAAGGCCGGCCGTTCCCGATCATTCACCTGAGATTGCGCGCGGCGTAAACATTCCCCGGCGCGTACCGTTCATGCTTAAGTGACGCCCATTAAACTGCCCAGAAGGAAACTGACCATGCTGCTGAAAAAAGCCCTGACCACCGCCGCCCTGCTCGGCTCACTGCTCGCCGCGTCGTCGGTGTTTGCCCACGCACATCTGAAAAGCCAGACCCCGGCCGCCGACAGCACCGTGAGCGCACCTGCGGAACTGCGCCTAGTATTTTCCGAAGGCGTTGAAGCGACGTTCACCAAAGTCACGATCAAAAAGGACGGTGTCGATGTGCCGGTGAAAAACCTGGCCACCGAAGGCAGCGACAAGAAAACCCTGGTCGTTACCCCGGCCGTACCGTTGGCCGCCGGCGCCTATAAAGTCGAATGGCACGCGGTGTCGGTCGATACCCACAAAAGCGAAGGCGCCTACAGCTTCAAGGTTGGCCAGTAATTCATGACCGACGCGCTGGTGCTGTGCCGCTTCCTGCATTTTGTGGTGGTGCTGATGCTGTTCGGGGCCTGGGTGTTCAGGCCCCTGCTGTTGAAGGCTGATGCCGAATATTTGGATCGGCGGCTGGCGCGTGTGAGTCTTGGTCTGACCGCCGTGGCATTGGTCAGCGGCGTGACCTGGCTGCTGCTGATCACCGCAAGCATGGCCGGGGCCTGGGACGCGGCTTTTGATCCGTCGACCCTGGGCCTAGTGCTGCGCAATACGTTTTTCGGCCAGGTCTGGACTTGGCATCTGCTGCTCAATGCGGTGCTGCTGGGGTTGCTGCTGACGCCGTTGCGCACCCACGTGCCGCTGAGACTGATCGTGAGTGGCCTGCTGCTCGCGACCCTGGCGCCGGTCGGTCATGGCGCGATGCTCGACGGGCTCAGCGGCCAGTTGCTGATTCTCAACCAGATCATCCACCTGACCTGCGTCGGCGCCTGGCTCGGCGGCTTGATGCTGTTGGTGATGATCCTGCGTCACCCGTCCGGCCATTCGTTAAGCACGATCCTGCGGCGTTTCAGCGGCGTGGGTTATGGCTTGGTCGCGGGGTTGGTGATTACTGGGTTGATCAATGTTCGCGTGCTCACCGGCGCATTCTGGCCGACGCCGTTACTGTCCGGGTTCGCCTTGATTCTGTTGATCAAGGTCGTGCTGGTGGCGTTGATGCTGGGGCTGGCGCTGTTCAATCGGTTGCGGATCAAGGACTGCGAACAGCGGGTTGGCATGCTCAAGGCCAGCGTGATCCTAGAGTGGTTGTTGGGGATGGGCGCGGTGGCGGCGGTTTCGCTACTGGGCACCATGCCGCCAATGATCGCCAGCTGACCCACAGATCCCCTGTGGGAGCGGGCTTGCTCGCGAAGGCGGTGTGTCAGGCGACATTGATGTTGAATGTACCGCCGCCTTCGCGAGCAAGCCCGCTCCCACATTTAGTTTTGTGTGGTGTCAGGATTATCGCTATGCCCTTCCCCAGCCGTATCAATACTCACCACCACCGACATCCCCGGCCTTAGCCGCTCACTCTGTTCCTGCCCCTCATCCACGGTAATCCGCACCGGCACGCGCTGGGCGATTTTGACGAAGTTGCCGGTGGCGTTATCCGCCTGCAACAAGCTGAACTCGGAACCGGTAGCCGGTGAAATCCGCTGCACCCGCCCCTTGAATTTGCGATGGTCGAGCGCATCGACGGTGAAGCTCACCGGTTGGCCGACCCGCACGTCGTCCATCTGGGTTTCCTTCATGTTGGCGATCACCCACAACTGGTTCGGCACCAGCGCCATCAACTGCGCACCGGAGTTGACGTAGGCGCCGAGGCGCACGCCGATCTGCCCGAGCTGGCCGTCACGCGGGGCCAGGACGCGGGTGTTGGACAGGTCGATGCGCGCCAGTTGCACCGCCGCTTCCGCACTGGCCACCGCCGCTTCCAGCGAACCGCGATTGACGATCACCGTTTGAAGGTCCTGCCGGGCGATTTCCAGATTGGCTTGAGCCTGGGCCACCGCCGCAATGGTCTGGGCGTTGGCGGCCAAGGTCACGTCCAGCTCGCGTTTGGACACCGAGCCATCGTTGATCAGTTCTTTGTTGCGCCGCAGATCGGCCTCGCTTTTGCGCGACTGAGCCTGGGCGTCGGCGACCGCTGCTTGACGCAACTTGATGGTCGCTTCGGCGCTGTTGCGTTGCTGCACCACGTTGGCCAGCGCGGCTTTCTGCACCGCCAATTGCGCCAGGGATTGATCGAGGTGTTGCTTGTAGATCCGGTCATCGAGCCGCACCAGCAAGTCGCCAGCCTTCACAAACTGGAAATCCGTGACCGGCACTTCGTACACGTAGCCGCTGAGCTGCGGGCCGATGATCGTCACCTGGCCGCGCACCAGGGCGTTTTCCGTGGTTTCCACCGCGCTGCTGAACGGCGGCAGTTGCCAGGCGTACAACACGATCAGCACGCCGACGATGGCAATCGCGGCAAAGCCCAATGACGAGATGACCCGCACCCGCAACGAGCGCGGTTCGGTGTCCGGCGTGGACGGAGGCGCCACGCCTTCTGGGGTGGCGGCGATAGCGTTGGTGGTCGTGGTGGTCGGTTCGGTCATGAAGAAGTGGCACCGTTGGGTTGAACGGATGGAGTGGCAGGCGCTGGGGCGACGGTTTGGGTGGTGCTCATCAACCACAGGGCGCGAATGGAGATCCAGATCATGGTCAGCACCGCAATCACGGCGATCAGCATGAACACATCGTTATAGGCCAGCACATTGGCTTCACGCGTGGCCGCCGTCGCCAGACTGCGAATACCTTGAATATTGCGCAAACTTGGATCGGCGATCAGTGAACCCACTGCGTTGCCGCCGCTCTGCACTCGGGCAGCGACACGCGGGTCCATCAGCGTCAGGTGCTCGACGATGTTGCTGGAATGGAATTTCTCGCGAACGATCTGGAACGTGCCGAGTAACGCCGCGCCAATCAAGCCGCCGAGGTTCTGGCAGATCCCGAACAGCACCGAAAAACTCACCAGATTGCGCGGGTTGGTCAACACCCGGCGCGTGCCGAGGACCATGGTCGGACCGAGGAAAAACGTGCCGCCGAAGGCTAGCAGAAACTGGCTGAAGTACATGTTTTCCGGGCGGGTCAGGTTGTTCGAATAACTGTCGATCACCGAGCCAACCGCCATCAGCGCCAAGGACACAATCAGCGGCATGAACAAGTGTTTGGGATCGATGGTCAGGGCGCTGGTGGCCAGACCCGCGATGCTGCCGAGCAACATCACCACGTACAGGCTGTGCAACTGCTGACTGCTCATGTTCAGCATCTGCATGAAACCGACCGCGCCGGTGGACTGCTCGGACAACACCATGCGAATCAGGATCACCGCCAACGCCAGGCGAATCATCACGCCGCTGCCGAGCCAACGCGTCATCAGCATCGGGTTGCTGCGGTTATGTTCGATGGCCAGGCCGGCGAGGATCAGCACGATGGAGGCCGCCGAGGCGACGCCGATCCACGGTGCTTCCAGCCACCAGTCGATGCGCCCCAGAGAAAGCACGGCACACAGCAAGGCCACGCCGCTCGCGAGGATAGCGAAGGTCAGGAAGTCGAGTTTTTCGAAGGTCTTGAAGCGGTCACCCGGCGGCAACTTGAGCAGGAACACGCAGCCCAGGGTCAGCAGCGCCATGCCCAATTCGAACAGGTACAAGCCGCGCCATTCGGCGATCTGCATCAGGTCTTCGGAGAATAATCGCGCCAGCGGCAGTGCCAGTTGCGACGTCCCCAACCCCAGCACCAACGCCTTCATCCGCCATTTCGCTGGGAACGCCTGGATCATGTAATACAGGCCCAGGGAACTCAGCGCCGCACCGACCATGCCATGGGCCGCGCGCACGGCGATGGCCGAGCTCAAATCGTTGACGAACAAGTGGCCGAAGGTCACCAGCGCGTAGAGCACCAGGAACACTTCGGTGAACGCGCGCAAGCCGAACTGCTGGCGAAACTTCACCAGCAGCAGGTTCATCGAGACGTTGGTCATGACATAGGCGGCCGGCAGCCAGGCCATCTCGGCGGTGGTCGCGCCGAGCGCACCTTGCAGGTAAGGCAGGTTGGCGATGACCAGCGAATTGCCGAGGCCACCGGTCAACGCCACCAGCAAACCCACCAGCGCATAGGCCAGGCGTTTGGGCGTGGAGTGATCGGGCGTCGAGGGAGAACCGGGCAAACTGGGCCGCTCGTGGGGCTGCCAGTCGCGCGGGGCGTAGTGATCCATTCAAGGGCCTTGTTCTGAGAGGCTGTCAGTTTGCCGCAAAACCGTAAGCGAAGCACAAATCCCTGTGGACATCGAACCTGTGGCGAGGGGGCTTGCTCCCGCTGGAGTGCGAAGCGCTCCCAATATTTTGGGTCTGCTTCGCAGCCCAGCGGGAGCAAGCTCCCTCGCCACAGTTATCTTTCACTGGGGAGTGATGTCGACTACAGGTTATTTTTTGCAGCCCCACGTCATCGTACAACTTGTGATTGACATTCCCGCAAAGCCTCGCAAATAATCGCCGCCAATGTTGTACGACGACGTATAACAAAAAATAAAAACAACAAAGAAACAAGGGAGCGTCACTGTGAGCAAGCTCGTCCGCCATTCCTCCGTCTGCACCCCTCGCCCGACTTTCGTCCGCCGCCACACCCTGAGCCTGATCGGTTGCAGCAGCCTGGCCCTGGCCTTGCCCATGAGCGGCCACGCCGAGGGTTTTGTCGATGACGCCAGCGCCACGCTGAACCTGCGCAACGCCTACTTCAATCGCAACTACACCAACCCGGCCTACCCCCAGGGCAAGGCGGAAGAGTGGACGCAAAGCTTTATCCTCGACGCCAAGTCCGGCTTCACCCAAGGCACGCTCGGGTTCGGCGTGGATGTGCTGGGGCTGTACTCGAAAAAGCTCGATGGCGGTAAAGGCACTGGCGGCACGCAACTGTTGCCGCTGGATCACGATGGTCGCCCGGCGGACAACTTCGGTCGCACCAACGTGGCGTTCAAGGCCAAGGTCTCGAAGACCGAATTGAAGGTCGGCGAATGGATGCCGGTGCTGCCAATCCTGCGTTCGGATGACGGCCGTTCCCTGCCGCAAACCTTCCGTGGCGGCCAGGTCACTTCCAGCGAAATCGATGGCCTGAAGCTCTACGGCGGCCAGTTCCGCGCCAACAGCCCGCGCAACGATTCGAGCATGGACGACATGTCGATGAACGGCAAAGCGGCGTTCACCTCGGACCGTTTCAACTTCGGCGGCGGTGAATACACTTTCAATGAAAAACGCACGTTGGTCGGCGTCTGGTACTCGGAACTCAGCGACATTTACCAACAAGAATATTTCAACCTGAGCCACAGCCAGCCCATCGGCGACTGGACCTTGGGCGCCAACCTCGGGTTCTTCACCGGCAAGGAAGACGGCAGCGCCCTGGCCGGCGATCTGGACAACAAAACCACCTTCGCCATGCTCTCGGCCAAATACGGCGGCAGCACCTTCTATGTCGGCCTGCAAAAACTTACTGGCGACAGCGTCTGGATGCGCGTCAACGGCACGAGCGGCGGGACCCTGGCCAACGACAGCTACAACTCCAGCTACGACAATGCCAAGGAAAAATCCTGGCAACTGCGCCACGACTACAACTTCGTCGCCCTCGGCATTCCCGGTCTGACCATGATGAACCGCTACATCAGCGGCGATAACGTGCACACCGGGGCGATCACCGACGGCAAGGAATGGGGCCGCGAGAGCGAACTGGCGTATACCGTGCAGAGCGGCGCGCTGAAAAACCTCAACGTGAAATGGCGCAATGCGAGTATCCGCAAGGACTTCAGCACCAACGAGTTCGATGAGAACCGGATCTTTATCAGCTATCCGATTTCGTTGTTGTAAGACGGGGATCGCTTCAAGACTGAAACCCTATTCGCGCGGCAACTCACTTTTTTTGTAGCAGCTGGCGAAGCCTGCGTTCGGCTGCGAAGCAGTCGCAAAACCTGCGTACGCGGTTCTTCTGATACACCGCGCCGCTTGGGTTCACGACTGCTTCGCAGCCGAACGCAGGCTTCGCCAGCTGCTACATCGATTGCGGAGCGACAAGACCCTCCGTCAACTTCCAACGCTGGTGCGTTGACAAGCACCGGAAAGCCTAACGATACTTCGCCCAAGTCATACGACAACTTACAACAACTGCAATGACTCCGAATTCAGGAACCGCCATGACCACGACTTCCCCTGCCCCTTTCAATCGCCTGCTGTTGACCGGCGCCGCCGGTGGCCTCGGCAAAGTGTTGCGTGAAACCCTGCGCCCTTATGCCAACGTGATTCGCCTGTCGGACATCGCCGACATCGCGCCGGCCCTCGATGACCGCGAAGAAGTCGTGACCTGCGACCTCGCCGACAAAAACGCCGTGCATCAACTGGTCGAAGGCGTGGACGCGATCCTGCACTTTGGCGGCGTCTCTACCGAGCACGCGTTCGAAGAAATCCTCGGCGCCAACATCTGCGGCGTGTTCCACATCTACGAAGCCGCGCGCCGTCATGGTGTGAAGCGAGTGATCTTCGCCAGTTCCAACCACGTCATCGGCTTCTACAAACAGGACGAAGTGATCGACGCCCACTCCCCGCGCCGCCCGGACAGCTACTACGGTTTGTCCAAGTCCTACGGCGAAGACATCGCGAGCTTCTACTTCGATCGTTACGGCATCGAAACCGTCAGCATCCGCATCGGCTCTTCGTTCCCGGAACCGCAGAACCGCCGCATGATGAGCACCTGGCTGAGCTTCGGCGACCTGACCCAATTGCTCGAACGCGCGCTGTACGCGCCGAATGTCGGCCATACCATCGTCTACGGCGTGTCCGACAACAAGAACGTCTGGTGGGACAACCGCTACGCGGCGGGCCTGGGTTATGTGCCGCAGGACAGCTCCGAAGTGTTCCGCGAAAAAATCGAAGCACAACCGATGCCTGCGGCGGATGACCCGGCGATGGTTTACCAGGGTGGCGCGTTCGTGGCGTCCGGCCCGTTCGGCGATTGAGTCAACGTCCAAAGGAATGAGTCGCCATGCAAGCCGAATTGATTGTCGATACCCGTAACGCGGTCGGTGAATGCCCGGTCTGGGTCCCCGAGGAAAACGCCCTGTACTGGGTCGATATTCCCGCCGGGGGCTTGCAGCGCTGGAGTGCCGCCACCGGGCACGTGGATGCCTGGACCACCCCGGAGATGCTCGCCTGCATCACTCGTCACCGCGACGGCGGCTGGGTCGCCGGGATGGAGAGCGGATTCTTTCATCTGCGCCCGCACAACGACGGCAGCCTCGACAGCGAATTGCTCGCCCACGTCGATCACGCCCGCCCGGACATGCGCCTGAACGATGGGCGCTGCGATCGCCAGGGGCGTTTCTGGGCCGGCAGCATGGTGCTGAACATGGGCGCCAACGCCGCCGATGGCACGTTGTATCGCTACAGTCATGGGCAGCGCGGGCCGCTTGAGCCACGCCTGACCGGCTTCATCGTGCCCAATGGCCTGGGTTTCAGCCCGGATGGCCAGACGATGTACTTGTCCGATTCTCACCCTTTGGCCCAGCAGATCTGGGCCTTCGATTACGACATCGCCAGCGGCACGCCGAGCAATCAGCGGTTGTTCGTCGACATGAATCACTTCGAAGGCCGTCCCGACGGCGCCGCTGTGGATGCTGACGGCTGCTACTGGATCTGCGCCAACGATGCCGGGTTGATTCACCGGTTTACCCCGGATGGCCGGCTCGACCGCTCCCTCTCGGTGCCGGTGAAAAAACCGACCATGTGCGCGTTTGGTGGCAGTCGATTGGATACGTTATTCGTGACCTCGATTCGGCCGGGTGATGATCATGATGAACAGTCTTTGGCGGGTGGGGTGTTTGCCCTGAATCCTGGGGTGAAGGGATTGCCTGAGCCACTGTTCCAGGATTGATCAACAGCCTGAAAGATCGCAGCCTTCGGCAGCTGCTACAGGATTGACGTTCGCCCGGATGTACCCGATCTCTGTAGGCGCTGCCGAAGGCTGCGATCTTTTCAACCCTTCACGCAGAACAAAAATCATGAAACTGCTCGAACTCGAAGACAACCTCACCCACCTCACCCTCGCCCCGGAACTCGGTGCGAGCATCGTCAACTGGACGGTTCGCAGCACCGGCCAGCCGCTGCTGCGCCACAACGACGCCCAGGCACTGAACACCGGCCTGCCCGGCAAACTCGGTTGCTATCCCTTGGCGCCTTGGTCCAACCGGATTTCCGAGGGCGGTTTCGACTGCCCCGAAGGCTGGCTCGCGCTAAAACCCAACAGCCTCACCGATCCTCTGCCGATTCACGGCAGCGCCTGGCAACAAGCGTGGCGGATCGTTTCCCGGACCGCCAACGAAGCCGTCCTGCGACTCGACAGCACCAGCCCTTTCGCCTACCGCGCCGAGCAGCGTTTCCACTTGAGCGAAGGACGGTTGAGCATCGATCTGAAGGTCACTCATCTCGGCGAACACGCGGTGTGGCACGGCCTCGGTTTGCACCCTTACTTTCCACGCACCGCACACACCCAATTGCAGGCCAAGGCCCGGCAAGTCTGGTTGTGCGACGCCGCAAAACTACCGACTCAACTCAGCGCGATACCCGAAGCCTGGGATTTCCAGCAGCTCAAGGCTTTGCCTGAAACCCTGGTGGATAACGGCTTCTGCGAATGGGACGGCCACTGCCTGATCCAGCAACCAGAGCTGGGTTATGAGCTGGAATGCCAAGCCACTGGCAGCGACTACTACCTGCTCTATTGCCCGGTGGGCCTGGGGTTTTTCTGCATCGAGCCGGTGAGCCACCCGGTCAACGCGCATCACTTGCCCGGTCGGCCAGGCTTGCGTTTGCTGGAGCAAGGCCAATCCGCTGAGCTGGGTTTCAGCCTGCAATACCGCGCACTCGCCTAACCCAGCAACTGACTGAGCACCGCGCGCAACTTGCCGGGTTTCACCGGTTTATTCAGCAGTGGCGCGTCGAGTCGTTGCAGGGAGCGGCGGCACTGGTCGGTACGGTCGGCGGTGATGATCACCGCCGGAATGGCCCGGTCGAAATGCTCGCGCAAGTGCCGCACCACGTCACAGCCCACCACCCCGTGGTCGAGGTGATAGTCCGCCAGAATCAGTTCCGGTGCGCGCCCCTGTAACGCCGCTAACGCCGAAAATTCATCGGTGGCGATCACCACTTCGCAGCCCCACTGCCCGAGCAACGCGCTCATGCTCTCGAGGATGCTGACTTCATTGTCCAGCACCAGCAAACGGCGGCCCGGCAACGGATTACCGGTGCCCGGTTGCGGTGCAGCGAGGCTGATCGGCAGCGGCACTTCATGGGATATCGGCACGTCGATGCTGAACACCGACCCGCGTCCCGGCCAAGAACGCACCTGAATCCGGTAGCCGAGAATCTTCGCGATGCGCTCAACGATGGCCAACCCAAGCCCCACGCCTTTGCGGTCAGCGGCGCGGCCAACGTCCAGTTGATTGAACTCCAGGAAGATCGAATCCAGCCGATCCGCCGCGATCCCGCGTCCGGTGTCCCAGACTTCCAGACGCAGGTTATCGCCCCGACGACGCGCCCCAAGCAGGATGCAGCCCTCGTCGGTGTAGCGGCAGGCGTTGCTGAGGAAGTTGCGCAGGATCCGCGTCATCAGGCGCAGGTCAGTGCTGATCGCAAAGTCGCCCATGTGCACCCGCAGGTTCAGCCCCGCCGCCTCGGCCACAGACTGGAATTCCGACACCAGTGGCGCGAGCAATTCATCGAGCCGGTACAGCGCAACGTCCGGCTTCACCGCTGCCTGATCGAGGCGCGAGATATCCAGCAAATCCGTGAGCAAATCCTCGGCGCCTTCAAGCGCCTGATGCGTGCGCTCCACCAGCACCTGCTCGACATCAGGCAACTTGCGCTCGCGCAGGGTTGAGATCAGCAACCGTGCGGCATTGAGCGGTTGCAGCAGGTCGTGGCTGGCGGCGGCGAGGTATTTGTCCTTGCTGCGATTGGCCGCCTCGGCAGCGTCGCGGGCATCGCGTAGGGCTTGGGCGATCTGTTTACGTTGGGTGATTTGCTGTTGCAGGTTGTGGTTGGCTTCGAGCAATTCGTCGGTGCGTGCGGTGACCCGCCGTTCCAATTCGTCGTTGAGTTGTTGCAAGCGTTGCTGGGCGAGTTTGCGTTCGGTGATGTCGGCGACAAAGCCTTCCACCAGCCCTTCCTGATCAGGCTTGAGCAACAGGTTCATCAGCACGTCGAGGCTGCTGCCGTCCTTGCGCCGCAATTGGGTTTCATAGCCGTGCAGGCTGCGTTCGGTCTTGAGGATCTCGCCGATGCGTTCCAGCTCCTTCGCACCGCCGACAAACAGGTTGCTGGCCAGGTCCGCCAGGGAAAACAGCACCTCCTGAGGATTGTCGTAGCCAAGCATCCGCGCCAGCGCCGGGTTGGCGGCGCGCATGCCTTCCAACAGGCTGGCCTGGAAGATCCCGTGCACCGCGTTTTCGAACAGCCACTTGTAGCGATTGCGTTCGGCTTCGAGCTCGTCAAGGCGCGCGTTGAGTTCCGGGTAATGGCTCTTGCGCGCCGAGTGGCTGCCTAATCCCAGCAGTCCGGCGAGCGCCCGCTGTTGCTCGTCAGAGGGCTTCGCCATAGACGACCTCGACATCTCGCTGACTGGACTCGCGCGGGTTGGTCAGGATGCACGGGTCGTGCATCGCGTGCTGCGACAGGAATGGAATGTCCGCCATGCTGACCCCGTGCAGGCCCAGGGTTTCGTGGAAGCCTATCGCGTGTTTCAACGCGATCAGGTGTTCCACCAAACGCCCACAGATCTGCCGGTGATTCAGGCCCCGGCAATCGATGCCGAAGGTCTCGGCGATCACCTTGAAGCGATCTGGCGCCGAGTTGTAGTTGAACGCCACCACGTGTTCCACCAGCACCGCGTTGCACAAGCCGTGGGGCAAGTCGAGGAAGCCGCCGAGGCTGTGGGACATCGCGTGTACAGCGCCGAGGATCGCATTGGAGAACGCCAGCCCGGCCTGCATGCTGCCGAGCATGATTTTCTCGCGCAGGGCGATGTCCGTCGGGTTGGCGATCATCTGCACCAGGTTGCCATTGATCAGGCGCATCGCCTCCAGTGCATGCGGGTCGGTCAGCGGGCCGTGACCGGTGGAGACGAAAGCTTCGATGGCGTGCACCAACGCGTCGATGCCGGTACACGCCGCCAGGAACGGGTCCATGCTCAGGGTGGTTTCCGGGTCGATCAGCGACACGTCAGGCACCACGGCTTTGCTGACGATCGAGAATTTCATGCGCTCTTGCTGGTTGGAAATGATCACGAATTGCGAGACGTCCGCCGAGGTGCCGGCGGTGGTCGGGATCAGGATCAGCGGCGGGCTCGGCACGCGGATGGTGTCCACGCCCTCGAATTCCAGAATGTTGCGCCCGTGGGCCACGACGATGCCGATGCCTTTGCCGCAATCCATCGGGCTGCCGCCACCGATCGCCACGATCACATCGCAGTGATTTTCCTTGTACAACTCGGCACCGAGCATGACTTCTTCGACCCGGGGGTTGGGCGAGACATCGCTATACAGGAAGTAATCGATGCCCTGGGCTTGCAGGCTGGCCTCGACATCCGCGACCCAACCGGCGGCAATCACCCCGGGATCGCTGACCACCAGCACCTTGCGAGCGCCGAAGGTCTTGGCGTAGTTGCCGACGTTGTGCCGGCAACCGGCACCAAAAATGATTTCAGGCGAAACGAATTTACGCAACTGGCTGAGATTCTGGCTCATTGGAAAGCCTGTTTTTATTGTTTTGGAAGGTAGATCCACACTAAAGCATCCGGCTGCGAATGCAATCAGACCAATGGGTAGCACGGTTGAGTCGTTCCCAAACTTTAAATCCAGTGGAGATCCCCTGTGGGAGCGGGCTTGCTCGCGAAAGCGGTGGGTCAGTTGACATGGATACTGACTGACACGACGCCTTCGCGAGCAAGCCCGCTCCCACAGGGGAATTTGTGTCAACTTCAGGCTTATCCGCGATATATCAGCCGCGAAGCCTTTTCATTGCGCAACGTCAGGTGTTCCATGCCCTGCCCCGGCGCATCGGCTTCTTCCCGGGCCTTGAGGATCACCCCGTGATGCGGCGACTTGCTGCACACCGGATCGGCGTTTTCGGCATCGCCGGTCAGCATGAACGCCTGGCAGCGACAGCCACCGAGGTCCTTGTGCTTTTCATCGCAGGAACGGCACGGTTCCTTCATCCAGTCATCGCCCCGAAAACGATTGAAGCCAAACGAGTCGGTCCAGATGTGTTCGATGCTGTGCTCGCGCACATTGGGAAACTGCACCGGCAGTTGTCGGGCGCTGTGGCACGGCAATGCGGTGCCGTCCGGGGTGATGTCGAGAAACAGGTTGGCCCAGCCGTTCATGCAGGTTTTCGGGCGTTCTTCGTAATAGTCCGGGGTGACGAAAATCAGCTTGCACGGGTGGCCCTGGGCTTCAAGCCGTTCGCGGTATTCGTTGGTGATGCGCTCGGCGCGCTGCAACTGATCGCGGGTCGGCAACAGCCCGACGCGGTTGAGTTCAGCCCAGCCGTAGAACTGACACGTAGCCAACTCGACGAAATCCGCCTCCAGTTCCAGGCACAAGTCGATGATCCGGTCGATGCGGTCGATGTTGTGCCGATGGGTGACGAAGTTCAGCACCATCGGATAGCCCTGGGCTTTAACGGCGCGAGCCATCGCGAGCTTCTGGGCGAAGGCCTTGCGCGAGCCGGCGAGCATGTTGTTCACCGCTTCGTCGGCGGCCTGGAAACTGATCTGGATATGGTCGAGCCCGGCGACCTTGAAGTCGCGGACCTTTTGCTCGGTCAGGCCGATGCCGGAGGTGATCAGGTTGGTGTAATAACCCATGTCCCGCGCAGCCTTGATCAGCTCGGCGAGGTCTTGGCGCACCAACGGTTCGCCACCGGAGAATCCCAGTTGCGCGGCGCCCATGTCCCGCGCTTCGCGGAACACGCGAATCCATTCGTCGGTGCTCAGCTCCTCACCGGATTGGGCGAAATCCAGCGGATTGGAACAATACGGGCATTGCAGCGGGCAGCGATAGGTCAGTTCTGCCAGCAGCCACAGTGGCGGCCCCGGTGGCGCATCACTCGATCCAGAATTGCGCACGGGCCACCTCCAGAAACGCCAGCACGTCCTCGTCGATGTCCGATACACCGGGAAAACTCGCGCACAGCAAATTGATAATCGCCGCCACACTGCGTTTGCCATCCACCAGATCGAGGATCTGCCCGGCGCTGGCGTTGAGTTTGATCATGCCTTCGGGGTACAGCAGCACGTGGCAATCCTGCCGGGGTTCCCATTGCAGGCGAAAACCCTGGCGCAAGGCCAGTAACTGTTCGCGGCTGATCAGGCTCACAGGGCAATCCCCCGGTGCCAGACGTTTTCGCGGGTGACGCTGTGGTATGGCGGGCGTTCCAGCTCGTAGGCCATGCTCATCGCATCGAGCATGCTCCACAGCACATCGAGTTTGAACTGGAGGATTTCCAGCATGCGTTGCTGACCTTCAAGCGTGACGTAATGCGCTAGGGTGATGCGCAAACCATGCTCGACATCGCGCCGCGCCTGACTCAAACGCGTGCGGAAATAGTCGTAGCCGTTGACGTCGATCCACGGGTAATGGGTCGGCCACGCATCGAGACGGGATTGGTGGATTTGCGGGGCGAACAGTTCAGTCAACGAGCTGCTGGCCGCTTCCTGCCAGCAGGCGCGGCGGGCGAAATTGACGTAGGCGTCCACGGCGAAACGCACGCCGGGCAGTACCAGTTCCTGGGAGAGGATTTGTTCGCGGTCTAGCCCCACCGCTTCGCCCAGGCGCAGCCACGCTTCGATTCCGCCTTCGCTGCCGGGCGCGCCGTCGTGGTCGAGGATCCGTTGCAGCCATTCCCGGCGCACGTCGCGGTCCGGGCAGTTGGCGAGGATCGCGGCGTCCTTGAGCGGGATGTTGACCTGGTAATAGAAGCGATTGGCGACCCAGCCCTGGATCTGCTCACGACTGGCGCGGCCGGCGTACATGGCTTGGTGGAACGGGTGATGGATGTGGTAATAGGCGCCTTTGGCGCGCAGGGCCAATTCGAATTCGCTGGGGGACATTGGGGTGTTGGTCAAAGTGGTTCTCCTGGGCGTTCTGCGGTGTCTGGTCTGGCACCTTCGCGAGCAAGCCCGCTCCCACAGGGGGCTCTGTTGTTCACACATTTTGTGGCCAGTGGAGATCTCCTGTGGGAGCGGGCTTGCTCGCGAAGAGGCCGCCGGCTACAACACAAGACTCATGCCGTCATAAGCCACCTCAACCCCACGCCGCTCCAGCAACGCCCGCTCAGCCGAGTCTTCATCCAGGATCGGATTGGTGTTGTTAATGTGGATCAGCACCTTGCGCTGACGCCCAAAACCTTCCAGCACTTCGAGCATCCCGCCAGGTCCGCTTTGCGGCAGATGCCCCATTTCACTGCCCAGGCTCTGGCCGACTTCACACACGCGCATTTCGTCGTCGCGCCATAGCGTGCCGTCCAGCAGCAGGCAATCGGCGCGCTGCATCCAACTCAATACTTCTGCGTCGACTTGCCCCAGCCCCGGCGCATAGAACACCGAGGCGCCGTTGCGCAGGTCTTCGATAAACAGGCCGATGGTGTCCCCCGGTTGCGGGTTGCCACGGTTGGGCGAGTACGGCGGTGCGTTGCTGACCAGGGGAATCGCCTGAAATTGCAGGTGCGCGCAAGCCGGAATATTGAACGGCTCACCCGCCAGTCCGATCGGCTGCCAGTGCAAACCGCCGTTCCAGTGTTTGAGCATGCTGAACAGCGGAAAACCGCTGCTCAAATCCTCATGCACCCGCTCGGTGCACCACACGTTATGCGGGCAGCCTTCGCGCAGGCTCAACAACCCGGTGCAATGGTCGATCTGACTGTCCAGCAGGACGATCCCGGCGATGGCGGTATCGCGCAATCGGCGCGCCGGTTGCAGCGCCGGGAAGCTTTCCAGTTGCGCACGAATGTCCGGTGAAGCATTGCACAGCACCCAGTCCACGCCGTTGTCGCTGACGGCAATCGACGACTGCGTGCGCCGTTGTGCGCGCAGGCTACCGTTGCGCACACCGGTGCACTGGCGACAGTTGCAGTTCCATTGCGGGAAACCGCCACCAGCGGCGGAACCAAGAACCCGGATGTGCATGAGCAATGCTCCAGAAGGCAGGCCCGGCCAACACTGCCGCTGGCCGGGTGGTCAATCAACGGTTGGCGAAATACATCGTCACTTCGAAGCCAATACGCAGATCGGTAAACGCGGGTTTAGTCCACATGGGTCAATCCTCTTCTTGTGCCGGGCAATTCCGGTAAAGCCATTAATGCACGGCGCGCCAAGGGCCCGAATGCTACTTTCGAAGGAGGTGGCGGCGTGCGTTGGTAGGGGGTGATTGGGTTTTCCAACACACCAAAAACCAATGTGGGAGCGGGCTTGCTCGCGAAAGCGGTGTGTCAGGCAACATCACTGCTGAATGACACACCGCTTTCGCGAGCAAGCCCGCTCCCACAGGGGAATTGCAGGGTTGCTGAAGGGTTAGAAGAACCCCATCGGGTTGATGTCGTAGCTCACCAGCAGGTTTTTGGTCTGTTGGTAATGGTCGAGCATCATCTTGTGGTTTTCACGGCCAACGCCGGACTTCTTGTAGCCACCGAACGCGGCATGGGCCGGGTACAGGTGGTAGCAGTTGGTCCACACGCGACCAGCCTTGATCGCCCGGCCCATGCGGTAGGCGCGGTTGATGTCGCGGGTCCACAGGCCGGCGCCGAGGCCGAACTCGCTGTCGTTGGCAATCGCCAGGGCTTCAGCTTCGTCCTTGAAGGTGGTGATGCCCACCACCGGACCGAAGATTTCTTCCTGGAACACGCGCATTTTGTTGTGGCCCTTGAGCAGGGTCGGCTGGATGTAATAACCCGTCGACAAGTCGCCCTCAAGCCGTTCCGCCGCGCCGCCAGTCAGCAACTCCGCGCCCTCCTCCTGGGCGATTTTCAGGTACGAGAGGATCTTGTCGTATTGCTGCTCCGACGCCTGGGCGCCGACCATGGTTTCAGTGTCCAGCGGGTTGCCGCGCTTGATCTTGACGATCTTCTGCATCACCACTTTCATGAAGTCGTCGTAGATCGATTCCTGCACCAACGCCCGGGACGGACAGGTGCAAACTTCGCCCTGGTTGAAGAACGCCAGGACCAAACCTTCAGCTGCTTTCTCGATGAACTGCGGCTCGGCGTTCATGATGTCTTCGAAGAAGATGTTCGGCGACTTGCCGCCCAGTTCCACGGTACTCGGAATAATGTTCTCGGCGGCGCAATGCATGATGTGCGCGCCCACTGGGGTGGAACCGGTGAAGGCAATCTTGGCGATGCGCTTGCTGGTGGCCAACGCTTCACCGGCTTCGCGGCCAAAACCTTGCACGATGTTAAGCACGCCGGCCGGAACTAAATCAGCGATCAGCTCGGCGAAAACCATGATCGACAGCGGGGTTTGCTCGGCAGGTTTGAGCACCACGCAGTTGCCGGCGGCCAGGGCCGGGGCAAGTTTCCACGCGGCCATCAGCAGCGGGAAGTTCCACGGGATGATCTGCCCGACCACGCCCAGCGGCTCGTGGAAGTGATAGGCAGTGGTCAGCTCGTTGATCTCGGCGGCGCCGCCCTCTTGGGCGCGGATGCAGCCGGCGAAGTAGCGGAAATGGTCAGCGGCCAGCGGTACGTCGGCGTTGAGGGTTTCGCGCACGGCTTTGCCGTTGTCCCAGGTTTCGGCGACGGCGAGGATTTCCAGGTTTTGTTCGATGCGGTCGGCGATTTTCAGCAGCACCAGGGAGCGATCCTGGGCCGAGGTCTTGCCCCAGGCATCGGCTGCGGCGTGAGCGGCGTCGAGGGCTTTGTCGATGTCAGCGGCGCTGGAGCGCGGGAACTCGGCGATGACTTCGCCGTTGACCGGCGAGGTGTTGGTGAAGTACTCGCCATTGACCGGCGGCACGAATTCGCCACCGATGAAATTGCCATAGCGCGGCTTGAAGGAAACGACGGCGCCGGGTGTGCCAGGTTGTGCGTAGATCATGGTGGGCCTCTGTCTGGGTCGATGCCTGTCGGGCAAACAGGCGATGCACCGATAGTAGAGAGCCCCGCGCGCCAGACGAATGCGCCGTTGGCAGGGGGACTCTCGTTATTTGGTCGTAGATTTCACACAAATCCAATGTGGGAGCGGGCTTGCTCGCGAAAGCGGTGTGTCAGTCACATCATTGTTGCCTGACACTCCGCCTTCGCGAGCAAGCCCGCTCCCACAGGAGGGGTATGCGGTGGGCTTGGGTTTTAGTGTTTGGCCACTACCAAGTCTTTCGGCAATTTGAAGGTCCAGAGCATGCCGCCCTGGTTGAAGTCCTTGATGCGCTTGGCCACTTCGCCGCCCCACAGCGGCACCGCGCCGCCCCAGCCGGAGAGCACCGAGACGTACTGTTCGCCGTCCATTTCCCAGGTCACAGGCGAGCCAAGCACGCCGGAGCCGGTCTGGAATTCCCAGACCTTTTCACCGGTCTTGGCATTGAACGCCTGGAGGAAACCTTCCGGCGTGCCGGTGAACACCAGGTTGCCCTTGGTGGTCAGCACTCCGCCCCACAGCGGCGCGTAGTTCTTGTGGCGCCAGACTTCCTTGCCGGTGACCGGATCGATGGCGCGCAGCACGCCGATGTAATCTTCGTTCAACGGCTTGATGGTGAACCCGGCGCCGAGGAACGCCGCGCCTTTCTTGTAGGCGATGCCTTCGTTCCAGATGTCCATGCCCCACTCGTTGGATGGCACGTAGAACAGCTTGGTGTCCTTGTTGTAGGCCATCGGCATCCAGTTTTTCGCGCCGAGGAATGCCGGGGCGACGAAGACTGAACTGCCCTTGGCTTCAGAGCCCGGTGCGCCGGGACGGCTGGCTTCGTTGTAGATCGGCCGACCATCCTTATCCAGGCCGGTGGCCCAGGTGATCTTGTCCACGAACGGGAAACCACGGATGAACTTGCCGTTGGTGCGGTCCAGCACGTAGAAGAAGCCGTTACGGTCAGCTGTCGCGGCGGCTTTGATTTCCTTGCCGCCCTCGGTGTAGTTGAACGACACCAATTCGTTCACGCCGTCATAGTCCCAACCGTCGTGGGGCGTGCTCTGGAAGTGCCATTTGATCGTGCCGTCGTCCGGGTTCAGCGCCAGGCGCGACGAGGAGTAGAGGTTGTCGCCCGGACGCAGGTGCGAGTTCCACGGCGCCGGGTTGCCGGTACCGAACAGCAGCAGATTGGTTTCCGGGTCGTAGTAACCGCCGAGCCACGGTGCCGCACCGCCGGTTTTCCACAAATCGCCGGGCCAGGTCTTGCCCGCTTCGCCGCCGGAGATGCCGTTCTCTATCGCTTTGCCGTCCTTGTAGACATAGCCCATGTGGCCTTCGACCGTTGGCCGGGTCCACAGCAGCTCGCCGTTTTTCGGGTCATAGGCGGAGATCTTGCCGACCACGCCGAACTCGCCACCGGCCACGCCGGTGATCAGTTTGCCGTTGATCACCAGCGGCGCGGCGCTGATGGAATAGCCTTCCTTGTGATCGGCTACCTGCTTGCTCCACACCACTTTGCCGGTGTCTTTGTTCAGGGCCACGAGCTTGGCGTCGAGGGTGCCGAAGAACACCAGGTCGCCGTACAGCGCCACACCACGGTTAATCACGTCGCAGCACGGACGGATGTCATCCGGCAGGCGCGCGTCGTATTGCCAGAGTTTCTTGCCGGTGCGCGCGTCCACCGCGAACACCCGCGAGTAGGAACCGGTCATGTACATCACGCCGTCCTTGATCATCGGCTGCGCTTGCTGACCGCGCTGTTTTTCACCGCCAAAGGAAAAGGCCCATACCGGCCGCAGGTCCTTGACGTTGTCGACGTTGAGGGTGTCCAGCGGGCTGTAGCGCTGACCCTGGACGCCCAGACCGTTGGTGACGATCTGCTCCGGGTTCTTGGGGTCCTGGAGAATGTCCTGGTCAGTGACGGCGGCCAATGCCGAGCCGGACAACAGCATGGCACTGAGCAGCGCGCTCAAGACGAAGGGTTGGCGACGTGCGGGTTGGGTCATGACGGCTACCTCTGCGGTTTTTGTTATACCCGGGAAATTTTCCCGGTCTGGTGCAGATTCTTGGGCGCCGCCGCCTCTGCAACAATTGCCCGCAGTGTTGAGATTGCTAGTTCCTTAGTACGGGGTCGATGATGCCACCCCCTAAGACTCACCTCGACCTGTAGCAGCTGGCGAAGCCTGCGTTCGGCTGCGCAGCAGTCGTAAACCCGACTTGCACGGTTTGCCTGATGCACCGCGAACGCTGATTTCACGACTGCTGCGCAGCCGAACGCAGGCTTCGCCAGCTGCTACAAGGGTTGCGCCGTTGGGTCATTGGGTCGCGGTGGAATCGATGCGGGTCATTTGGGCGCGTTCGTAACGCGGGTACAGGTGACTGACACTGCGAATCAGCTCATACCGACTCAGGCTGATCCCGCCAAAGCGCTCGGGAATCGGGCTGCGGATCATCTCGGACATGTCGCTGCCGTTGGCGGCGCCGTCGCGCAGCAGTTGATCGAGCCAGGTCAGGTAGTCGCGCATTTGTTCGAAGGGTCTGGCATCCGTGGCCACCGGTCCGTGGCCGGGCACGATCAGGGTCCAGGGCAAGCCTTGCAGGGTGGCGATGTCCGCCAGCCACACCGCCAGCCCCGGACTGTTCGGGGTGGTCAGGGCCCGTTGATAAAACACCAGGTCGCCGGCAAACAGCACGCCGGTTTGCTGGTCGAGAATAGCCAGATCCGCCCCCGTATGCCCACCCAGGCTTAGCAGGCGCAAATCGTGGTTCCCAAAACTTCGAACGCCCGGTGTCAGCGTCTCGGTAGGCAACACCACTTCGGTGCCGCGCATCCAGTCGCCCACCAGGCGATACATGTTCTCGGCCATCGCATCGCCCTGCTGATGCAACAGCTCGGTGGTGCCGGCCAACGCGCCAATCGGCACATCGGTGAAGGCCTGATTGCCCAGCGCATGATCGGGGTGATGGTGGGTCAGCAGCACTTCGATCACCGGTTTATCGGTGACCGTCGCAATCGCCTTGCGCAGCGCTTCGCCATAGCGTTTCGACGGTCCGGTGTCGATCACCACCACTCCGCGTTCGGTGACGATGAACCCGGTGTTGACGATGTTGCCGCCGTTGGCCTTGGCGAAATTGTCAGTGCTGCCTTCCAGCAGCCAGGTGTCGGCGGCGATCAGCCGGGGTGTGAGCGAGTACTCCAGCTCCGCCAGGGCCGGCAGGCTCAAAGCGATCAACAACAGCCACATCCAACGCATGACGCGCTCCTTTGGTCAGGGTATCGCCGCATCGAATTGATTGCCGCTGTTGTCGCGCAACAACAGGCGCGTCTGCCCTGCCCCTTCGATGTCGAAGGTCAGATTGGGGTTTTCGCTGACGGCGGGAAACAGTTCCAGACGCGCCAGCAGTTGATCGTTCTGATCCCGCAGTTCGGCGTGATTGATAAAGAATTCCGGGATGCCGCTGACCATGCCGTTGTCCATCGGGTGCGCCACCTGCAAGCGCACGCGACTGTATTCGCCACGGGGATAACGCCCGCCGAGCACTTCGCCGATGTGTTCTTCCCAACCCGGCTGAGTGCGCACCACGCTCGGCGCCGTGCAACCGCCGCCCGCCGCATCGATCAGGGTCGAGCCGACGTGCCAAATCCCATCGCGGGTCAGCACCGCTGCGCGCAATGGCGTGGCTTGCTCGATGCGGATGCGGATCGACAGCCACGGCAACACCCGCTCCAGCGGTTGGAAATCGACGATTTTCGGCAGCGGATTGAGTTCGGCCCAGGCGAGGATTTTCACCACCTCACCCTTGAACGCCCGAGCGTCGATTTCCAGCGGTACCTGGCGTGCGTCCTCAGCGAATGGCGGCGCCAGCAGCTTGACCCGCTGATCGAACACGAACGGGGCGTCACCGAGCATTTGCTTGTGATAGAACGCCCACATCACCGACGGCACCGGGTCCTTGCCCGGATCAGTGTCTGCTGCGTGGGCGGCCATCGGCAACCAGCAGGCCAACAGGCAACTCGCTCGCCAGTTCACTATTGATACATCTCCGGCACTTCGTACTGCAGGCCGTAACCGGCGTAAATCGCTTGCACTTTGCCTTCGCGGATCAACGCTTCCAGCGCCTCCTCCACGGCATACGACAATTGCCGGTTGCTTTCATGCACCGCCATGCCGATTTCCCAGCGTTGCTTGCCCATGTTCGGGTAGGCGTTTTCCGCCAGCGCCACTTGCGGGTCGTGGGCTTCATGCACTTGCCAATCGACCTCGCCGCGCATCGCCATCACCGCATCGACTTCACCGGCCTTCATCGCCGCAAAGGCCTGGGGCACGCCGGGATAGTGGTGGGTCTTGGCGGCGAGCATGCCGTTGAACACCGAGGTCAGGTAGAACGACGGCACGCTGTCGACTTCGACGCCAATCGGGTGCTGCTCGAACACCGCGACGCTGCCCACCGACTCCAGGCGACGCCGGTCAAACGCGACTTGCCATTGTTCGTTCTGGTATGGGCCGAACATCACCACATGATCGTTTTCCAGCTCACCGAGCTCGTTGCGCTTTTGTGAGTAATCGCGGTCGTAGGGCACGCGCATCATCAGGTCGGCCAGTTGCTGATTGTGCAATTGGCTGCTGCGCCAGATGTAATCGCGCAGGTCGTCGTCGAGCTTCTCCCCGGCCGGCGCCCAGATCAGTTTGAGCTTCACGCCCAGCGCCGTGGCCAAGGCTTGTGCGAGGTCCACATCCACTCCGCGCGGCTGTCCGACATCCTCGAAACTGTAGGGGGCGAAATCCTTGTAGACCGCGACTTTCAGTTCCCCGGCAGCGATCATTTGGTCATAGGTACGGACCTGCGCCTGCGCCACCTGGCAGCACAGCAACACAGCACTGATCAACACAGCGAGCAGGCGCATGGATTACTCCTCGACGTGCACGCTATCCAGGTAAGTACGCACCGCCCACAGGGCTTCCTGACTCAGGTAATCGGCCATTTTCGGCATGTAGACCCGGCCGTCGCGCACCGCGCCGTGACGCACCCGTTCGACGAACCATTCATCACCGGCATCGCCGACATCGAGCAGGCGCAAGTCGGGAGCGATGCCGCCGGACTTGGCTTCCAGGCCATGGCAGGCCGCGCAGTTCTGGTTGTAAGCCGACGAGCCGATTTCCACCGCTTTATCGTGTTGCGGCGAGGTGCGATACGGGTTGACTGACGCCCAGCCATCGCCATCCACCGGCACGCCGGCGTCCTTGATCGGGGTCAGGCCCGGGGTTTCCACCGCTTGCGGCACCACGTTGCCATGGGCCCAGACCGAACCTGCGCTGATAAAACCGGCCAGCAGCCCGGCAACCAGCAAGGCGTTGCGTTTTGTTGTCATTGTTATGCCCTCAGGATTGCACGCAAAACCTCTGTGAAGAGGCTATGGCACCCATCTTAGGAAGCACTTCGCCGCAACCCCATGCTGCTTTGGTGGCCGCCGCCCAGTACCTTGGTAGTAGGGCTTGTGGCGCACCGTCGCCGCGAATTACGACCTTGGTACTGGCTCTCCGGTACTTTCTGCATATTTCCTCGGCCCCTCGGGCTTCCTATGCTGGCGCTACCCGTCATGGAGTGCCCTATGCGCCAGCTCGCCCCTTACGCCTTGATCTACCTGCTGGCGATTGCCTGCGCCGCCGGCCTGGCGACCCAGAGTCAGGCCGCCGACGCGCCGTTGCAGGTGCAAATTGGCTACCTGGGCTATCTCCCCGATCCGGGGCCGCTGCTGTCGAATGTGATTCCCGAACCCGCCGATGCCGGCCTGCGTGGCGCTGAACTGGCGATCACCGACAGCAACAGCACCGGACGTTTTCTCAACCACAGCTACAGCCTGGTCAGCGCCAGCGCAGAGAGCCCGGATGCGCTGATCGAAGCCGCGAAAGCCCAGCACGACCAAGGCCTGCGCCTGTTTGTGGTGAATGCGCCAGTGGAAACCCTGCGCCGGCTCAGCGCGGTGCTGACCGACAGTTTGCTGTTCAACGCCGGCAGCCCGGATGACAGTCTGCGCACCACCGACTGCTTGCCGAACGTGCTGCACACCTTGCCGAGCCGGGCGATGCTCGCCGATGCGCTGGCGCAATTTCTGGTGGTGCGCAAATGGCAGCGGGCGCTGCTGATCGTCGGCCCGACCCCGAATGATCAAGCCTATGCCGCCGCCCTGCGCCGTGCCGCCAAGCGCTTCGGTCTGAAACTGGTGGCGGAAAAAGCCTGGAGCTTCGACAACGATCAACGCCGCAGCGCCCAGGCGGACATGCCGCTGTTCACCCAGACCGCCGAGTACGACGTGGTGCTGGTGGCGGACGAGCGCGGCGACTTCGGCGAATACGTGCCTTACCAGACCTGGTATCCGCGTCCGGTGGCCGGCACTCAGGGTTTGACCCCGGTGGGCTGGCACAAAACCGTGGAAACCTACGGCGCCGCGCAACTGCAAAAACGCTTCGAGGCCATGGCCGGACGCTGGATGAATGACCGGGATTTCGCCGCGTGGATGGCCGTGCGCAGCATCGCCAGTGCCGTGAGCAAACTGCGCCAGGTCGATCCGATGGCGATCCGCGCGCTGGAGATCAGCGATCAATTGCCGCTGGACGGTTTCAAGGGTCGCAAGCTCAGTTATCGGCCGTGGAACGGCCAGTTGCGCCAACCGATTCCCATCGTGCAACCACGAGCGCTGGTCAGCACCTCGCCCCAGGACGGTTTCCTGCACCCGTTCAACGAAATGGACAGCCTCGGCTATGACAAGCCAGAAGTGACCTGCCGTTTTCCCTGATTTTTTCCATCACAACGACAATAAAAAGGAATCCGCCATGCGCCGTACCCTGCTCTCATGCGCCCTGCTGCTTGCCGCCGGGCACGCCGTGGCCAGCACTGCCTGGGTCTCCAACGAAAAGGACAACAGCCTGAGCCTGATCGACATGCAGACCCTGCAAGTCACCGACACCCTGCCCGTCGGCCAGCGCCCGCGCGGTCTGTTGCTGTCCCACGACAGCAAGTTGCTGTACATCTGCGCCAGTGACTCGGACCGGGTCCAGGTGATGGATGTGGCCACTCGCAAGATCATCAAGGAGTTGCCATCGGGCAAAGACCCCGAGCAATTCGCCCTGCATCCCAACAACCGTTGGCTTTACGTTTCCAACGAAGACGATGCGCTGGTGACCGTGATCGATACCGAAACCTCCAAGGTGCTGAGCCAGATCAACGTCGGCGTCGAGCCGGAAGGCATGGCCGTCAGCCCCGACGGCAAATGGGCGGTGAACACCAGCGAAACCACCAACATGCTGCACTGGATCGACACCAGCACCCAGACCCTGGCCGACAGCACGCTAGTGGATCAGCGCCCGCGCTTCGTCGAGTTTTCACCGGACGGTTCACAGCTGTGGGCCTCGGCGGAAATCGGCGGCACGGTGACGATTCTCGACGTGGCGACGCGCAAGGTCCTCAAGACCGTGAACTTCCAGATCAAGGGCGTGCACCCGGACAAAGTGCAGCCCGTGGGGATCAAGCTGAGCGCCGACGGCAAGTACGGCTTCGTCGCCCTCGGCCCGGCCAACCATGTGGCGGTGGTGGATGCCAAGACTTTCGAAGTGCTGGATTACCTGCTGGTCGGCCGGCGCGTGTGGCAGATGTCGTTCACCCCGGACCAGAAGCAATTGCTCGCCACCAACGGCGTGAGCGGCGATGTGTCGGTGATTGATGTCGACAGTCTCAAGGTCAGCAAGTCGATCAAGGTCGGGCGCTATCCATGGGGCGTGGTGGTGACCCCATGAACGCTCTGGAAGTCAGCGAGCTGAGTTTCGCTTATGGCGCAAAAGAAGCGCTGCGCCAGGTGAGTTTCAGCCTGGTGCCGGGGCGCTTTGCGGCATTGCTGGGGCCGAACGGTGCGGGGAAATCGACGCTGATTGCTCTGCTGACGCGGCTTTATGATTTGCAGCGCGGCGATATTCGGGTCGGCGGCTGTTCGTTGCGCGATACCCCGCGCCCGGCACTCAAGCAATTGGGCGTGGTGTTTCAGCAAAGCACGCTGGACCTGGACCTCAGCGTCGAACAAAACCTGCGTTATCACGCCGCGCTGCACGGCATGTCCCGGCGCCAGACCGGCCTGCGTGTCGACGCCGAACTGGCGCGCCAGGCACTGACTGAACGCCGTCGTGAAAAAGTGCGTGAACTGAATGGCGGCCACCGTCGCCGGGTGGAAATCGCCCGGGCGTTACTGCATGAACCGCGTTTGTTGCTGCTGGACGAAGCCAGTGTCGGCCTCGACCCGGCCAGTCGTTTGGCACTCAATCAACACATCCGCAGCCTGTGCCGCGAGCAAGGCATCAGTGTGCTCTGGACCACGCATTTGCTGGATGAGGTGCAGGCCAGCGACGACTTGTTGATCCTGCATCAAGGCCGACTCGTCGCCAGCGGCCAAGCCGACGCGCTGAGCCTGGAACACGGCGGTGACCTCGGTTCTGCCTTTGCTCGACTGACCACCGCAGGAGCCGCCCGATGAACGCTTATTGGCAGTGTTTCAGCGGCATTGTGCTGCGCGAATGGCTGCGTTTTGTGTTGCAGCGCACGCGGTTCCTCAGTGCTTTGGTGCGGCCATTGTTGTGGCTGTTGGTGTTCGCCGCCGGGTTTCGCGCGGCGCTGGGCATTGCGATCATCGAGCCATACGACACCTACATTCCGTACGAGGTGTACATCATTCCGGGGCTGGCTTGCATGATCCTGCTGTTCAACGGCATGCAGGGCTCGTTGTCGATGGTCTACGACCGGGAGATGGGCAGCATGCGCGTGCTGCTCACCAGCCCCCTGCCGCGGATTTTCCTGCTGTGCAGCAAATTGCTCGCGACCTCACTGATTTCGCTGTTGCAGGTGTATGCCTTCCTCGCGATTGCCTGGGTCTACGGCGTGCAACCACCGGCCATGGGCTTGCTGATCGCCTTGCCGGCGTTGCTGCTGGTGGCGTTGATGCTGAGTGCACTGGGGTTGTTGCTGTCGAATGCGATCCGCCAGTTGGAGAACTTTGCCGGGGTGATGAATTTCGTGATCTTCCCGCTGTTTTTCCTGTCGTCGGCGCTGTATCCGCTGTGGAAAATGCGCGAGTCGAGTGAGTGGTTATATTGGCTGTGTGCGTTGAATCCGTTTACCCATGCGGTGGAATTGGTTCGGTTTGCCTTGTATGAACGCTTTAACCCGCTGGCACTCGCGGTGTGCCTGGGGTTGGCGCTGGTGTTCGTGCTGCTCGCCGTACTCACCTTCAACCCGCAACACGCCGCCCTGCGCAAAGCCACCTGACACACATCCCCCGTAGGAGCTGTCGAGTGCAACGAGGCTGCGATCTTTTGATCTTTAAAAGCAAAGATCGCAGCCTCGTTGCACTCGACAGCTCCTACAGGGAGATTGTGTTGAGCACAGGCACAAAATTACTACTTTAGTACTGCTTTACCTGTCTATCGTCGCATTCCCTTCGCACCGCGACTGGCATGTAATGGGTTCATAACTATAAGGATTGAACCCCATGCCGCGTGCCCGACGTCGTCTGCTACGCCCTTGCCTTGCTGCCCTGTCGCTCAGCCTGTTGCTGAGTACCGCGCAGGCCGAAACCCCGCTGTTCTCCGCTGACGGCTACCGTATCAGCCTGTACCGCAGCCCGACGCCGAATCAGTTGCAAGGCGCGACCATCCTCGACACCCCCGCCCTGCAAACCCTGCTCAACCAGACACCGCGCCCGGTGCTGATCGACGTCTATCGCCGCCAGTGGCTGCAAGGACGGTTCATCGAAGACCAGCCCCACGCGAACCTGCCCGGCAGCCATTGGCTGGCCAATACCGGTGACGGTGATCTGACGCCTGACTGGCAGGCTTACTTTGCGCGTAATCTGGACACATTCACCGACGGCGACCACCAGCAACCGCTGGTCTTCTACTGCCGCTCCGATTGCTGGTTGAGCTGGAACGCGGTAAAACGCGCCACCGCCATGGGCTATAAGTCAGTGTATTGGTATCGCGATGGCCTGGATGCCTGGCAAGCGGCGAACCTGCCTGTTGCGCCGGCCCAGCCCGAGCCCTTTCCCTGACTGAACACTGCGTGTTGTTGCCCCACCCAAAAACACAATAATGAGGTGAAAGGCTATGTACAAAATTCTGATTGCCGACGATCACCCGCTGTTTCGCGAGGCCATTCATAACGTCATCAGCGACGGGTTCCCCGGCAGCGACGTGATGGAAACCGCCGACCTGGACAGCGCCCTGCTGCTGACCCAGGAACACGACGACCTGGACTTGATCCTGCTGGACCTGAACATGCCCGGCATGCACGGCCTCAACGGTCTGATCAACCTGCGCAACGAGGCGCCGACCATTCCGGTGGTGATCGTCTCGGCCGAGCAGGACAAACAGATCGTGCTGCAAGCCATCACCTATGGCGCGGTGGGTTTCATCACTAAATCCTCGCCACGCCTGCAAATGACCGAGGCGATCCAGCAGATCCTCAACGGCAATGTGTACCTGCCGCCGGACATCATCCGCACGCAAAAACCCGGCACCCATCGGCGCATGAACGACAACCCGAGCTTCCCGCCGGAACTGCTCCAGGCTCTGACCCGCAAGCAGTTGCTGGTGCTTGAACGCATGACTAAGGGCGAGTCGAACAAACAGATCGCCTACACCCTGGAAATCGCCGAAACCACGGTCAAGGCGCATGTGTCGGCGATCTTGCGCAAATTGAATGTGCACAATCGGGTGCAGGCAATATTGAGTGCCGGGGATATTGATTTCGGGTCTTACTTACGGCGCTGAAACACAACTCCTGAGCGCAGGACACACTCCCTGTAGCAGCTGGCGAAGCCTGCGTTCGGCTGCGCAGCAGTCGTGAATCAGGCAATGGGGTTCATCAGGACGACCGCGCCGTCAGGGTTTACGACTGCTTCGCAGCCGAACGCAGGCTTCGCCAGCTGCTACAAGGTCTGGGGCGAAGGGCTCGGTCGTCCTGATGAACCGCGCCGTCAGGGTTTACGACTGCTGCGCAGCCGAACGCAGGCTTCGCCAGCTGCTACAGGGTCTGGGGCGAAGGGCTCGGTCGTCCTGGTGAACCGTACCTTCTGAACTCACGACTGCTGCGCAGCCGAACGCAGGCTTCGCCAGCTGCTACACAGGTTCTGGGGCAACTTGGGTTAGCGGGATAGGCCGAGCAAATGACTCATCGCCGTCTTGAGTTTCATCGGCCGCACCGGTTTGTGCATCAAGGTGTGCCCCAACTCGCGAATCTGCAACTTCAGCTCGTTGCTGTAATTGGCGGTGATCATCATCGCCGGTATGGCTGACCCGCGCCGCGCGTTGATCCGGGCCACGGCATCGACACCGTTCTGGTCGTCGTCCAGGTGATAGTCGGCGATCAGCAAGTCGGCCTCTTCGTGATAATTGTCCACTTGCCGCGCAAGGTCCTGCTCAGACAGCGCGGTGACCACCAAACAGCCCCAACCTTCCAGCAACGTGCGCATCCCGGCGCAAATCGCCGCGTCGTTGTCCAGCACCCACACTCGGGCACCGCGCAGGCGTTCAAGCATCGGCTCGCTCATCAACAGGCTCGGCAATGCTTTCGGAGCCGTGGCGCTGAGCGGCACTTCGACAGAAAACATCGAGCCCTTGCCCGGCCACGAGCGCACGTGAATCCTGTGCCCGAGGATCCCGGCGATTTTCTCGACAATCGCCAGGCCCAGGCCCAAGCCGCGATCCTGATCCGGACGCTGCACATCGCCACGCTTGAACTCCTGGAAAATTTCCTCCAGACGATCTTCGGCAATGCCCATGCCGCTGTCCCAGACTTCGATCGACAAGCGCTGATGATGGCGCCGGCAACCGAGCACCACGCGCCCGCTGTAGGTGTAGCGGATCGCGTTGCTCAGCAGATTGCGCAGGATTCGCGCCAGCAACTGAATGTCGCTGCGCACCAGCGCCGAACAGGGGATGAAATGCAGTTCCAGCCCTTCACTGCGGGCCACTTGGGTGTATTCGGCAGCGAGGTTTTCCAGCAATTCGCTGAGGGCGAACGGCGCGATATCAGCCTTGATCACCCCGGCATCGAGTTTGGAAATGTCCACCAACGTGCCCAACAGGTTTTCCACGTCTTCCAAGGAATTGCTGACGTTGCGCACCAGAATCGCGTTGGCCACCGGCTCCCGGCGTTCCAGCAAAGCGCTGGTAAACAGCCGCGCGGCGTTGAGCGGTTGCAGCAGGTCGTGGCTGACGGCGGCGAGAAACTTGGTCTTCGACAGGTTGGCCTGCTCGGCTTCGAGTTTGGCTTCGCGCAGGCGCGATTCCGCGCGGCGACGCTCATCGATCTCGCGCAGCAACTGGTCGTTGAGGGTGGTCAGTTCGGTGGTGCGTTCGCGCACCCGCAACTCAAGGTTCTGATAGGCCTGGTGCAGCGCTTCGGCAGTGCGGCGGCGTTCGGTGATGTCTCGGATCAACACGAAAATCCCCACCACTTCCCCGGTGGCCAGGCGATTGGGCACGTAGGAGCGCAGCATGTAGCGCTCCTGATTATTGATGTTGGTTTCGGCGAACTCGAAGGTCACGCTCTCACCGGCCAATGCCCGGGCGACGTAGGCTTCCAGGCGCTGGTAATGCTGCTCGCTGTGCACCTCGCGCAGGCTCTGCCCGAGCATCACGCCCCGAGGCCAGCAGTACCATTCTTCGTAGACTTTGTTGGTGAATTCGTAGACCAGATCGGCGTTCAGGTAGGCGATCAATGCCGGCACGTGGTCGGTGATCAGGCGAATCCAGCGTTCGCTTTCGCTGAGCGCTTCGGCGTGCTGGTAGCGTTCGGTGATGTCGGTAAAGGTGTTGACGAAGCCGCCAGTGGGAAGCGGATGGGTGCGGATTTCCAGGACCCGGCCATCGTAGAGGCGCTGTTCGCATTCCTGCACCGGCCGCCCATTGCTGTCGCGACTGGCCGGGGTCAGCAGGTTCAGTTCGCTGTCGGCGATCACCTCCGTGAACGGTCGATGGGCCGCCACTGGCGCGAGGCCGCTGAGTTCAAGAAAACGTCGGTTCCACAGTTCCAGGATGCCGTCGGCGTTGACCATCGCCACGCCCTGGGACAGGTTGTCTACAGCCCGTTGCAGCAGATGGGATTTCTGCGCCACCGCTTGCTCGCGGCGCACGGTTTCGCTGAGTTTGACGTCGGTGATGTCGGTGAACAGGATCACCCGCCCGCCCTCCTGGGTCGGCCGTTCGCTGACTTGCAGCCAGCGGCCATTTTGCAGGCGATACAACAGATTCTGATCGGCATGCCCACGCGGTTCTTCGGTGAACAACCCGGTCGCTGTCATCAGCCGCTTGACCTCGGCCAGGTGCATGCCGGCGATGATCCGCACCCGGCTGTTGCCCCAGAACGCCTTGAAGCGGCTGTTGAACAGCACGATGCGCTGGTCTTCATCGAACAGCACAAAGGCATCGGAAATGCTCTCGATCGCATCGATCAAATGCTGGTGGGCCGTTTCTGCCCGCAGGCGTGCGTCGCTGAGCAGGTGATTGCCGGCCTTGAGCTCGGCCATGGCCTGGTTCAGTGCGTCGGTGCGTTCGCGGACCTGTTCGGCCAGCACCACCGAATGCTGGAATGCGGCATACGGGTCGTTGCCCCGGGTGATGCCGGATTCGATGCGTTCGATCAGCGCGCCATTGATGCGCTGCAGTTTGTGGTTGTCGCGCTGCAGGCTGGCGATTTGCGCCTGGAGCTCAACGGTGTCCAGGGGAACGGCCTCGGGCAATGGCAACCCCGGTGAAGGTCTGGTTGATGTGCATGCCATTGAACTGTTCTCCGTAGGTGTTGAAACCCATCACCCGATGCTCACGCAAAAACGCCCCGATCGGCTCCAGACTGCCGCGATCTTCCAGTTCCAGACGTCGCAGAAAACAGTCGCAGCCGATGGTCAGCAACAAGTCGCCGAGGCGTTGTTCCAGGCCTTCGAACAGCGCTTGCAGGTTCGGCAGCATCGGGCCGGGGGTCATGGCGGTGAGGACGATGCCGTTTTCCACGGCGCAGTAGAAACTCAGGCTCAGGTCCGGGTGCACTTGCTGGATCGCGCGCACGTAGTACTGGTCGTTGATCCGCACGGCCAGCGGGTGCGCGGCGAAGATTCGGTGATCGAGCTCGGCAACCGGCACGCCGATGTGCCGGGCGTACTCCTCGGCGGCGGGTTCGGCGTTGAGTTCGAAGACCCGCCGCGAGGCGCTGTCGGCGCCGGTGACCACCAGTTTCTCCGCGCGGGGCAGGATGTGGTGGGTGGTGAACACTTCGAAATCGAGCCAGGTGTTGACCAGCACCACCACCGCCGCGCCGCTGTGGAATTCGCCGCCGAAGTACACGTGGGTGTGGGTCAGGTAGTTGTCATCGCCAGCGGAACCGCCGAAATGCGGAATGTCGCCCAACGCTGCGCTTAATGCGGCGAGGACCATTTCTTCACGGCTGGACAGGCCATCGAGCAGGGTCAGGGCGAAGCTGTTGCCCTTGATCGGCGCCAGGGTGTTGCTGCGGCAGCCGCTCACCAGTCGCTCGACCATTTGCTGGGCGTCGATCAGGCTGAAGCGTTCCATTTCGTCGATCAGTTCGATGGCGATGGAAAAGTGCCGATGATCAAACCCGACCGCCGTCACGCAATTGCGACCGTAGCCCTGCGGGGTGATTTCCCCGGCGCTGGTGCAACCCACCAGGCGAATCCCGCCGAAGCTCTGCTGCAAGGCCTGGCCCAGCGCCTGCAAGTCGTACTCGGCGGAACAGAAGAACAGCACAAAACCCAGGTGCGGATGCAACAGCTGCCGCGCCAACTCCTGCGCCGCCTGCTGCGCGTCGGTGGCCTGGGACATCGCGCTGACCACGCCTTCACTCTGGACCTGCTGCATCGTCGCCTCCCGCAGGTGCGCATGTATGAGGTGCGAGTGTACGAAGCCTGCGGGCCGGGACGTATGCTACTTGGGTAGCGGTCTTGGGCTTCGATGGGATGAGAGGGTTTGCGTAGGTTCCCCCAAACACCACACATCCCTGTGGGAGCGGGCTTGCTCGCGAATGCGGTGGGTCAGTTGACATAAATGCTGACTGACACGACGCCTTCGCGAGCAAGCTCGCTCCCACAGGGGTTTTGTGTGATGCAAATTCCATCGTTACCAGGTCAACACCGCCCCCACCGCAAACGTATCGGTATCTTCGTTCTGCGCACTGGTGTCGTGGCCGTCGATACTGAACTGGTTGTACTCAGCCACTAGCTTCAGGTTGTCATTCACGTCATGGAACAGCGCAATCCCGCGGGTTTTATAGTCCGCACCAGTGCCCACCACGCCGTTGCCATCGTCATCGGTCTTGCCGTAGGACAGCGCCAGGCGGTTCTTGCCGAGTTTGTAGGAGCCCTGCATCAGGTAACCGGTGCTGTCGACGTTGCGCAGCGTGGCTTCGCCGGCGTTGTTGGTGAAGAACGGGTTGATGCCCTTGGCCTGGAAGCCGGAACCGGTCAACGACAACCCGCCCATTTTCGCCTGCACGCCGTAGCCGAGGCCTTTGGAGGTGACGGACTGGACGGTGGAATCGGTGTTGTCCGAAGTCTGGTAGCTGCCGTTGACCCAGCTGTAAATCTTCGCCCCGGCGACGTCGAACTGGTAGGTGATCTCGCTCTCGGTGCGCGGGTTTTCCTGGTAGGCCTTGCCCAACGGACTGCTGTCGTTGGTGTCCACCGGGTCCATGATCCCCACCGCTACGCGCAAGCCGTCCATCACCGGCGTGCGGTAGGTGATTTGCGAAGTCGGAAACGGATACGGATAACCGCTGCCGATGTTGCCGAACGACACCCCGCCACCGTCCACCAGCCCCAGGCTGTCGCTGACCTGGCCATAACCGGCGAGCAGTTCATCGAGCAGGATGTTGGAACGGGCAAACAGGCCGAAGTCCTTGCCGATCAGCACTTCGCCCCACTCCGGGTTGGCCACGGTGCCGTAGAACTGCCGCACATCGATGGCAGTGTCGGTGCCGTTGGTTTCGCTGTCGTTGATGGTCACCCAGAACGACGCGCGGGCGCCGAGTTTGAGGTCATCGATCTGCTTGCCCATGTTGAAGCCCAGGTAGTTGGGCAGGAAACCCATCTTGACCCGCGCCTGGCGCCGGTCGAACTGATCGCCGGCGCGGTCGACCTTGCTGTTCACATAGAAGGCGTTGATGTAGCCGTCGGTGGAGAACGTGGTCTGGTCCTTGTCGTACAGCATGATCTCGGCTTCGGCGAATGAGCTCAGGCCAAGGGACGACAGACCGGCGATGACGGCAGGCAGGATTCGATGCGTGAAGTTCTTATTGTTGTGCATGACGCGCTCCGCAACAGGGGACAAGTTGTCGGAGGCGATTATCGAAAGCTGACCGGCGGCGTCATACGCTGCCTTGGCGGCGGTTTTGAAGTGCTTTGGAGGGGCCGGGGATGCGCGGCAAATTCGGTGTAAGACCGGGCCGTGGCAAGGCCCGGAACTTTGGGTGTACGCCTGCGAGCGCGACTGGCGCCCGGAGGAACCGGTCCTGCCTAGACGCCCGCTCTAAACAGCATGTAAACGGCGACCACGATGCAGACGCTGGCGAAGCCGACTTGCAGCGCACGGGCCGGAACCCGGGCGCATAACTGGCGGCCAATGATCATGCCGACGATGCTGGCGACGATAAACGCCACGCCCAAACCATCAATTCTGACGCCTGCATGGAGCGCCCCGATCACGCCAATGGCCGAGATCAAACTGATGACCATCAACGACGTGGCGACGATCCCGCGCATCTGCACATCGGTCAGTTGCTTGAACGCCGGGACGATCAGGAAACCGCCGCCGACGCCGAGCAACCCCGAGACCACGCCGGTCACCGCGCCGAGGGCCGCCAGGGTTGCGGTACATTTGGCGGTCCAGGAAAAGCGCCCGGTCTGTTGATCGAGCATGCAATTCTTCTGGCCCCAGTTGGCGTGGCCGTGGTCGCTCGGGCCTTCGTCCTGACGCTCCCGGCGCAACATGCGCCAGGCCACCATGACCATCAGCAGGCTGAACAGAATCATCAGGATTTTTTCCGGCAACTGATGGGCGAAGTAGATGCCCAACGGCGAAAAAATCGCGCCAAGCAAGGCAATCAGCAACGCCGCGCGATAGCGCACCAGGCCATGGCGTAAGCCGTCGATGGCGCCGACCGCGGCTGCGCTACCCACCGCAAACAACGCAACCGGCGCCGCTTGGGTCATGCTCCAGCCGAGCCCGAGCACCAACGCCGGCACCGCCAGAATCCCGCCTCCGGCCCCGGTCAAACCGAGGACCAGCCCCATCAGCACACCAAAAAAACTTGCCAGCAACATAGGGTTCTCTCAGTCGACCTTGGACACAGCGGTCAGCCACTCGCGGCCCTTGAGCATGCCGTTCCAGTAGAACCACGGCAGCAGGCTCGCCTTGAGCCACCACGCGGAACGACGCGGCACGGTCGGGTCGAGGGGAAAGGTCGGCAGCAACTTTCCGGCATAGCCGAATTCGGCGAGGATCACCTTGCCCTTCTCCACCGTCAGCGGGCAGGAACCGTAGCCGTCGTACTTGAGCGGCAATGGTTGTTGCTTGCGCAGGGCCAGCAGGTTTTCCGCGACCACCACGATTTGCTTGCGCACGGCGGCAGCGGTTTTTGCGTTGCAGGTGGAGCAGATATCGCCTATGCCAAACACCTCGGGATAACGCACATGTTGCAGCGTGTGCATGTTGACTTCGCACCAGCCGGCGGCGTCGGCCAAGGGGCTTTGCTTGATAAAATCCGGGGACACTTGCGGCGGCACGACGTGCAGCAGGTCGAAGGTTTTCTCTTCAATCGTCACCGTGCCGTCAGCATCCTTGACCTCGAACCACGCGCTTTTCGCTGGGCCATCGACCTTGATCAGGTTGGAAGTGAAGGCCAGCCGGGCGTTGTATTTTTCGATGTATTTCATCAGCGGCGGCACGAAGGTCGGCACGCCGAACAACGCGGCACCGGCCAGGTTGAACTCGACGTCGATGTTGTTCAGCACGCCGCTTTTCAACCAGTGATCGCAGGACAGGTACAGCGCCTTTTGCGGCGCCCCGGCGCATTTGATCGGGATCGGAGGCTGGGTAAAGATCGCCTTGCCGCCGCGCAAACCCTTGACCAGTTCCCAGGTGTAGGCCGCGTGTTGATAGCTGTAGTTGGAGGTCACGCCGTGCTGGCCGAGGGTTTCCTGCAAGCCTTCGATCTTCTCCCAGGCCAGGCGCAGGCCGGGGCAGACGATGAGGTTTTGGTAACCGACGGTGCGGCCGTCGTCGAGGGTCAGGTGTTTGCTGTCGGCGGCGATGTCAGTGACGGCGGCTTGCAGCCACGTGGCTTGATGCGGCATCACGCTGGCCATTGAACGCACGGTGTCTTCCAGCGCATAGGCGCCACCACCGACCAGGGTCCAGGCAGGTTGATAGAAGTGTTGGGCGTTGGGTTCGATAACGGTGATGTTTAACGACGGGTCGCGCTTGAGCAGGCTGGCGACAAAACCAATCCCTGCCGTGCCGCCGCCTATCACCACGATATCTGCACTGATGGTTGGGCCCCAGTGTTGATCGTTCATAGGTTGTTCCTTTTGTACTGCTGCACGCATTTAGTCAGGTCAGGCACGCTCTGTGTAGCAGCTGCCGAGGTACGAGGCAGCGTTCGCTCGTAGCAGCTGCCGAGGTACGAGGCTGCGTTCGCTCGTAGCAGCTGCCGAGGTACGAGGCTGCGTTCGGCTGCGAAGCAGTCGTAAAACCTGAGCACGCGGTTTACCTGAAACACCGCGCCGCCTGATTTTACGACTGCTTCGCAGCCGAACGCAGCCTCGTGCCTCGACAGCTGCTACATCGGCCGAACGCAGCCTTCGGCAGCTGCTACAACGGGCATCGTCATGCAAAGCTTTTCAGTACCGCTCCGCAATATAGGCCGGACAGGGTCTTCATTACTTGGATCACTTCGTGACTGGCCAAGCCGTAGAAAATGTATTTGCCTTCGCGGCGAGTCGCGACCAGGCCTTCATCGCGCAGGATGCCCAGCTGTTGGGACAGTGTGGGCTGGCGCACGCCGGTCATGGTTTCCAGTTCGCCGACATTGCGTTCGCCCTGGGTCAACTGGCAGAGGATCAGCAAGCGATCTTCGTTGGCCAAAGCCTTGAGCAGCGCGCAAGCTTTGGAGGCTGAAGCGCGTAGTTGGGCGACTTCACATTCGGTCAGACTGGATTGCATTTGCAGGATGCCTTCGACGTCACTTAAGCTGCAGACATTATGTGTAAACATAAAGTGTTGCAACCGGTTACTGTCTTCCTACCCTTTTCACAGGTCCGTGTCCCATGCCCGCGCTGATTGAAGCCTTCCTCGACCCCGCCTCGTCGACCTACAGCTACGTCGTCTACGAGCAGGACGGCGGGTACTGCGCAATCGTCGACCCGGTGCTCGATTACGACCCGGCCGCCGGGCGCACCACCACGGTCCAGGCCGACCGCGTGATCGCTTTCGTGCGCGCCCATCAGTTGCAAGTGCAATGGCTGCTGGAAACCCACGCCCACGCCGATCACCTGTCCGCCGCGCCGTATCTGCGCCGGGAACTGGGCGGGAAGATTGCGATTGGTCAGTCGATCAGTAAGGTTCAGGGCGTGTTCAAGACCCTGTTCAATCTGGAGCCGGAATTCTGTGTGGACGGCTCGCAGTTCGATCACCTGTTCGCGCCGAACGAATCGTTCATGATCGGCAACCTCAAGGCAACTGGCCTGCACGTGCCCGGCCATACGCCGGCGGACATGGCGTATTTGATCGATGGCGATGTGATTCTAGTAGGCGACACGCTGTTCATGCCGGATGTCGGAACCGCGCGTTGCGACTTCCCCGGTGGCAATGCCAATCAAATGTTCGCCTCGATCCAGAAGTTGCTGGCCTTCCCCGCTGGCGTGCGGCTTTACGTTTGCCACGATTATCCGCCCGAGGGGCGTGAACCGCAGTGCCAGACCACGGTGGGCGAGCAGCGCCAGGGCAACATTCATGTGCATGACGGGATTGATGAAGCGGCGTTTGTTGCCATGCGAACCCAGCGTGATGCCGGGTTGGGCATGCCGAATCTGTTGCTGCCAGCGATTCAGGTGAATGTGCGGGCGGGGAATATGCCGCCGGCTGAGGACAATGGCGTGACGTACCTGAAAATCCCCCTGAACAAACTCTGACCCGTAGCAGCTGTCGAGCCCCGCGAGGCAGCGTTCGGCGGCGAAGCCGTCGCAAAATCCGCAACAGTGCTCTTTCAGGTAAACCGCGTTGAATGGATTACGACGGCTTCGCCGCCGAACGCTGCCTCGCGGTGCTCGACAGCTGCTACAGGGGAATGCGTTTAGGTGCCGAGGGTTAACCCATTCGCCGGCAACGGCAGTGCGGTTTTGTAGCGCACTTGTTTGAGTGCGAAGCTTGAGCGGATGTTGGCGACGCCGGGGACTTTGGTGAGGAAATCCATCATGAAACGCTCCAACGACTGAATCGTCGGCACCAACACCCGGATCAGATAATCCGGATCCCCCGCCATCAAGTAGCACTCCATCACTTCCGGGCGATCCGAAATCGCCTCTTCGAAATGCGCCAGCGCCTCTTCCACCTGCTTCTCCAGGCTGACGTGGATGAACACATTCACGTGCAGCCCCAGCAGGTCGGCGTCCAATAGCGTCACTTGCTCGCGAATCAGCCCCAATTCCTCCATCGCCTTGACCCGGTTGAAACACGGGGTCGGCGACAGGTTCACCGAACGGGCGAGGTCGGCGTTGGTGATGCGGGCATTCTCCTGAAGGCTGTTGAGAATGCCGATATCGGTACGGTCCAGTTTGCGCATGAGACAAAACCACCTGTTATTTTTGTTTATGCAGATTTTTTATCCTCAAATGATCGCCAACGCAACGAAACACAGATAAATATTCTCCTGCGCCGGGCCTATGATGTTTGTAGGACAAGATTTCCATCACCCATGGAATGACGGTCAGCTCACTACAAGAAATTCACAAGATCGAGCGTAGAAGCCATGAACCAAGCGTACGAACCGCTGCGCCTGCACGTTCCCGAACCTTCGGGCCGTCCCGGCTGCAAAACAGACTTTTCCTACCTGCATCTGACCGACGCAGGCCTGGTGCGCAAACCCCCAATCGACGTTGAACCGGCCGACACCGCTGATCTGGCCAAGGGCCTGATTCGCGTGCTCGATGACCAGGGCAACGCGCTTGGCCCATGGGCCGAAGGCGTGCCATCGGAGATCCTGCGTAAAGGCATGCGCGCCATGCTCAAGACGCGGATTTTCGACAACCGCATGGTGGTCGCCCAGCGTCAGAAAAAAATGTCGTTCTACATGCAGAGCCTTGGCGAAGAAGCCATCGGCAGCGCCCAGGCCCTGGCTTTGAACATCGACGACATGTGCTTCCCCACCTACCGTCAGCAAAGCATCCTGATGGCCCGTGAAGTGCCGCTGGTGGACCTGATCTGCCAACTGCTGTCCAACGAGCGCGATCCGCTCAAGGGACGTCAGTTGCCGATCATGTACTCGGTACGCGATCACGGCTTCTTCACCATTTCCGGCAACCTCGCCACCCAATTCGTACAGGGTGTGGGCTGGGGCATGGCGTCGGCGATCAAGGGTGACACCAAAATAGCCTCGGCCTGGATCGGCGACGGCGCTACCGCTGAATCCGACTTCCACACCGCCCTCACCTTCGCCCACGTTTACCGGGCGCCGGTGATCCTCAACGTGGTCAACAACCAGTGGGCGATTTCCACCTTCCAGGCGATTGCCGGTGGTGAAGCCACTACGTTTGCCGGTCGTGGCGTTGGCTGCGGGATTGCCTCCCTGCGGGTCGATGGCAACGATTTCGTCGCGGTATACGCCGCCTCTGCCTGGGCCGCCGAACGGGCGCGCCGCAACCTCGGTCCGACCATGATCGAGTGGGTCACCTACCGCGCCGGCCCGCACTCCACCTCTGATGATCCTTCGAAATACCGTCCCGCCGACGACTGGAGCCACTTCCCGTTGGGCGACCCGATTGCGCGCCTCAAGCAGCACTTGATCAAGATTGGCCAGTGGTCCGAAGAGGAACACACCGCCGTCAGCGCCGAACTGGAAGCCGAAGTGATCGCCGCGCAGAAAGAAGCCGAGCAGTACGGCACCCTCGCCGGTGGCCAGACGCCAAGCGCCGCGACCATGTTCGAAGACGTCTACAAAGAGATGCCGGAGCACTTGAAGCGCCAGCGTCAAGAGTTGGGGATCTGACATGAACGACCACAACACCAGCATTGAATTGGAAACCGCCATGACCACGACCACCATGACCATGATCCAGGCCCTGCGCTCGGCCATGGACGTGATGCTTGAGCGCGACGACAACGTCGTCGTATTCGGTCAGGACGTGGGTTACTTCGGCGGCGTGTTCCGTTGCACCGAAGGCTTGCAGAGCAAGTACGGCACCTCCCGCGTCTTCGATGCGCCGATCTCCGAAAGCGGGATCGTCGGCGTCGCGGTGGGCATGGGCGCCTACGGTCTGCGCCCGGTGGCCGAGATTCAGTTCGCCGACTACGTGTACCCGGCGTCGGACCAGATCATTTCCGAAGCCGCGCGCCTGCGTTATCGCTCGGCCGGTGAGTTCACCGCTCCGATGACGCTGCGCATGCCTTGCGGCGGCGGCATCTACGGCGGCCAGACCCACAGCCAGAGCATCGAGGCGATGTTCACTCAGGTCTGCGGCTTGCGCACGGTCATGCCGTCCAATCCCTACGATGCCAAAGGCTTGCTGATCGCCTCCATCGAAAACGATGACCCGGTGATCTTCCTCGAGCCAAAACGCCTCTACAACGGCCCGTTCGACGGCCACCACGACCGCCCGGTAACCCCGTGGTCGAAGCACCCGGCCGCGCAAGTGCCGGACGGCTACTACACCGTGCCACTGGACGTCGCCGCCATCGCCCGCCCGGGCAAGGAAGTGACCATCCTGACCTACGGCACCACGGTCTATGTGTCGCAAGTCGCCGCTGAAGAAAGCGGTGTCGACGCGGAAGTCATCGACCTACGCAGCCTGTGGCCGCTGGACCTTGAAACCATCGTCAAATCCGTGAAGAAAACCGGTCGCTGCGTGATCGTTCACGAAGCCACCCGTACTTGCGGTTTCGGTGCGGAGCTGGTCGCGCTGGTGCAAGAGCATTGCTTCCACTACCTGGAAGCGCCGATCGAACGCGTCACCGGTTGGGACACTCCCTACCCGCACGCGCAAGAGTGGGCGTATTTCCCAGGGCCGTCCCGAGTGGGCGCGGCGTTGAAACGGGTTATGGAGGTCTGAATGGGCACGCACGTTATTAAAATGCCGGACATTGGTGAAGGCATTGCAGAAGTTGAATTGACGGTGTGGCACGTCAAGGTTGGCGACATGGTCGTCGAAGATCAGGTGCTGGCCGATGTGATGACCGACAAGGCGATAGTCGACATCCCTTCGCCGGTGCACGGCAAGGTGATTGCGTTGGGCGGCCAGCCTGGCGAGGTCATGGCGGTCGGCAGCATTCTGATCAGCATTGAAGTCGAAGGCGCGGGCAACGTTAAAGAGTCCGCGCAGCCTGTTGCTGCTGTTAAAGAAGCACCGGTTGCAGCGCCTGCAAAAGTTGAAGCCGTCGCTGAAAGCAAGCCTGTAGCAGCGCCACGCCCAGCGGTTTGTCAGGGCCCGATGGTTGCCCGTGAAGCCGACGAACGTCCGCTGGCCTCGCCGGCCGTGCGCAAACATGCGCTGGACCTCGGCATCCAGTTGCGCCTGGTGCGTGGCACTGGCCCTGCTGGTCGCGTGCTGCATGAAGACCTCGACGCGTACCTGGCTCAAGGTGAGTCGAATGCCTCGGCACCGGTGGCGGCGTACGCCCAGCGCACCGGCGAACAGCAAATCCCGGTGATCGGCATGCGCCGCAAAATCGCCCAGCGCATGCAGGACGCCACCCAGCGCGCCGCACACTTCAGTTATGTCGAAGAAATCGACGTCACCGCCGTGGAAGAACTGCGCGCCCACCTGAACGAAAAACATGGCGCGACTCGCGGCAAGCTGACTTTGCTGCCGTTCCTGGTTCGTGCCCTGGTGGTTGCCCTGCGTGACTTCCCGCAGATCAACGCCCGTTACGACGACGAAGCCCAGGTCATCACCCGCCTTGGCGCGGTGCATGTCGGCGTCGCCACCCAAAGCGATATTGGCTTGATGGTGCCGGTGGTGCGTCACGCCGAAGCTCGCAGCTTGTGGGACAGCGCGCAGGAAATCTCGCGCTTGGCCACCGCCGCGCGTAATGGCAAGGCCAGCCGCGATGAGCTGTCCGGCTCGACCATCACCCTGACCAGCCTCGGCGCGTTGGGCGGCATTGTCAGCACGCCCGTTTTGAACCTGCCGGAAGTGGCGATCGTCGGCGTGAACAAAATCGTCGAACGCCCGATGGTAGTCAAAGGCCAGATCGTGATTCGCAAGATGATGAACCTCTCCAGCTCCTTCGATCACCGCGTGGTCGATGGCATGGACGCGGCGCAATTCATCCAGGCCATTCGTGGCCTGCTCGAACAACCCGCCACCCTGTTCGTGGAGTAAGAGATGCAAAACTTGAACACCACGCTGCTGATCATCGGCGGCGGTCCTGGCGGTTATGTGACGGCGATTCGTGCCGGCCAGCTGGGCATCTCGACCATTCTGGTGGAAGGCGAATCGTTGGGCGGCACCTGCCTGAACATCGGCTGCATTCCATCGAAGGCGCTGATTCACGTTGCCGAACAATTTCACCAGACACAGCATCACAGTCAGCATTCAGCCCTGGGCATCAGCGTTTCGGCGCCGACCCTCGACATCACCAAAAGCGTCGAGTGGAAGGATGGCATCGTTGATCGCCTGACCACTGGCGTCTCGGCGCTGCTGAAGAAGCACAAGGTCCAAGTCATTCAAGGCTGGGCGAAGGTGATCGACGGCAAGACCGTTGAAGTCGGTGACACGCGGATTCAATGCGAACACCTGGTGCTGGCCACCGGTTCGAAAAGCGTGAACCTGCCGATGCTGCCGATTGGCGGGCCGATCATTTCGTCCACCGAGGCGCTGGCACCGAAGTCCGTGCCTAAACGGCTGATCGTGGTCGGCGGCGGGTACATCGGCTTGGAGCTGGGGATTGCCTATCGCAAGCTCGGCGCCGAGGTCAGCGTGGTCGAGGCTCAGGATCGCATCCTGCCAGCTTATGACGCCGAACTGACGCATCCGGTGCACGAAGCGCTGAAGCAACTCGGCGTGAAGCTTTACTTGAAACACAGCGTTCAAGGCTTTGATTCAGCTAGTAATACACTGCAAGTTCAGGATCCGGATGGCGACATTTTGAATCTGGAAACCGATCAGGTATTGGTCGCAGTCGGCCGCAAGCCGAACACCCAGGGCTGGAACCTCGAAGGCCTGAATCTGGCGATGAACGGTTCGGCGATCAAGATCGACAACCGCTGCCAGACCAGTATGCGCAACGTCTACGCCATCGGCGACCTGAGCGGCGAACCGATGCTCGCGCACCGGGCCATGGCCCAGGGCGAGATGGTCGCCGAGCTGATCAGCGGCAAAACCCGCGAGTTCAACCCTACCGCCATTGCCGCCGTGTGCTTCACCGACCCGGAACTGGTGGTGGTCGGCAAGACTCCGGACGAGGCGAAAGCTGCCGGCCTGGACTGCATCGTTTCCAGCTTCCCGTTCGCAGCGAATGGCCGGGCGATGACGCTGGAATCGAAAACCGGCTTCGTGCGGGTGATCGCTCGTCGGGACAATCACCTGATTGTGGGCTGGCAAGCGGTGGGTGTTGGCGTGTCGGAGTTGTCAACGGCGTTCGGCCAGAGCCTGGAAATGGGCGCACGGCTGGAAGACATCGCCGGCACCATCCATGCGCATCCGACGCTGGGTGAGGCGGTGCAGGAAGCGGCGTTGCGTGCTTTGGGACATGCGCTGCACCTCTAAAACCACACCGATCCCTGTAGCAGCTGTCGAGCACCGCGAGGCAGCGTTCGGCGACGAAGTCGTCGCAAAACCATTGATCGCGTTTTTTCAGGCAGACCGAGTCAGCCGAATTACGACGACTTCGTCGCCGAACGCTGCCTCGCTCCGCTCGACAGCTGCTACGTCGAGAGCATCGATGGTCGTGGAGATCGAATTCCGGGCTGCGAAACCACCCCGGAATGAAGTATTGTTGTCCCCATCCAAAAAACGTCAGAAGCCTTGAACCGTTTCGGCGGTTGTTAAGTGATAGAGGGTGTCATGGGTAACGAAAGCATCAACTGGGACAAGCTGGGTTTTGACTACATCAAGACCGACAAACGCTATCTGTCGTACTGGCGCAATGGCGAGTGGGACGCAGGCACCCTGACCGAAGATAACGTGCTGCACATCAGCGAAGGCTCGACTGCCCTTCACTATGGCCAGCAGTGCTTCGAAGGCATGAAGGCCTATCGTTGCAAGGACGGCTCGATCAACCTGTTCCGCCCGGACCAGAACGCCCTGCGCATGCAGCGCAGCTGTGCACGCCTGCTGATGCCGTTCGTCGAAACCGAGCAGTTCATCGAAGCCTGCAAAGCCGTGGTTCGCGCCAACGAGCGTTTCATTCCGCCTTACGGCACCGGCGGCGCGCTGTACCTGCGTCCGTTCGTGATCGGCGTGGGTGACAACATCGGCGTGCGTACCGCCCCCGAGTTCATCTTCTCGATTTTCTGCATTCCGGTCGGCGCCTACTTCAAGGGTGGCCTGACCCCGCACAACTTCCTGATCTCCAGCTATGACCGCGCAGCCCCACAAGGCACCGGCGCGGCCAAGGTCGGTGGCAACTACGCCGCCAGCCTGATGCCTGGCTCCCAGGCCAAGAAGGCGCACTTTGCCGACTGCATCTACCTGGACCCGATGACCCACACCAAAATCGAGGAAGTCGGCTCGGCCAACTTCTTCGGGATCACTCACGACAACAAGTTCGTCACCCCGAACTCGCCGTCGGTACTGCCGGGCATCACCCGTCTGTCGTTGATCGAGCTGGCTAAATCGCGTCTGGGCCTGGAAGTGGTCGAAGGCGACGTGTTGATCGACAAGCTGTCGGACTTCAAGGAAGCCGGCGCTTGCGGTACGGCTGCCGTGATCACCCCGATCGGCGGCATCAGCTACAACGACCACCTGCACGTGTTCCACAGCGAAACCGAAGTCGGCCCGGTCACCCAGAAGCTCTACAAAGAGCTGACCGGTGTACAAACCGGCGACATCGAAGCGCCAGCGGGCTGGATCGTCAAGGTTTGACCTGACGCCAGCTGCACAAAAGCCCTCCATTGCCTGGCAATGGGGGGCTTTTTTATGAGGTCCGAAGGCAATAGAGATCCCCTGTGGGAGCGGGCTTGCTCGCGAAGAGGCCGGTACATCCAACATAGATGTGACTGATACGCCGCCTTCGCGAGCAAGCCCGCTCCCACACTAATCCCGGTCGAACACATATTCTGTGTTCACGCAGAACCGTGTCTGTTTTCTCCCAGCGCAATCCGCTTACCGCCCCTTCCCTTGATCCCACTGGCCTGCCCATCCTGCTGTTTCCCGGTACGCGCCTGAGTAATCAACCCCGGAATCAACGCCCCCTCAGGCAAATTCTTCCAGAACCTCGCCGGCAGATGCCCCTGCATCACCTTCGGATTCAGCCGCGCCGGGTTGAAGATGTGGCTGTAGTAGGTCAGCCACATATCACCGTGAGGATCGTCAACGTTCTGCGCCAGCCGTTGCCATTCAATCGGGCATTGGCGTTGGTGAATCAACTGTTGGCCATCGTAGTAGACCCCGTCGCGAGGCGTGGCGATCAGCCAGCGGTGGCGGCCCATTCGGGCGACAAAATGCTCGCTGGCGCTGTGCAGGATGTCGTGCGCCGGCTCATGCCACGCGACATATTGCGGGCCTTCGCTGGCTTGAGGCCGCTCGACAAAACGCACGAACGCATGCAGGTGATGGGCTTCGCGCTGCACTTGCTTGATTCGCCGTTGCAGTTCGCTGCCGAGCTTATCGCCGGCCAGCATCGCCGTGCGGTCGCCATGACTGACCCGCCACAACACCTCATACAGCAAACTCCAACGTTGATCGCCGCGATAGCGTGCGGCGCTTTCAAGAATACCCAGCAACGCCAGCGGGATTCGCGCCTGAAACGGACCATTGCCCTCGGGCGGCGCATCATCGCTGGCGAACAGATCAGTGACACCCTCCGACGCCCAACTGACCAGACTCGGATCGACCTCATGACTGAGCAGCCAACGGGCCTGCTGACGCCAGGTCTCGAACAGGTCGTCGCAATCCAGATTGATCATCCCCATAATCCCATCTGTTGCGGCTGCGGCCGGTCACGCAGTTGTTGATACAGCAAGTGACTGGTGACTTCGGCCTGCTGCGGGTGGTAATCGCTGGTAATGATGAATGGCTTGGCCTTGGCCAATACGCAGCGCATGCGTGCCAGGTCTTCGTAGCGAATGTGCCGTTGCTGGCGCAGTTCCACCAGCCGTTCGGTGGTGCGCAGGCCAATCCCGGGAATGCGCGCAATCAATGACGCCGCTGCGCGGTTGAGATCCAGTGGAAACACCTCCCGATTCTCCAATGCCCAGGCCAGTTTCGGGTCAATGTCCAGCGCCAGGTGCCCGGGCCCCTTGAACAACTCGCCAGCAGTGAATCCGTAGCTGCGCAACAGAAAATCGGCCTGATACAAGCGGTGTTCGCGCATCAGCGGCGGCGCGGCGAGCGGCACGCTTTTCGGACTGTTGGGGATCGGGCTGAACGCCGAGTAATACACCCGACGCAGACGGTAGTTGCCATACAGCGCCTGGGCGCTATGCAAAATGGTGCTGTCGTCGGTGTCATCGGCGCCGACGATCATCTGCGTGCTCTGTCCCGCTGGGGCGAATTTCGGCGCCCTAGGTTCGTTGAGCACGGTTTGTTCGCCGGTGTAGATGGTTTGCATCGCTTGTTTGATCGAGCCCAATTGCTTTTCCGGGGCCAGGGTTTGCAGGCTGGCGTCGGTGGGCAGTTCGATGTTGACGCTCAGCCGGTCGGCATAGCGCCCCGCTTCCTCGATCAGCGCCGGATCAGCTTCGGGGATGGTCTTGAGGTGGATGTAGCCCCGGAACTCGTGGTCTTCGCGCAGCAACTTGGCCACGCGGATCAACTGCTCCATGGTGTAGTCCGCCGAGCGGATGATCCCGGAACTTAAAAACAAGCCGCTGACGCAGTTGCGCCGGTAGAAATCCATGGTCAGCGTGACCACTTCTTCAGGCGTGAAGCGCGCCCGGGGCACATCGCTGGAACGGCGGTTGACGCAATACTGGCAATCGTAGAGACAGAAATTGGTCAGCAGGATTTTCAGCAGCGAGACACAACGCCCGTCCGGCGTGTAGCTGTGGCAAATGCCCATGCCATCGGTGGAGCCCAAGCCGCTCTTGCCCTCGGAACTGCGCTTGGGCGCCCCGCTGCTGGCGCAGGACGCGTCGTACTTGGCCGCGTCGGCGAGAATGCTGAGCTTGTCGATGAGTTCCATGGTCAATGCCTGATACTGTTCGGATATACAGTATAGAGTCGGCCTTTCGTGCACAAGCCATCAACGCACCTCTCATCGGACAGGATGAAATCGACGCTATGCCCGATTCGTCACTAGACTTGCCCGTGCACTCGCAATCGACAGGTGTCAGGAAACCATGGGCAAACTCTGGCGAAAGTATCTGGCCTTGCTGGACACCGACTTCACCACGCAGGTGTTCGACAACATCAAGAATCTGCTGGTCTGCGCGTTGCTATTCGCGGCGGGCACCAATGCGTTGCACAGCGAGCACCATCCGTACATGGGGCTGCTCACCTCGGATGTGGCGGGCTGGGCGCTGATCGCGGTATCGGCGCTGCTGATGCTGCTCAATGTCAGCGACGGTTTGCGGCGCTTGTCCCGACTGCCGTATCACACGGCGTTCCAGGTGATTTTATTTTTGATCTACCTGGTGCTGGCGGTGCGGGTGGTCGAGTATGTCTGGGATTTCCGGGCGTAGGAAAGATCGGTGGGCAGCACCAGCTCAAACCGCGCGCCCATCTCCTTGCGCCCCACCGCCGTCAACGCCAATGCCCGACTGTCCAGGTCCTGGGTCACCCATTTACGCTTGATCGCCACCTGCAACAACGCCGCCCCCAGCGAGCCGCCCAGATGCGGCCGGCGCACGCTCCAGTCCAGGCACGGGCAGGCGAAGCGGCGACGCTTCGTGCTCAAATCCTTGACCTCGATACCCAACCCTTCGAAAAACGCTTCGCCGCTGTCGCTCAGTTGATAAACCTGCTCGTCGGTTTCCAGCACCCACCCCGCCTCAATCATCCGGTCGTGCAGCAACACCGCCAAGGTGCCGGCCATATGGTCGTAGCAGGTGCGGGCGAATTGCAGGCGATCCGGCGTGCGCGGGTTGAAGGTCGGCGCGGCGTTCTGGCCAATCACCATCAAGGCTTCCAGCGCCTGAGCCACCCGTTTGTCAGCGAGGCTGTAATAACGATGGCGGCCCTGAACGTGCAGCCGCAACAGTGCCAGTTCCTTGAGTTTGGCCAGGTGCGCGCTGGCCGTGGAGGCACTGACCTCTGCAATGGTCGCCAGCTCGGTGCTGGTGCGGGCGTGGCCGTCCATTAGCGAACAGAGGATTTTCGTCCGGGCCGGCTCCGCAATCGCAGCTGCCACTTGAGAGACGCCGATGTCGTGTTGTTCAACGTTCATATTTCGCTCCCGGACGAATCAAGGCCCTTGTGAACTGGAGATAGTAGCAACACTTTCCCCACCACGAACAAGGCTGCGACCCATGGACCCGATCATCGCTGCGACTCATGCCGATCCTTATCCCTATTACGCACAACTACGCGCCGAGGGCGGACTGGTTTTTCATCAAGGACTGAAACTGTGGGTGGCCAGCAGTGCCGCGACCGTGGCGGCGGTGCTGGCGCATCCGGATTGCCACGTGCGTCCGTCAACTGAACCGGTGCCCAAGTCGATTGCTGACGGGTTGGCTGGCGAGGTGTTTGGCCGGTTGATGCGCATGAACGAGGGTGAACGGCAGCATTGCCCTCGGTCGGCGATTGAGCCGGGGCTTGCATTGATTGATGTGAAGGAAGTGCAGGCGTTGGTCAGTGCGCGTTTGATCACTGCGGATGCGGAGGGTTTGTCCAAAGCGATGTTTCGCGGTCCGGTCGGCGTGGTGGCAGCGTTGTTGGGGTTCTCACCCGCCCAGGCACGATTTGTCAGCGAGTTGACCGCCGATTTCGTGGCTTGCCTGTCGCCGTTGAGCAGCCCCGTTCAACTGGACGCTGCCCACGGAGCGGCTGAACAGTTGCGGGGGTATTTCATCGAATTGCTGGAGGATCCGGATGCGCAGAGTTCGCTGTTGAACGGCATCAAGCAGCGATTCACGTATTCGGATAATGAAATGCTGATCGCCAACCTGATCGGGCTGTGTTCGCAAACCTATGAAGCCACGGCCGGGTTGATCGGCAACGCATTGGTGGCGTTGATTCGAAACCCGTCATTGCAACGCGACTTACCCTTCACCGACGACCTGATCGCAGAAACCCAGCGCTTCGATCCATCGGTTCAAAACACCCGCCGCTTCGTCGCCGCGTCTTGTGAAATCGACGGCGTGCGCCTGGAGCCCGGCGATACAATCCTGGTGCTGCTGGCCTCGGCCAACCGCGATCCGCTGCTGAACGACAACCCCGACGCGTTCATCCTCGACCGTCCGAATCGTCGCAGCTTCACCTTCGGCAGCGGCCGCCATCAATGTCCCGGGCAGACGCTGGCCTTGAGCATCGCCAGCGCAACGTTGACGCAGATACTGGCGATAAAACCCAAGCTGGACGGTTTGACCTGGCACTACCGCCCTTCCCTGAATGGTCGGATTGCGCTTTTCAGCGAGGCCCAATCTTGATCGTTACGCAATGCGGTGTTCCACCGTCAGGTGAGACAACTCGTGAACTGAAGACAGGCGTTCGCGAATGGCGTCGGCGCTGACACTGGCCGCCGTCACCACACTGACAATCGCTGCTCGCGCCTCGGGACCGACCTGCCAGACGTGCAGGTCGCTGATGGTCACGTCCCCGGACGATTCCAGCAATTCGCGAATTTCCCCAGCCACGTGTTCATCGGTGGTATCGAGCAGCACGGCGGCGCTGTCGCGCATCAGGCCATAGGCCCATTTCGCGATGACAACGGCGCCGACAATGCCCATTACCGGATCAAGCCAGACCCAGCCCAGATAGCGGCCGGCCAACAATGCGGCGATGGCCAGGATCGAGGTCAGGGCATCGGCCAGGACGTGGATGTAGGCAGAACGCAGATTGTTGTCGTGATGGTGTCCATGGTCGTGGCCGTGATCATGACCGTGAGGCCCATGATGTCCCGCCAGCAGGAATGCACTGACGATGTTCACCGCCAGCCCCACCACCGCAATAATCGTCGCTTCAGTGAAGGCCACGGTGGTCGGTTGAAACAGCCGCAGAATCGACTCGCCAGCGATCCCGAGCGACACCAGCCCCAGCACCATTGCCGAGGCAAAACCGGCCAGATCACCGACCTTGCCCGTGCCAAAGCTGAATCGCGCATTACTGGCGTGGCGCCGGGCAAACCCATAGGCCGCCGCCGCGATGCCAAGGGCCACGGCATGGGTCGCCATGTGAAAACCGTCTGCCAGCAGCGCCATGGAACCCGTCATGTAACCGGCGGCGATCTCTCCAATCATCATCACAAACGTCAGCGCCACCACCCACAACGTGCGGCGGCCATTTTCATCATGGGAAGCGCCGAGAAACATGTGGTTATGCGTGAAGGATGCAACCTGAGGTGTCAGCGTCATGGTGATCGGCCTCTATTTCGAGTAACGGCGGATGGCTTGCAGCAACTCTTCCACGCCTTGGGCGCGCTGTTCGTTGCTGAGATCGGGATGGGCCACGTGCTCACGGGCGTGGGCGTCGATGAACTGATCCATCAAACCGTTGACCGCGCCACGGATCGCCGCGACCAGGTGGAGGGTCTTGGCACAGTCAGCGTCGGATTCCAGCGCCTTCTCCACCGCTTGCACCTGCCCGGCGATGCGTCGGACGCGGTTGAGCAGATCGTCTTTGTGTTCGTGAATATGCGACATACCTATACCCCCTATCCCTATACGGCAAGCATGGTCGTTCATATGACTGGGAGTGGCAAGGTGTTACTGGAAACACATGCGAGAGCGGGTAGCGTATTGAGGCTATGTTGCTTCTGGTCAAATTGTCGGCAGCAAGCCTTCGACAACGCCAGGTGATGTCCAATGTGTGTCGGCGAGGGCGAGCGCTCCACTGTCCTTCAATTCATCGACGGATCCATAGCCCCAAAGTGCCCCTACCGGGATCACCGCATTGCGCTGGGCGACCACCATGTCATCACGTTTATCGCCAATCATGAACACACGGGATGGCGGCTTCGCAAGGGATGCCAGCAGTCTCATGACTTTGAATTCAATCACGCTTGGAACCTCCTGTTCGCAAAAGGGGCTTTGCCGAAGGCTGCGATCTTTTGATCTTCTTCCCCAACACAACAAAAAACCCGCCCTCATTTCACCGAGATGGCGGGTTTTTTCGTTTCAAACCACGGGCAATCCATCAATCATCCCGCGTCAGCACTTCCAGCAATTCAATCTCGAAAACCAGATTCGAATTCGGCGGAATCGCGCCCATCGTGCGTTCGGCATACGCCAAATGCGCCGGCACCAGCAGCTTGCGCTTACCGCCCACTTGCATGCCCATAATTCCCTGGTCCCAGCCCTTGATCACCCGCCCAGTCCCGATCACACACTGAAAAGGTTTGCCTCGGCTGTAGGAAGAATCGAACTCGGTACCGTCTTCCAGCCACCCACGATATTGCGTGGTGATCAGCGCGCCTTTGACCGCTGCTTTGCCATCACCCGGTTCAAGGTCGATTACCTGAAGCTCATCATTCATTACATGCACTCGTCTGTTCATTCCCTCGGTAGGGCTTATGGGCGTCGTTTTCCCAGATTTGCGAGCAATTGGCAACCGTTCGGCGCGGTTTGGATCTATTTACGCTCGTCAGCCTGAACTAAGATAAGCACCATCACCCCCACGGTTGAACATGTCATGACGGCCATTCCTGAATGAGTTTCCTCTGGATCAGCGCTGCCATTGGCTCAGTGATGCTTGCCCTGCTGGTCGCGTTGCTCTGGCGCCAGTATTCCCTGCAACAGCAGTTGACCGAATGCCGTGCCTTGATTGCCAGCCTGTCCAAAGGACAAAACATTCACCTGGACGGTGACGCTGAACGCTTCAAGCGCAGCCAGTACTTCGCGCGTATCGGCACGTGGGACTGGGACGTGGACACCGACAAGCTCTACTGGTCGGAGGCGATCTACGGCATGTTCGGGTTCAAGATTGGCGAAGTCACGCCCTCCTACACCTTGTTCTGCTCCTGCGTGCACCCGGACGACCGGGTCAAGGTCCGTGCCGGTGAATTACGTTGCCTGGAAACCGGCGAGAACCATGACGAGGAATACCGTGTGGTCTGGCCGGACGGCACCATCCGTTGGCTGCGCGAAACCGGCAATGTGGTGAAGAACGATCACGACACCACGATCAAAATGATGGGCGTGGTGCGCGACATCACCGAAGAAAAAGCCTCGGCCAGTTACCTGCAACACCTGGCCCACTACGACCCGCTGACCGGCCTACCCAATCGCATTGTCCTGGAAGAACGCTTGTCCGAAGCACTTGAGCAGGCGCGGATTAGCGCAACACGGGTGGCGCTGGTGTTTGTCGACCTCAATGGATTCAAGGCCATCAATGACCATTACGGTCATGCGGCGGGCGATCGGGTGTTGGTTACCACAGCCACACGGCTGAAAAAAATCCTGCGCGCAACCGACACTGTCGCCCGGATTGGCGGCGACGAATTCGTGGTCATCCTGCAAGGCTTGCCCACAGGCATCAACTTGCAGGACGAAGCGCGCAGCATCTGTCAGAACATTTTCATCGAGCTTTCACCGCCGGTAACGATCGGCAACGATCAGCGGCACATCGGCACCAGTCTTGGGGTCGCGGTGTTCCCGGATCATGCGCCGAGCATGGATCGGCTGATTCATATTGCGGATCTGGCGATGTATGAGGCGAAGCGCAGTGGGAATAATCAGTATCGGTTGGGGGCTATCAGCCCGGCGCGTGCTCATAGTGAATAACTCCGAACACGCGCCAAGACGCTAGCTGCGCCGCTTACCGCTCTACCGGCGTGACATCCACAATCGTCCCGTTCGTGATCTTCACCATCATGTACTTGTCATTGATCTGCACCCACTGCGCATCAGCCGACGGCGCCTTCAGGCCTTTGGCCTTCCAGTTCTTCACGGCTTTTTCGCTGCGTTGATACATGTCCGGTGCGCGGTCGCCTTTCACCAGGCTGCGGGAATTGTTGACGCCGGGCTGGACGGTTTTCTGGGGTGGATCTGCGGCCTGGACGATGGGGCTGATAGTGGCGATGCCGGCGACAAGGGCGAGGCTGGCGATAAGGGTTTTGCTGTTCATCGGTGAACCTCTATAAAAAATGCGGTGTTCGAAGTGGGACCACGACCACCATCAAACATTCGAAACCATTCATACAGACTGTAAGCCAAGCAATCAGCCAGCGCGGCCGACAGCAGTCAAACCCTGGGTTTTCCGCTAACATCCTGCGCAAAATCCCGCAGAGTGAACAAGGACATCACACCATGAGTACTTCCAATATTGTCATGCTGGTCATTTTGGCCATCCTGATTCTCTGCGTTCTGTATGCCATCGGGCTCTTCAATAACCTGGTCGCCCGCCGTAACGAAATCACCAACGCCTTCGCGCAGGTTGAGGTTCAACTCAAACGCCGCTACGACCTGATTCCCAATCTGGTGGCCACCGCCAAGGGTTATCTGGCCCACGAGCGCGAAACGCTGGAGGCCGTCATTTCTGCGCGAAATAACGCACTGGCCGGGCTCAAGGCCGCACAGGCGCAACCGGGAGATGCTCGAAATATTGCCCAACTGAGCCTTGCCGATGGCGTGCTCAACAGTGCCATGGGTCGCCTAAGCGTAACCCTGGAAGCCTATCCCGAACTCAAGGCTTCGCAGGCCATGCAGCAACTGAGTGAAGAAATCAGCAGCACCGAAAACAAAGTGACCTTCGCACGACAGGTGTTCAACGATGCAGTACTGACTTACAACAACCTCAAGCAAAGCTTCCCCGCCGTGCTATTCGCCGCTCGCTTCGGCCATGGCGCTGATGCCACCCCGCTGGAATTTGCCGACACCGCGGCTATTCAACAAACCCCACAGGTTTCCTTCTGACACGTTGCCCACGGATGGCTCGATGAATTTTTTCGCACAACAACGCCAGGCCAAACACCGGACAGCGTTACTCGTCCTGCTAATGAGCCTGGCGGTGCTTAGCCTGATCACCGTCACCAGCCTCATCTTCAGCCTTGATCGTGCCAACGACGGCAGCGATACATTGGTCATCAAGTGGCAAAACATCACGGTGCCAGCATCGATCATCATTGGCGTTGTTTTACTCGGTAGCCTGGCCAAGTACGCCCAGCTTCTGGCTGGCGGTAAAGTCATTGCCGAAGAATTGGGTGGACGCCAGATCGATCAAGGCGGCCGAACGCTGGAAGAGCAACGCCTGCTCAACATCGTCGAAGAAATGGCCCTTGCCTCGGGCGTGACGGTGCCGACCGTCTATCTGCTGCCGGATGAAGGCATCAATGCTTTCGCGGCAGGGTTTACCCCTAAGGATGCAGTGATCGGCGTGACGCAGGGGGCGATAACACTGCTTACACGGGAAGAACTGCAAGGCGTGATCGCCCACGAATTCAGCCATATCTACAACGGTGACATGCGCCTGAACATGCACATGGTGGCAGTCGTTAGTGGCTTGTTGGTCCTGGGCCTCATGGGCGGCCTGATCCTGCTCAAAGTGAGTCAGGGAAATCAGCGTGACAACCGTCTCAAGATAGTGGGTCTGTTTATCGGTCTGATTTTGTGTGTGGCCGGATTTGCCGGAAGTTTGTTGGGCAGCCTGATCAAGGCAGCCGTCAGTCGGCAACGCGAGTTCCTGGCTGATGCTACCGCCGTGCAGTACACCCGTAACCCTGACAGCATTGCTGGCGCACTGAAAAAGATTGGTGGTTATGCCCAAGGCTCACACATCAACGCCAAAAGAGCCGGTGAGTTCAGCCACCTGTTTTTCAGTCCTGGCACGTCGTCGGTAATGGAGCGTTTATTTGCAACGCATCCTGACTTGAGTGAGCGAATCCGGCGTATCGATGCGCAATGGGATGGCACGTTCCCTATGGTTGAAGCGGCAAAAATGCCAGACACTCGGGCTGCGCGAACGGCGGATCACTCCCTACTATAGAGATGATTTATCTGACGGGTGGGTTGCCTATTTGGACGCCTTCGCGAGCAGGCTCGCTCCCACAGTTGTTCGCGGTTGTTCGCTGATTCTGTGTTCGCTGAAGCCCCCCTGTGGGAGCGAGCCTGCTCGCGAAGGCGGTAGGCCAGACACCAACAACCCCAGCCCATTGATCCGCCTCACGCATCAATACATGCCAACTATGCAATTAACATATCGATGCCCCTGCTCCACTATCCGCCCCAATAAGAACCGTGCGCCGCCCCCACGCGGCGCACGTCATAAAAGCGGTGGAGTACACGTCAATGACAGCAGCAATCCCTTCCGGTCGTTCCCGGGCCGGTGCGATTTTCCGGGTCACGTCGGGCAATTTCCTCGAACAGTTCGACTTCTTCCTTTTCGGCTTCTACGCCACGCAGATCGCCGCCGTGTTCTTCCCGGCCAGCAGCGAATTCGCCTCCCTGATGATGACCTTCGCGGTGTTTGGCGCCGGTTTCCTGATGCGCCCACTCGGCGCCGTGGTGCTGGGTGCCTATATCGATGATGTGGGCCGGCGCAAAGGGCTGATCGTCACACTGTCGATCATGGCCAGCGGCACGATTCTGATTGTGCTGGTGCCCGGATACGAAAGCATCGGGCTGTTCGCGCCGGCCATCGTGTTGATTGGCCGCTTGCTGCAGGGCTTCTCCGCCGGTGCGGAAATGGGCGGTGTCTCGGTGTACCTCTCGGAGATCGCCACGCCGGGTAACAAGGGCTTTTTCACCAGTTGGCAGTCGGCCAGCCAGCAAGTGGCGATCATCGTCGCTGCAGCGCTGGGTTATGGGCTGAACCAATGGATGGCGCCGGCCATGATTGCCGACTGGGGCTGGCGGATTCCGTTTTTCGTGGGCTGCATGATCGTGCCGTTCATCTTCTTCCTGCGCCGCAACCTGGAAGAAACGGAAGAGTTCGCCGCGCGCAAGCACCGTCCGAGCATGGGCGATGTGTTCCGCACCCTCGCGCAGAACTGGGTGATCGTGTTCGCCGGGATGATGATGGTCGCCCTGACTACTACCGCGTTTTACCTGATCACCGTGTACGCACCGACCTTCGGCAAAACCGTGCTGCACTTGAGCACGTCCGATGCGTTGCTGGTGACGCTGCTGGTCGGTGTTTCCAACTTCTTCTGGCTGCCGCTGGGCGGTGCCTTGTCCGATCGCATCGGACGGCGTCCGGTGCTGATCGCCATGGCTTTACTGACTCTGGCCACGGCCTATCCGGCATTGACGTATCTGGTGAACGCGCCGAGTTTCATCAACATGCTGCTGGTGTTGCTGTGGTTGTCGTTCATCTATGGCTTGTACAACGGCGCGATGATCGCCGCACTCACCGAAATCATGCCGGTGGAAGTGCGAGTCGCCGGGTTCTCGCTGGCGTACAGCCTGGCCACCGCAGTGTTTGGTGGTTTCACCCCGGCGATGTCGACCATGTTGATCCAGTACACCGGCGACAAGGCGGCACCCGGTTACTGGATGAGTTTCGCCGCGCTCTGTGCGCTGTGCGCGACGCTGTTTCTCTATCGCCGCGCTTCCGGGCGCCTGCAACCGGCCGTGTCGTGACCGACCTTTAACTGCGAGAACCATTCGATGAAAAAGCTTTTCAACTATGCAGCACTGATCCTCATCGCGAGTCTGAGCGCCGTCGCCCAGGCTGAAGAAATTCGTGTGATGACCTCGGGCGGATTTACTGCGGCCTACAAAATCCTCGGCCCTGAATTCGCCGCGTCCACCGGCAATACGCTGGATACGGCACTCGGTCCGTCCATGGGCAAGGCGCCGGAGGCGATCCCTAATCGCCTGGCGCGCGGTGAACAGGCCGACGTGGTGATCATGGTCGGCTACGCACTGGATGACTTGATCAAACAAGGCAAAGTCGACCCCGCTTCACGGGTTGAACTGGCGGACTCACGCATCGGCCTGGTGGTGCGCGAAGGCGCGGCGAAACCGGACATCAGTTCGGTGGAGGGCCTGAAAAAGACCCTGCTCGGTGCGCAATCGGTGGCCTATTCCGACAGCGCCAGCGGTGTGTACATCGAAGAGCAGCTGTTCAAGAAATTGGGTATCGAAGACCAGCTCAAGCCGAAGTCGAAGATGATCCCGAAAATCCCGGTGGGCTCGGTGGTTGCCACGGGCGATTACCAACTCGGCTTCCAGCAGGTCAGCGAGTTGCTGCCGGTACCGGGGGTGAGTTTTGTGGCGAAGATTCCCGAGTCGGTGCAGTCGGTGACCCGCTTCGCCGCTGGCATTCCGGTGGGTGCGCAACACCCGGCGCAGGCCAAGGCGTTGCTGGCTTACCTGGCTTCGCCGGCCGTTCAGCCGCAGGTACAAGCCACGGGACTGGATTCGGTCAGCCGCTGATCGTTGGTGGCTGGACTTTCATTTCCACCACCAGCCGCTCCAATTCCAACGCTGCCGGGGTCAAGGTTCGACCCCGGCGCTTGATCAAGCCGACACTGCGCATCACTTGCGGATCGGTCAGCGGCACCCGAGTCAAAATCGGGTGATCCTCCGCCGGCATCGCCATCAACGGCACCGCCGCCACACCCAGCCCCGCCTCCACCAGACCGATCATCGTCGTCACATGACGGGTTTCGCAGATGCTTGGCCGCTGCGGCACCACACCGGCCAGTGCTTGATCGAGCAAGAAGCGATTACCCGAGGTCTTGTCGAGGGAAATGTAGTCTTGCTGGTAAAACTCGTCCCAGGTCACGCTGCCGCGCCCGGCCAATGGGTGATCGCGCCGACAGGCCACCACGTAGCCTTCCTGCACCAGCGGTTCGAATTCGACTTCTGCTTCGAGGGTGCCCATGAAACTCAGGCCGAAATCCGCCTCGCCATTGACCACGGCACTCAGCACGTCGTGGGCGCTGGAATCGAGGACTTTGACCTTGATCCGCGGAAATTGTCGGTGGTAATGCGCGATCACTCGCGGCATGAAGTAATACGCCGCCGACGGCACGCAGGCGACGGTGACATGGCCGAGACGGGTTGAGGCGACTTCGCTGATACCCAGCAGCGCTACATCCAGATCGTCCAGCAGACGTTCGACACTGGGAATGAAACCGCGCCCGGCCTGGGTCAGGCTGACTTTGCGGGTGGTGCGCTCGAAGAGTTTTACGCCGAGGGCGTCTTCAAGCTTTTCGATGCGCCGGCTCAGGGCCGGTTGGGAAATACGCACCGTGTCGGCAGCCTTGCGAAAGCTGCCCTGCTCAACCACCGCGCGGAAGGCTTGCAGGTCGTTGAGGTCGAAGTTGATGGCCATTGGTTGAGCTCGGGAGGTTTATTGATCAGCTTAAACTATTAGTCCTGGAAATTGATGTTGCTAGTGAGGACGCCTTCGCGAGCAAGCTCGTTCCCACAGGGTGTTCTCTGGCGGGCACAGAATATGTGTACCAACCCGGATCCCCTGTGGGAGCGAGCCTGCTCGCGAAGGTGGTGTGTCTGGCGAAAAGGGTGTTGGATGTGATGGCCCCTTCGCGAGCAAGCCCGCTCCCACATGAGGCTCTGCTGGGCACAGGATATGTGTACCAACCCAGATCCCCTGTGGGAGCGGGCTTGCTCGCGAAGGCGGTGTGTCTGGCGAAAAGGATGTTGGATGTGACGGCCCTTTCGCGAGCAAGCCCGCTCCCACAGGGGGGTTATTAGCGGCCGCAGATGATGTGTACGGCACAGATCCCCTGTGGGAGCGAGCCTGCTCGCGAAGGCGATCTGTCAGGCAACTTGATTTCATCTGCAAGGCTGACGCACGCGGCCTCAGCCTTTATCCTTGTCACCCCCGCTATACCGAGTCTATGGAGTTTCGCCATGCCCCATGAAGGCAACCTGTTGCAAGCCGCTGTCGTGTTTCTGTTCGCGGCGGTGCTCACCGTGCCTTTGGCCAAACGCCTGCAATTGGGCGCGGTGCTGGGTTATTTGTTTGCCGGGGTGATCATCGGGCCGTCGGTGCTGGGCTTGATCGGCAATCCGCAAAGCGTCAGTCATATCTCCGAGCTCGGGGTGGTGTTGCTGCTGTTTATCATCGGCCTGGAGCTGTCGCCGCGACGTTTATGGGTGATGCGCAAATCGGTGTTCGGCGTCGGCCTTGCGCAGGTATTGCTGACGGGCTCGGTCATCGGCGTGCTGGCACTGTTTGTGTTCGGCCAGTCGCTGAACAGCGCGATAGTGCTGGGCCTGGGCCTCGCGTTGTCGTCCACCGCGTTTGGTTTACAGAGCCTCGCCGAGCGCAAGGAGCTGACCAGTCCCCATGGGCGTCTGGCGTTCGCGATTCTGCTGTTCCAGGACATTGCTGCAATCCCGCTGATCGCCATGGTGCCGTTGCTGGCGGGAGGTGATCACACCACCAGCGCCGCCGAAGATTTGAACCATGGCTTGCGGGTGTTGGGCAGTATTGCCGTAGTGGTGATCGGTGGGCGTTATCTGCTGCGGCCGGTGTTCCGGGTGGTGGCTAAAACCGGTCTGCCGGAAGTCTCTACCGCCACCGCGTTGCTGGTGGTGATCGGTACCGCGTGGCTGATGGATCTGGTCGGCGTGTCGATGGCATTGGGCGCATTCCTCGCCGGATTGCTGTTGGCGGACTCCGAATACCGTCACGAACTGGAAGCGCAGATCGAACCGTTCAAGGGTTTGTTGCTGGGGCTGTTCTTTATCAGCGTCGGTATGGGCGCCAACCTGAGTCTGCTGCTGAGCGCGCCAATCACGGTGCTCGGGCTGACCCTGCTGCTGATCGCGATCAAGCTGCCGCTGTTGTTTGTTGTCGGGCGCCTGGCCGGTGGTTTGGGCAAGGTCAGCGCGATTCGCCTCGGCATCGTACTCGCGGCGGGCGGTGAGTTTGCGTTTGTGGTGTTCAAGATCGGTCGCGATCAGGGCCTGTTCGAGCCGCGTCTGTACGACCTGCTGGTGCTGACGATTACCCTGTCCATGGCCGTGACGCCGCTGCTGTTGCTGCTGTGTGCGCGGCTGTATTCGCCGAAAGTGCAGCCAGTGGTGGTGCCGGAAAAATTCCGCGACATCGACACCGACGCCCCGCGTGTGGTGATTGCCGGTATGGGCAGGATGGGCCAGATCGTTTCGCGGATTCTGCGCGCGCAGAACATCAAGTTCGTGGCGCTGGACACGTCCGTGGAAACCATCGAACTGTCCCGCAGCTTCGGCGGTGTGCCGGTGTTCTACGGCGACCCGATGCGCCCGGAAATCCTCAGTGCAGCCAAGGTCGAGCAGGCGGAATATTTCGTGATCGCCACGGACGACCCGGACACCAATATCAAGACCGCCGAAGTGGTACACCGCTTGTACCCGCACATCAAAATCATCGCCCGGGCGCGCAACCGCCAGCACGTTCACCGCTTGGTCGACCTCGGCGCCGAGGCGATTCGGGAGACCTACTATTCCAGCCTGGAAATGAGTCGGCGCACACTGGTTGGCCTCGGACTGACCCAGGCGCAGGCGGATGCGCGGATCAAACGCTTCAAGCATCACGATGAACAGGTGCTTGAAGCGCAGCATGCGGTGTATGACGATGCGGCGAAGGTGTTGCAAACCGCGCAGGAAGCGCGGGCGGAACTGGCCAAGTTGTTTGAGTCGGATCAGTTGGAGGAGCAGGAGTCGGGTAAGGCTTGAAGGCTTGCGTAATAGACAGGCCGCCTTCGCGAGCAGGCTCGCTCCCACAGGGACTCTGGTTGACCACAAATTGTGGATACACCTAAGAACCAGTGTGGGAGCGGGCTTGCTCGCGAAGAGGCCGTGTCAGTCGAATCAATGCTGACTGATACACCGCTTTCGCGAGCAAGCCCGCTCCCACAAGGGGTCAGGCGGTTTCCAGTGCCTTCACCTCAACCGCGCCCTTCACCTCAAACCGGTCCGCCAGGAACGGTGTGATGTCCAGCGGCAGCGGTTCGTGGTTCACCAGTTTATCCAGCAACACCCCGGTAATCGCCGACGTCAGGATGCCGGTGCGGAAGTGCCCGCAGGCATTCAGATACCCCTCCACTCCCTTCATCGGCCCCAGAATCGGTAATTCATCCGGCGACCCCGGACGCAGCCCGGCCCAGGTGCGCTTGAGATTCACGTCAGCCAGCTCCGGAATGCAGCGCACCGCGCCTTGCACCAGCCCGGCGATTTCCGGGTAGGTGGTAGTGACGTCGAAGCCTTTGTCTTCGGTGGTGCTGCCGATCAGGATTTCACCGTTGTCCTTCTGCGCCACGTAGCAATCGCTGGTGGTCAGGCAACCGCGCAGGATCTTCGGCATGCGCTCGGTCAGCAGGATTTGTCCCTTCACCGGGTTCACCGGTATGCGAATCCCGGTGGCCTGTTCGCTCAGGTCCGCCGCCCAGGCGCCCGCCGCATTGATCAGCGTGTCGCAATGAAACACCCCGGCCTCGGCGGTTTGCACGCCGGTGACCCGCGAGCCGTGGTGCAGCACCCCGGTGACGTTGGCGTTGAAATACAGGTCCACGCCGTTCTGTCGCGCGCCTTCGGTATAGGCATCGGCCAGGCGGAACGGGCTGACCTGGTGATCGCAAAGGAACTCCAGCGCTCCCCTCGCCTCGTGGCTGACGGCTGGCTCGGCTTCGCGCAGGGCGGCCTGATCGAGCCAGCGCACCTGATCCGCCAAATGCGGAATGCAGGCAACGATATGCTCGGCGTAGAGCCGGTCTTCATCGTCGTAGATCACAAACTTCAGTCCGGTCTTCTCGAACTTGAAATCCATCCCGTGGTTGTCTTGCAACTCCTTGTGCAGCGCCGGGTACATCGCGTTGGATTGCAAGGCGAAATCAAAGAACGACTGCGGCAGGATGTGCGGCGTGCTGGAATCCACCACTACCGCTGAGCCGTGGGCTTCGCGCTTGCGATTGGCCGACATCATGCGAAAGAAAATCACCCCGCAGCCCAACCCCACTGACTCGCCAATAGCCCACAAGCCACCGGCCGAGGCCCGGGTCGCGTTGCCCGGACGCTTGAAGTCGATCAGCGCCACCTTGAGGTTTTTGCGCTTGGACAACTGATAGGCGCAGGACGCCCCGATCACACCGCCGCCGGCGATGACCACGTCATAGAACTTACTCATGGTTGGCAGTCTCCGTGGCGGCGTTGTGGAAGGCTGAAAACGGAATCGGATCGATGGGAAAACGCGGTCGCAGCCAGCCCACATCCTGACGCCCAGTGGCTTCGCGCAACCGGTCGCTGCAATAACCGACGCACATCCGGCCCTGACAATCGCCCATGCTGACCCGGGTGCGCATTTTCAGGCTGGCCATGTCTTGCACGCCTTGCTCCAGCGCCCGGTCGATGTCGGCGCGGGTTGCGTGTTCGCAGCGGCAGATCACCGTGTCAGCGGCAGGCAATGCGGTCTGCCCGGCACCGCGTTCGGTGTAGCGATCGACCGCCGCACGAAAGCGCACAATCGCCTTGAATTTCGACAGATAGCGGTCACGTCGGACCAACGCCAGTTTCTTGTCCAGTACGTCCCGTTGCAACAGGATCGATAGCGCCGCGATCCGCCCGGCGAACATTGCCGCTTCGCCACCGCGAATCCCGCCCATGTCACCGGCCAGGTGCACGTGGGGCTCGTTGCTTTGCTGCCAGATATTGGCGCTGGCCCGCAGGTAGCCGTCATCGCTGAAGCCATGGTTCAGGCCCATTTGCTGGCTAAGTTGAGTGCGTGGGATAAAGCCGTAGCCGACCGCCAGGGTCTGGACGGCAATGGTTTCGGCGCGACTCAGGTCCGGTTCCCAAGTGCGGGAATACGGCGCCACGGTGACGGATTTCAACTCGCCCTCACCCTGGGCCGCAACTACGCCCCAGCCGTAATGCATCGGGATGCCGTGCAGTTTCAAGAACGTCAACATGCTCAAGCCATCGAGAAACAGCTGCGGTTTGTTCAGCAACGCCAGGCTTTCCCGGGCGATCTTGCCAAACCCGCAGGCCTCGTAGACCCCGGCGACCGTGACCCCGGACGCGTGCAACTGACACGCCACCAGCGGCAGCAACGGACCGGTGCCGGTAATGACCACCGGGCCCTGAGGCTTGACCACGCCGCTCTTGATTTGCAACTGCAGCCCGCCGAGCAGAATCACGCCAGGCAAGGTCCAGCCGGGAAACGGCACGCTGCGTTCATGGCAACCGGCCGCCAGCAGCAGTTGCGGATACTCGAATTCGTGCAAGCGCTCGTCGCCATCCAGCACCACCAGTGCACGAGTGCCCTCGGCACCGACCACGCGATGATTGAGCCGCACATCGATCAGCCCCGACTGTTCCTGGAATTCACCGTGCAAGCGGCTCAGGATTTCTGAATAGCGTGGCCCCAGATAGTCGAGCTGAACGCCATCGCGCAACGGCCCGCGATAGACCACACCGCCAAGCCGCGAGGCTTCTTCCAGCAAGGTGCTGCGCACACCGTGCCGAGCCAGTTCAATGGCCGCGGCCATGCCCGCCGGGCCGCCGCCGACGATCACCGGATGCAGGCTCATAAGGCCTCCTGCTCGGCGATGCGATTGACCTGGGTTTCGACGATCATGCCGTCACGCGCGATCGTCTGGCACGCGCGACGCTTGTGGCGGCCGTTGATTTTCACCAGGCAGCACTGGCACACGCCCATGCCGCAATAGGCGCCGCTGATCTGATCGTGATCGTTACGAGCCACCTGGCGCAGGCCAAGGGACTGGATGACCGTGAGGACGGTTTCGCCGATGGCGGCGCTGACCGGTTGGCCGTTGATGTGCAAAGTCATATCCGCCCTGGCCAGCGGCTGGATATCGAAGGTTCTGTCTAAGCGTTGCATTGCAATGTTCTTCCGTGAAAGGTTCAGGTGGGTTCGTCAGCTCCATGCCGTACTACACCTTGCTGGCCAACTGAATACACAACAACGAGGAGGTCTGCATCGGTACTTCAACAGCGCAATAGCTGCGCATGAAAAGTACCTTAGCCGGTACAGCAGAGAGGGCCTGGATCTTTTACGTTAAGCGATATTTCAAAATTAAATATTGATCCACGCCAGTAAAAATGCCCTCCCCTCTAGCCCGGGCCTCAGTTGGAAAAAACGTACTGGCCCTTGATTTTTTTCGGCCCGATAAAATTCAGGTCAGGGAACAGCAGTGTCTTGAGCCATGCCACAAAAAACACCAAGCCCAGGCCGATCGCAGCGCCGATCAACGTCGATACCGGATCCTCGGAAAAACCCTTGAACACTTGCGAGGCCTGGCTAAGGGAAAGGATCACGTACACGGTGTAAAACTGCGCCCGGTACTTGTAGAAGCCGTAGGCGAACCACAACGGAATCAGCCCTCCAATCAACGTGAAAATCACCATCGCCTTCGGCCCGATCAGCGCGCCCAGGGAGAACCCCGTGAGTGCGCCGAGCAAGGCTTGAGCAATCATCAGCCCGAGCAACACCTTAACCTTGCCTTGATGCTGCGCATTACGTGCCGGGTCAGGGTGCGAACCGATCCAGTATGCCAACACGCGGTCCTTGACCGCCCCGCCGGAGAACGCCTTGAACGTCTCGGTTTTGGAACGCCCGGCGTCGAGCATCGCCGTGATTTGCTGTTTGATTTCCTTCTTGTTCAAGCTATTTCTCCCTGACACAACACAATTAAATGTGGGAGCGAGCCTGTGTGGCGAGGGGGCTTGCCCCCGTTGGGGCGCGAAGCGGCACTAAAACCTGCCATCACGATGCACCAGATGCACCGTATGCAAAGGCTTTACGACTTCTTCGCAGCCGAACGGGGGCAAGCCCCCTCACCACACAAGCCCGCTCCCACAGAGGATAAATCGCGTTACATATTGCCCCAGAAAGCAAAACGCCGCTTCTACCAGAGGCAGAAGCGGCAGAGGCATGAGCCTCAGAGGGATCAGTGCATGAACAGTGCGATCAAAATGATGATCGGGATTGGCACGCCAAGAAAGAACAGAAGTAGTGAGCGCATGATGATTCTCCCGGGTTAGCGAACAGGTGGCAGAGTGGTGGTGGTGACGTAGGCATCCGATTCCAGATACACCACGGCATCCCGACGACGACCGCCAAAGGTTGCGGCAAGGCTGGCGAAAAACGCACCGGCCAGCAGCGCGACGAACATCCACAACGCGGTCCAGGCAGCGACTTTGGCAGCGGTGTCAGCGGCTTGTTGAGCGGCAAGTTTGGCGTCGGCAATGGCTTTCTGAGTGCGGGCGTAAACCTCATCCACACGACGTTCGGCATCAGCCTGAGTCAAGTTGGTACGCTGGGCGACCAGTTGTGCGAGGTAGGTCCGGTCTTCAGCAGCCAGTTGGCCGTTATTGCTCAGGCTGCGTACGAAGATGCGGGTCACGGTGCCACGGGCGGCGTCATCGCTGACGGCGGCCGGACGATCATCGCGGAACAGGCTATCGATGAAGTAACCGTACTGGTCACTGTTGGTGTTACCGGCAGCTGTGCCCGCCGCTTGAGTCACGGCACTTGCAGCGCCACCGGCGACACTCGCCCCGGCCTGCACACCACCGCTGACAATGCTGCTGACCGAACCGACCACCAGGGTCGCGGTTACCAGAGTTGCCACGCACCAAGCCAGGAAGCCATGGGCGGTATCACGGAAATACACTTCATCACCGTGCATGTTGGCCCACTTCACCCGCAGGCGACCGGCGATGTAGCCGCCGAGCCCGGATGCCACGATTTGCGTGACCGCCAGCCAGATGATCGTTGAAATGCCCAGGCCCTTGGCGCTGACGCCCTCGTTGGCCCACGGTGAGACAGCCGAAAAGCCCAGGCCGAAGCCGAGCAATACCAGAATCAACGACAACGCCGCTGCGGCAGCAGCCCCGGCGAAGATCGCGCCCCAGGACACGCCCGAGAGCGTGCTTGACTCTTCTGCGGCAGGATAAAAACCCTCTGAGGATCTATTCATTATTGTTCAGCTCCAGGCATGAAAGATGGTGTTACAACTCTTCGAAAGAGGAATTGCAGGCACCGTGCCAGTCGCCTTATATAAATAAATCGTTCTATATCAACAGGTTAAAAATCCTAAAAATCCTAGGACCATGCATTTTGCAATAGCTGCTGAATATCAGCGGGTTTTATGCATTGAGACCTGACGTGCAAATAAACGCCCCACACGCAAGGTTCCTGAACCAACATGAAAGTTAATTTAATAAGCCGCGCGCATTTCTTGGCAAAATGCCCTCATTCTGTAACGAACTGAATAGCAGGCCCGCCCTATGACCCGCATCTTGACCATCGAAGACGACGCCGTGACCGCCCGCGAGATCGTGGCCGAATTGAGCAGCCACGGTCTGGACGTGGATTGGGTCGACAATGGCCGCGAAGGCCTGGCGCGCGCGGTCAGCGGCGACTACGACCTGATCACCCTCGACCGCATGCTGCCGGAGCTCGATGGCCTGGCCATCGTCACCACGTTGCGGACCATGGGCGTGGCCACGCCGATCCTGATGATCAGCGCCCTCTCCGATGTCGATGAGCGCGTGCGGGGGCTGCGGGCCGGTGGCGACGATTACCTGACCAAACCCTTCGCCACCGATGAAATGGCGGCGCGGGTGGAAGTGTTGCTGCGCCGGCAGAACACCGTCAGCGCCCAGGCCACCACATTGCGGGTAGCGGATCTGGAGCTGAACCTGATCAGCCACGAAGCCAGCCGCGACGGCGAATTGCTGACGCTGCTGCCCACCGAATACAAATTGCTGGAATTCCTGATGCGCAACACCGGGCAGATCCTGTCGCGCATGATGATTTTCGAAGAGGTCTGGGGTTATCACTTCGACCCCGGCACTAATCTGATCGACGTGCACATCGGCCGTTTGCGCAAGAAGATCGACCCACCCGGCAACGTCCCGTTGATCCGGACTGTGCGAGGCTCGGGGTATGTCATTGCTGAACCCCTCTAAAGGCTGGCGCTCTTCCAGCAGCCGCTTGCTGGCGCTCTACAGTTCACTGTTCGTGGCCTGGAGCGGGATTCTGATGGGGGTCATGTATTACGAGGTGTCCGGCTACCTGGACAACCTGGCCAAGCACTCGTTGATGCAACGCCAACACCTGTTTTCGCGCTTTCGCGGCGAACAACTGGTGGATGCCCTCGCCGCCAGCATGACTTTCGACATTCGTGGCATCGACGCCTACGGCCTGTTCGATGCCCAGCATCGCTACCTCAGTGGCGCCCTGCGCGAAATCCCGGCGGACCTGCCGCTGGATGCCCGAATTCACATGCTCGCCAACTGCGCCGAGTCCGACGACCCGACCCTGCCCGCCGACAGCTGCGACGCCGTGGCCACTCCGACGCTGGACGGTCGCTGGCTGGTACTGGTGCGCGACAACGGTTCGTTGTTCGCCGTGACCCAGATCATCCTCCACGCGTTGTTCTGGGGTGTGTCGCTGACCATCCTGCCCGGCATTGCTGGATGGCATCTGTTGCGCCGCCGTCCGTTGCGGCGCATCCGCGCGATCCAGGCCAGCGCCGAAGCCATCGTCGCGGGCGACTTGACCCATCGCTTGCCCCTGTCCAATCGCCGCGACGAACTGGACATGCTCGCCGCCATCGTCAACGCCATGCTCGAACGCATCGAGCGCTTGATGAACGAAGTCAAAGGCGTGTGCGACAACATCGCCCACGACCTGCGCACCCCGCTGACCCGCCTGCGCGCGCAGCTCTACCGAATCCAGCAACAGGCCGACGAGAGTTCGCCCCTGGTGCAGCAACTGGATTCTGTGCTGGCCGAGGCGGATACATTGATGGCGCGGTTTCGTGGATTGCTGCGGATTTCCGAACTGGAGGATCGTCAGCGACGTTCCGGTTTTGTGCAGCTCGATCCGGTGCCATTGCTGCGGGAACTGCATGACTTTTATCTGCCGCTGGCGGAGGAAGGAGAACTGTCTTTTCAGCTGCAATTGCCTGAGTCCTTGCCGACACTGAACGGCGACCGGGCGCTGTTGTTCGAAGCGGTTGCGAACCTGTTGAGCAACTCGATCAAATTCACCCCGCCCGGTGGCCAGGTAATCTTGCGCGGGATCAATCAAGGTGGGCATACGCGGATCGAAGTGCTCGACTCCGGGCCGGGAATTCCGCCGTCCGAACGGGAAGCGGTGTTCCAGCGATTCTATCGGGCCGAGGGTGGGAATCAGCAGAGCGGTTTCGGACTGGGTCTGTCGATCGTCGCGGCGATTGTCAGCCTGCACGGCTTCACCCTGGAAGTCGGCACCAGCGACAACGGCGGCGCGCGGTTGGCGCTGGATTGTCGGCAGAGTTTGATTCCACAAACCTGACTTACCTGACCTGATCGTTCCAACACAGAGCGTGGAAACGATCACCGAAACAATGAAGATCCCCTGTAGGAGCGAAGCTTGCTCGCGAAGACGGTGTGTCAGTCGATATGAATTTTGACTGATACACCGCCTTCGCGAGCAAGCTTCGCTCCTACAGGGAACCTGCAATGTGTGCAAAAAAGTGATGGTTTCGAGAGCCACTGACCACTCGTCTTAAACCCCTGCCCACCTGTAATTTCTGACAGTAGCCGCCGCGTCACCTTCGGTATTTCATAAGCCATGCCCCCACCGAATCCGCAGGTGCACCATGGCCACTGAACAACCGAACGCTGAAATCCAACTCAACTACCCGCCCACGATCCTCGGCGCCACCGAGGGCGTGACCCCCGACCCGCTGGTGCCGCAACCGGTGCGGGGGTTGCCGTTGTCGCTGTTCAGAATGGTGTTCAATCAGAAACTGGGTGTGCTGGCTAACGCGGTAACCGTCCTGGTGCCCCCACCGGCTCGTGAAGGCACCGGCAACGATCCCATTTCCATCGGCCTCGTGCTCAATGGTAATCCGTTGGGAGAGAAGCAAATTCCGGATAATGATCGAGACGAAACCACCTCGTTCTATCTGTTTGAATCGACGCTGTTGGATGGCAGCAATAACAAGCTGGAATACAAAGTCCGCCGTCCCACCGGCAATGTGGGCGACTCGGCCCCGTTGTACCTGCTCTACAGCGCCCATTTGCCCGGCGGCAATGACGTCCCCGGCAACGACGACCACCCTTACCTTCACATCAGCCTGCCGCCCGAACTGGGCAACCCGGCATTCATCGGCAAGGACGACATCGATCAAGGGGTGAAACTCAGAATCGCCTACCCGTTTTGCAAAAAGTACGACAAGTGCACTGTGAAAATGCTGCGCCCACGCTTCGACATCGCGCTGCCCCCCCCTGGGCCGGATTGCACGTACGAAGTCACCCTCACCCGCGAGATGTTCGAACAGGCCGGGGGCAGTCATCCGGCGTTTCCGTTTTCCTACACCATCGTCGATCAACTGAACAACGCGACGGATAAGTTTCGCTGGTCGGCCATCATCACGGCAGACGTGGACATGGACGTGGTGACGGTGCCGCCGCCAATCCTGCGCGAGGACAGGGACGACTCTATGGACGATCCCACGAAGGTTGATCGCAAACTGCTCGAGGGTGGGCCATTGCTGGTTGTGGTGATACCCGAGGCGCCGAAATTCGAGGTGGGCGACCGGGTTGAAGGCCTCTACACCGGGAGCCCGTCCGGGGTGAGCGTGCCGTTCAGCGGCACCATCAGCAAAGACGGTTTTAACCGATTCGATCCCTGCGTGATGGAGATCCCGAACGACAGGGTCGTGCTCAACGACAACGTGAAGGCCGAGTATTCCCTGTTCCGAGCCGGCGTGAAAGTAGGCCGGTCGAGTGTCGCCGAAGCGCTGGTAATCGATTCCACAACCGCCATTCCCTTGAACCCACCGACGTTAGAGCTACCGGCCACCAACCCGATTAATGCGCTGGATTACGATGCGGGCGTGACCGTGCGTGTGACGTTTACCGGTAATCCCGGTGATCAGGCCCGACTGAAAGAGCTCAACCCCGCGCCGGGCGCCGGGCCGTTTCCGGTGCAGGACATCGTCGGCGGGCGGTCCGATTTCACCCTCAGCCAGGCGAATCTGGCAGCCCGCCAGAACAGTGTTATTGAGCTGACCTGGGAATTGATTCGCGGCGGGATGCCGGCCGGAGAGTCGGCGGCGTTGCGGTTGAGCGTGAACCGGATGATCGATGGCGACCCTCGGTTAACAACCCCCACTGCTCCCCCCGGAAACATTACCTCTACGCTGGATCTGAGCAGTTTCACTGGCAATACCACCGCTCAGCTCAAGGCTTGGCGCGGGATTGCACTGGGACAACCGTTTTGGCTGTCGTGCGAAGGTACCAACAGCAGTGGCGCGCCGGTCACGCTGCCCCTCTATCAGGGCGTGCCCATCGGCTCGGTGGGTGATCAGAGCGGTGTGGTGACGCGGGCGTTTCTGGATCAGTTGGCGGATGGTTCGCAGATCAGGGTGTTGGCGGCGGTAAATTTTGATGGAGTGGCGAATGAAGCGACGGCGGTGAAGTTTCCGGTGCGGACTTATACGGTCAAGGCTGTTGCGTTGGAGAACCCAATCATTACCTCGGTGAAAGGTTCACCAAGCAACGTCGAGATTCCCAATGACGGCACCACCGTCGAAACCAGCGTCATCCTCACCGGCACCGCCAGCAAAAGTCAGAAGGTGCAGATCCTCGACGGGACCACCTCAAAAGGAGAAGCCACTGCTGATGCAACCACCGGCATCTGGACCCTGACGGTGTCGTCGTTGAGCGTGGCGGGCCACAGTTTTACCGCAAAAGCCTTGTATGGCAGCGGCGCCACGTCAGCGGCGCGGACCTTGACCGTAACCGCCGTTGTGGTGCCCACCCTCACCTCCGTGAAGGGTTCGCCGAGTGGCGTCGAGATTCCCGACAATACCACTACTGTCGAAACCACGGTCACCCTGACCGGTACCGCCAGCAAAGGTCAACAAGTCGAAATTTTTGACGGTTCCGGTTCAAGCGCGGTTTCCAAAGGAACCGTGACGGCTAATGCCACCACCGGGGTTTGGGAACTCCGAAACATCCCCCTAGTGCAAGGCGCACACCGCTTGTATGCGCAGTCGAAATATCACAACACCCCAATCTATTCCAACGTACGTAACTTGACCGTAACGGCGTCGAGCGCGCCTACCATCACCTCGGTCAAAGGCTCGCCCAGTGGTGTCGAGATTCCCAACGACGGCCTCACTGTCGAGACCAGCGTCATCCTCACCGGTGTGGCCAGCAAAGGTCAGAAGGTGCAGATCCTGGACGGGACCACCTCCAAAGGAGAAGCCACGGCCAATGCAACCACCGGAATCTGGACCCTGACGGTGTCGTCGTTGAGCGTGGCGGCCCACAGTTTTACTGCGAAAGCCTTGTATGGCAGCGGCGCTACGTCAGCAGCGCGGACCTTGACCGTGACCGCCGTGGTCGCGCCCACCATCACCTCGGTCAAAGGCTCGCCAAGTAACGTCGAGATTCCCAATGGCGGTACCACCGTCGAAACCAGCGTGATCCTCACCGGCGCTGCCAGCAAAGGTCAGAAGGTGCAGATCCTGGACGGGACCACCTCCAAAGGAGAAGCCACGGCCAATGCAACCACCGGAATCTGGACCCTGACGGTGTCGTCGTTGAGCGTGGCGGCCCACAGTTTTACTGCGAAAGCCTTGTATGGCAGCGGCGCTACGTCAGCAGCGCGGACCTTGACTGTGACCGCCGTGGTCGCGCCCACCATCACCTCGGTCAAAGGCTCGCCAAGTAACGTCGAGATTCCCAATGGCGGTACCACCGTCGAAACCAGCGTGATCCTCACCGGCGCTGCCAGCAAAGGTCAGAAGGTGCAGATCCTCGACGGGACCACCTCCAAAGGGGAAGCCACGGCCAATGCAACCACCGGCATCTGGACCCTGACGGTGTCGTCGTTGACCGTGGCGGCGCACAGTTTTACTGCGAAAGCCTTGTATGGCAGCGGCGCCACTTCGGCGGCGCGAACCTTGACCGTGACCGCCGTTGTGGTGCCCACCCTCACCTCCGTGAAGGGTTCGCCGAGTGGCGTCGAGATTCCCGACAATGGCGTCACGATCGAAACCACCGTCACCCTGACCGGCACCGCCAGCCGGGGTCAGATCGTTGAAGTTTTCGACGGCACTGGCCCAAGTGCAGTGTCCAAAGGAACCGCAACGGCGAATGCCACCACCGGGATCTGGACACTGAACATCCCCGTCGCGGCAGGCGCACATCGCTTCGCTGCGCAATCGAAGTATCACAGCACCCCGACCTATTCAAACGTGCGCCTCTTGACGGTGGTGGCCGTGGTGATTCCCACCATCTCCTCGGTCAAAGGCTCGCCAAGCAACGTCGAGATTCCCGACAATGGCGTCACGATCGAAACCACCGTCACCCTGACCGGCACCGCCAGCCGGGGTCAGATCGTTGAAGTTTTCGACGGCACTGGCCCAAGTGCAGTGTCCAAAGGAACCGCAACGGCGAATGCCACCACCGGGATCTGGACACTGAACATCCCCGTCGCGGCAGGCGCACATCGCTTCGCTGCGCAATCGAAGTATCACAGCGCCCCGACCTATTCAAACGTGCGCCTCTTGACGGTCGTGGCCGTGGTGATTCCCACCATCTCCTCGGTCAAAGGTTCGCCAAGCAACGTCGAGATTCCCGACAATGGCACCACGGTTGAAACCACCGTCACCTTGACCGGCACCGCCAGCCGGGGTCAGACCGTTGAGGTTTTCGACGGCACTGGCCCAAGCGCAGTGTCCAAAGGAACCGCAACGGCGAATGCCACCACCGGGATCTGGACACTGAACATCCCCGTCGCGGCAGGCGCACATCGCTTCGCTGCGCAATCGAAGTATCACAGCACCCCGACCTATTCAAACGTGCGCCTCTTGACGGTGGTCACCGCGGTCTCTGGCACCGAGTATTTTCCAAGCACGGTTAGATTTATTCTATATAAAACAGGAGAGAACCATACAAGCGCAAGTGGATTAAATTTTTATTTGCTAACACCCGCCTACCCAAACACTCCATATACTTATGGAGCCGCAGCAAACCTATATGTTTACGCCAACACCTTGAGTGTACATACAGCAATAAAAATAACCCTGACAAAAGGAGTCGCACGATCAATTGAATTTGAGCATAACTATCAAATGCCATCAGCAAAATCTGGAACTGTGACTTTTTATGATTTAAATGGGAACCCCATAACTAGCTTAGATCTTTTCAGCCCAAACACTTCGTACCCTTTTAATGCGAAATTTACTTGGACCGCACCACAAGGCACTTACTTTTCTTACTTTAAAATAGTGAGAGATGAATTCCTTCCAGCCGCCGATATCACTATTCTAAACATCAGATGGTTTGGTTTGGTTTAGAAATTTTTAAATTAGGGGGCGGCTTTATTAACAGGCTGCACACCAACTCTTTAGGAACAGCCGGAGGATGCGGTCTTTTGAACTTGATTTCCAGGGACAAGATCAAAAGATCGCAGAATTGGTTATTTCCTATGAGATCAATATCAGGCCCAGAAGATGCCTACAGGAAAAGCAGCCATTTCCGGCCCTGCCCCAGTTGACTGCCCTGCCCTCTCTCCCTATCCTCGCGCCTGTCACGACTGATTCGTGATCGGGTTTGACGGCCTGGACTTCCTTACTACGCGCATAGCCTTTCTCTGCTCGTGCACTTCTGTGCCCGTTCATTGCATATGGCGACTGTGCGTGGGGCATCTTCGGATGCGCCGGGTTAGTGAGGACCGGTCCGTCAACCTGCGCACAGTTGCCACCCTATTCGTTTGACGGCGATTTCGTGGCAGCTCTTTTTGAACCAAAAGGAGTTACCTCACTTATGACCAATCCAACCACAAAATCCACCCCCTTCGCCCGCTGCGATCACGTCGACCATCACCTCTTCGCCGTACAACCCGGCATTCCCCTTCTCGACGCGCTGGAGCACGCCTCGGTCTACCTCAGTTGCGCCGAAGCCCTCGCCCATCAAGCCCCGAACGCCACCCGCCCGGAGCACACTGCGACATTGCGTTGGGCCAGCAAGCAAATGCTCGGCACTGCGAGTTCGTTGCTTCAAGCCTCGATCGACGGCATGCACGCGGCGCAAGTGGGAGGTGAGGCATGAATTCGCATATGCCGATGACCAACAATGATTGCGATATCCCGGTGTTGCTGGTGGCCACCTAAGCACCTCTGGATGTGTTGCTCAGCAATTCCGCGACGCGTTTTTTGGCTGGGACGCAGATGATGGAGAGCCTGGCCAGTCTGGATATCACCCAGGCCAAAGGCGCGGATGTGCAGCAACTGCCCAACGCGGCGGCGCTGTTGTTGCGTGACGGCTGAGATGTGATGGATGTGTTGGGGCGGCAGATTCGGGCTCACGGGTAACAAGACCCGGATGATGGCGTTGACTGGCCGGGCCTCTTCGCGAGCAGGCTCGCTCCCACAGGGGACCTTCGGTGGAAGCAGAATCTGTGTCCGTCGCCAGCCCCTGTAGGAGCGAAGCTTGCTCGCGAAGACGGAGTGTCAGTCGATATCTATTTTGACTGATACACCGCTTTCGCGAGCAAGCCCGCTCCCACAGGGGGTTTTGCGGTGGGGCTTAGGCCGGGTAGTTGGCCCGCAGGGCTTCTAGGCCGCCCTTGTAGATCCCGTTGAACAGCGCTTCGACTTCTTCATCGGTCACGCCTTTGGCAGTGAACCGGCCGGACCAGGTCACGCGAGCGCCCTGCCCTTGTGCTTCAACACGCAACGTCGCGAGGTAGTCGGTGGCCGGGAACGGTGCTTGCTCGATCGAGTAGCTGTAGGTTTTGCCCGCGTTGTCGAACGCTTGCAGGCGCTCAACCACCACGGCGCCATCCGCCGTTTGCAGGCTGCGTACTCGGCCGCCTTCGCTCAGTTCGCTTTTTACAATAAACGGCAGCCAGTCCGGCAGCGAGTCGAAGCCGCCGATCAATTGCCAGACCTGATCGGCCGAAGCCGGGATGTCGATAGTTGCTGATGCAGTTGCCATAAATGAATGTCTCTCTATGAATTCAGTTCAGATTGCCATGCTGTCGACGACACCGCCATCCACGCGCAATGCCGCGCCGGTGGTGGCCGAGGACAGTGGCGAGGCGATGTAGGCCACCAGGTTGGCGACTTCTTCGACATCGGCCACGCGCTGGATGATCGAGCTCGGGCGCGCCTTGCGTACGAAGACATCGGCTTCTTCCCGGGCGCTGCGGCCGGACTCGGCGGTGGCGTCCTTGAGCATCTGTTCCAGACCATCGGTGAAAGTCGGGCCGGGCAGGATCGCGTTGACGGTCACACCAGTGCCGGCCAGGCGCTTGGCCAAACCGTGGGACACCGCCAGGTTGGCGCTTTTGGTCACGCCATAGTTGATCATGTCGGCCGGGATCGCCACCCCGGACTCCGAGGACAGGAAGATCACCCGGCCCCAACCATTCTTGACCATTTCGGGCGTGTAATGCCGGGACAGGCGCACGCCGGAGATCACGTTGACTTCATAGAAGCGCGTCCACTCGCTGTCCGGTGCGTCGAAGAAATCCACGTCGTCGAAGATCCCTAGGTTGTTCACCAGGATGTCAGCTCGCGGTTCGGCGGCGAACAATTGCTCGGCGCCTTCAGCGGTGCCGAGGTCGGCGGTCAGGCCACGCAATTGCGCGCCCGGCACGCTGTCGCGAATGCTCGCCAGTGCCTGTTCAACCTTGGCCGAGTCGCGGCCGATCACCACCACCGTGGCGCCGCACTCGGCCAGCGCTTTGCTGATGCCCAGACCAATGCCGGCCGTGCTGCCGCTGACGATGGCGAGTTTTCCAGTCAGATCGATTTTCATGCTCAACCTCCAATGATTGGCAGTGGTGCGCGCTCGGAAACCAGTTTCGCGTCACGCAATGCCTGCCAGAACGCCGCAGGAATGACCTCCGACAACGCGGCTACATCTTCCGCGATGCGGTCAGGACGGCTCGAACCCGGAATTACCGCTGCCACTGCCGGGTTGGCCAGGGAGAATTGCAACGCCGCCGCTTTGATACTCACGCCATGCGCCGCTGCAATTCGCTTGATTTGCTCGACTTTGTTGATGATCGCCGGGCTCGCTTTTTGATATTCGAAGTGCGTACCGCCGGCCAGGATGCCGGAGCTGTAAGGACCACCGACGACGATTTCAACGTTCTGCGCCAGGGCGGAGTCCATCAAGCGTTGCAAGGCGCGGTCATGGTCCAGCAGCGTGTAGCGACCGGCCAACAGGAAACCGTCCGGTTGGGCTTCGGTGAGGTCCAGGGTCAGTTCGCACGGCTCGACCTTGTTTACGCCCAACCCCCAGCCCTTGATCACGCCTTCTTCGCGCAAACGAGTCAGCACTTTGAACGCGCCGGTGCGGGCCTGATTGAAGTATTCCAGCCATTGATCGCCGTAGAAATCCTGGGCGATGTCGTGAATCCAGACGATGTCCAGGCGATCGGTTTGCAGGCGCTTGAGGCTGTCTTCGATCGAACGCATCGTCGCGTCGGCGCTGTAGTCGTTGACGATTTTGTTCGGGCGACCGTGTTCGAATACGCCGGCCTTCTCGCCGAGGTCACGGGCGGCGGTGTCTTCGATTTCATCGAGGATCACCCGGCCGACTTTGCTGCTGAGCACGTAGTCGTCGCGGTTGTATTGGGCCAACGCGGTGCCGAGGCGGATTTCCGACAGGCCCGAACCGTAGAACGGCGCGGTGTCGAAGTAACGCACGCCGGCATCCCAGGCGGCGTGCACGGTGGCCATCGCCTCTTCTTCCGGGATGGCGCGGAACATGTTGCCCAATGGGGCGGTGCCGAAACCCAGCGCGCCGGGCAGTTTGTCTTTCAAGCTCATGGGTGATTCCTCTTGAGTGTCGAGGTCAGCTTTGGTGACCGTTGAGCCGATCGTAGATTGCCGTGGTCGGACCGTCCAAGACATAATGCGCAGCACTTGAGTCCCCAGAGGTCTGACATGATCGACATCCGCCAATTGCGCTACTTCGTCGCCGTCGCCGAGGAAGAACACGTCGGTCGCGCCGCCGAACGCCTGCACATTTCCCAGTCGCCCCTGAGCCGGCAGATCGCCCAGCTCGAAGAACGCCTGGGCCTGACCCTGTTCGAGCGTAGCCAACAGCGCATCCGCCTGACCCGCGACGGCCAGACCTTCCTGGCTGAAACTCGCGCCTTATTGACCCACGCCAATCGTCTGGAATCGTTGGGCAAGCGCCTCGGTCGCGGTGAAGAAGGCGGCTTGTGCATCGGCTATATCGAAAACGCCATGCACGCTGGCGTGTTGCCGAATGCCCTGCGCGTGTTGCGGGTGGACCGGCCGAATGTGCACGTCGCGCTGTACAACTTGAGCTCTGCGGAACAATTGGAAGGCCTTCGCCAGCGTAGTCTGGATATTGCCCTGGTGAGCGAGCCGCCCGTCGCCGACGACCCGGACTTGTTGGGTTTTCAAGTGCTGGACGACCCGATGCTGCTGGCCTTGCCTGAGCATCACCCGCTGGCGCATCAGGCCACGTTGGGCCCAGCAGACCTGGCTGATCAGGAATGGATCGGCGTGCAGCACCGGCAGAATTGCGCGAGTCGCGAAGACTTCGTCAGCGCCTGCATTCGTGCCGGGTTTACGCCGGATATTCGGATGGAAGCGACGGAGCCATTTACTGCGCTGGGGCTGGTGGCGTCAGGGCTGGGGATTGCGATGATTCAGAAAGGGTTAAGCCGTAATGCACCGCCGGGAGTGGTGTTGCGGGAAGTGCCGTGGATTTCGTTTACCACGCCGCTGTGGGCGGCGTGGCACCGGATCAATTTGCGGCCGCTGGTGGAGACGTTCAGGAAAGTGCTGACTGAACCCGCACAGCAACCGGTCTACAACAACACCACAAAACCCTGTGGGAGCGAGCTTGCTCGCGATAGCGGACTGTCAGCCAACATCTATGTTGAATGACCCACCGCAATCGCGAGCAAGCTCGCTCCCACAGTTGATTTGTGGTGTTCAACGGATCTCGGCCAGGACCCGCTCCGCCAACGCCAGGCAACTGGTCAACCCCGGCGATTCAATGCCGAATAGATTCACCAACCCCGGCACACCATGCTGCGCCGGTCCGCTGATGATGAAGTCGGCGGCCGGTTCGGTCGGTCCAGTAATCTTCGGCCGAATGCCGCTGTAAGCCGGTTGCAGACTGCCATCCGGCAACCCCGGCCAGTAACGGCGGATTGCCTGGTAAAAACCATCCGCCCGACGTGGATCGACGCGGTAGTCGATGTGCTCTACCCATTCCACGTCCGGCCCGAACCGCGCCTGGCCGCCCAGATCCAGCGTCATGTGCACACCCAAACCAGCACTTTCCGGTGCTGGGTACACCAAGTGCCGAAACGGCGCCCGACCGCTGAAACTGAAGTAACTGCCTTTGCACAATCGCGCTTCTGGAACGTACTGCTGTGGCAAGCCGCTGATCCGGCTCGCCACCTCAGGCGCAGATAACCCGGCACAGTTGATCAACTCTCGGCAGCTCAGGTTCATGGGTTGCACGCCGCCCATTTGCAGTTCAAATCCCTGCTCAATGCAGCGCGCCGCCAGCAGTGGCGTTTGAAACGCAACCGACGCACCCGACGCTTCCGCATCCCCTTGCAGCGCCAGCATCAACCCATGGGAATCGACGATGCCGGTGGACGGCGACCAGAGCGCAGCGACGCAGGACAACTCAGGCTCAAGCGCGCGTGCTTCAGCAGCATCCAACCATTGCAAATCATCAACGCCGTTGTTCAACCCCTGCGCCAGCAACCGTTGCAACGCCGCTCGCTTATCCTCATCGGTCGCAACAATCAACTTGCCCAGCCGCTGATATTCAACGCCACGCTCATCGCAAAAGGCATACAACCGTTGCTTGCCCTCGACACACAGTTGCGCCTTGAGGCTGCCACTCGGGTAATAAATCCCCGCGTGAATAACCTCAGAATTGCGCGAGCTGATGCCCACGCCAATCCCCTCGCCGGCCTCGACCACAATGACTTCGCGCCCGCTCAAGGCCAACGCCCGAGCCACCGCCAGACCGACCACGCCGGCCCCGACCACCACGCATTCGATATCGACGCTCACCTGCCCTCCGCTCATTTCAAGCCAGACCCCGTTCCCGATAATCGATCAGGCTGGAGAAAATCGCCAGCAGCAGGGCCATGACCACAAAGAAGATCAGCACCAGGAAGTACGAGCCAGTGAACTGCACGATCAAGCCGATCAGGATCGGCACGATCACCCCGGCCATGTTGCCGCAGAAGTTCATGGTGCCGGCCAGCACGCCGGTTTTCGAGGTGCCGCCGAGGATCGACGGAATGCACCAGTACATGCCGCACCAACGAATGAAAAACATCGCCACGCAGAGCAGACCAATCGCTTTGCTCGCCTCGTTCGCGTAGGCCACCGCCAACATGCACAGCGCCGCCACCAGTGCTGAGCCGCTGAACATGCTGCGCATTACCAGGTTGGGCGAGGCGCCGCTGGATTTCCATTTGTCGCCGAGGTAACCGCCGACCAGTTCACCGACGAAGCCGCACATGAAGATCAAAAACGTCGCGCCGCCCATGCTCGAAATATTCAAGCCGTGGGTCTGGTGCAAGTAGCTGGGCATCCAGGTCAGCAAGCCGTAGAACACGCTGAGGATGCAGCAGTAACCGGCGAACATCGCCAACACCGAGCGGTCCTTGAGCAGTTCCTTGAGAGGGATGCTGGTGACTGCGCCGGGTTGGCTGGTCTGGCGATTGCCTTCAGTGATGTGCGCCAGTTCCGCAGCGTTGACGCCGGGGTGTTCGCTGGGGTGGTTGCGGATGTATTTCCAGGCCAGCACACCGGCGAGCATGGTGCCGACCCCGGCGATCACGAACGCGATGCGCCACGAGTCGAACCAGCCGATCAGGCCCGCGATGATGATCGCGCCAAACGCACTGCCCAACGGCGCGCCGCCGTCCACCAGCACCGCACCGCGCCCGCGTTCGTTGGGGGTCAGCCAGGCGCCGTTGAGTTTGGCGCCGGCGGGCATGATCGGCGATTCGGCAATGCCCAAACCCATGCGGGTGATGAGCAGGAGGATCCAGTTGTGCGCCCCTGCGGCCAAGGCCTGGAATGCGCCCCAGGCGACGGTGGCAATGACAATCACACGGCGAGTCTGGAAGCGATCCAGCAGCATCCCGCCGGGTATCTGCATCAACGCGTAGGACCAGAAAAACGCGCTGAGCATCAAGCCTTCCAGCGCGGGCGGGATCTGGAATTCACTGGAAATCAGCGGCAACGCCACCGACAGCGAGGCGCGGTCGATGTAGTTGATTGCAGTAAGCAGCAACATGATCAGGAAGATGCGCCAGCGCACGCTGGTGGGACGCTCGGCGGCGGACAGGGACAGTGTTTCGGCACTCGGGTTGTTCATGAGGGGCGCTCTTTATTGTTGTGGATGCAAGCGGCCCAATGCCCATCAGTCACGACGCTAAACCTGTAGGAGCGAGGCTTGCCCGCGAAGGCGGTGTGTCAATAACGATAATGTTGGCTGACACGCCGCCTTCGCGGGCAAGCCTCGCCCCTACAGGGGTTTGCGTCATGGCTGGCTGGCGTTAGGCAAGCAGCCCCACTCTAATCACGCGCCCGACGAGTGAATAATGATGGGATCTGATTGGGGGATTACCAAACGTCATCCCCCGCAAAGATCAGAACGTGCCGGGAAAGCTGCCGCCGTCCAGCAACAGGTTTTGCCCGGTGAGGAAACCGGACTGGGCGCCGCAGATGAACGCGCAATAGGCGCCAAACTCATCGGGCTGGCCGAAGCGTTGGGCCGGCACATGTTTGCGCCGTTGTTCACTGATGTTCTCGACGCTGGTGCCGTTGGCGTCGGCCGCAGCGCTCAGGGTCTTATGCAAGCGCTCGGTTTCGAACGGGCCCGGCAGCAGGTTATTGATCGTCACGTTGTTTCCGGCCAGCCGCGACTGACGCGCAAGCCCGGCAATAAAACCGGTAAGGCCACTGCGGGCGCCGTTGGACAAACCCAGCACATCGATCGGCGCCTTCACCGCGCCGGAGGTGATGTTGACGATGCGCCCGAACCCACGCTCGGCCATGCCATCGACGCACGCCTTGATCAGCTCGATGGGCGTGAGCATGTTGGCGTCCAGCGCCTTCAGCCAGTCTTCGCGCTGCCAGTCGCGGAAGTCACCGGGTGGCGGGCCGCCGGCGTTGTTGACCAGAATGTCCACCTGCGGACACGCCGCCAGCACCTGCTCGCGCACTACCGGTTCGCTGATGTCCCCGGCCACGGTGCGCACTTCGACGCCAAGGCTGCGCAATTCTGTAGCGGCGGCCAGCAAGGTTTCTTCGCCGCGCGCATTGATCACCAGGTTGACGCCCTCCTTCGCCAAGGCCCGCGCGCAGGCCAGACCCAAGCCTTTGCTGGCGGCGCAGACGATGGCCCAGCGGCCCGAAATTCCCAAATCCATGACGATGCTCCTGACAGTTGAAAAACCTTACGTTACCACTGCTGCCCGATACCTCAGGGGATGACAAAGGGTGATCACCGGATCAGACCTTTTCATTATCAGCCGCCCGCCCCGCTTATTACTGTCTCCCGACCAATAAGAAACCGGAGACACCCATGAACCCGTTCCAGTTTTATTTCCCCACAACTTTGAAGAGCGGCAACGGCCTGGTGCGTCAGGCCGGTGCATTGCTCAAGCCGCATGTTCGAAAAAAACTGCTGGTGGTCACCGATCAGGGGCTGATCGCGTCCGGGGTGATGGAAAGCTTTTTCGCCTCGCTGGCTGAAAGCGAAATCAGCTACGAAGTGTTCGCCGGCGTCGAACCGAATCCCACCACCGACGTGCTGGAACGCGCCGTAGCCTTCCTGAAAAGCCACGAGTGCGATGCAGTGATCGGCGTCGGTGGCGGCAGCAGCATCGACACCGCCAAGGGCGTGGCGGCCATGGCCACCAACCCCGGCAACATCCTCGACTACGAAGGCTACGACAAACTGCTGCACCCGCCGCTGCCGATTTTCGCGATCCCGACCACCTCCGGCACCGGCAGCGAATGCACCGCATCCACCGTGTTCACCAACACCAAGACCCTGTTCAAGACCGTGATCATCAGCCCGGCGCTGTTTCCGAAACTGGCGATCCTCGACTCTGAGCTGACCCTCAAGTTGCCGCCGTCGATCACCGCCGCCACCGGCATGGACGCCCTGACCCACGCCATCGAATCCTATGTGTCGAAGCAGGCCAACCCGGTCAGCCAGGCCCTGGCTCTGCAAGCGATCAAGATGATCTGCACGCACCTGCCCAAAGCGTTTTTCACCGGCTCCGACCTGCATGCCCGTGAACAGATGCTGCTTGGTTCATTCCTCGCCGGCGTCGCGTTCGCCCAGTCGAAACTCGGCAACGTGCATGCGATCTCCCACACCTTCGGCGGCGTGTTCAACATCCCCCACGGCATCGCCAACGCGACGCTGCTGCCCTACGTCATCGAATACAACCTGGCGGCCTGCCCGGAGCTGTTTCGCGAGATCGCCATTGCCATGGGCGAAGACGTCGACGGCCTGAGTCCGGCCAACGCCGGCCGCAAAGTGGTCGAGCACGTGATGGCGCTGAACCAGGCCATCGGCATCCCCGCCAACATCAAGGACCTGGGCGTGGACCTCGACTACATGCCGCAGATGGTCAGCGACTCCATGCGCAGCGGCAACGTGCTGGTCAACCCGCGCCTGACCACCGCCGCCGATATCGAACGGATCATCAACAACGCCTACCACGGCACTCATTCCTGAAGAGACCAACCCCATGTTTTACGAAATGCGCACCTACACGATCCAGATCGGAAAAATGCAGACCTACCTCAAGCACTTCGAGGAAAACGGCCTGCCGGTGATCTCCCGCTACGCCAAGTTGGTGGGCTGGTGGTACACGGAAATCGGCGAGTTGAACCAGGTAATTCATATCTGGGCCTACGAAAGCCTGGATGAGCGAATCAAGAAACGTGCGGCGCTGTACCAGGACGCGGATTGGCTGGAAGGGTTTGTGCCGATTGCGTTTCCGATGCTGGAAAAAATGGAATCAAAACTGCTGATCGCGGCGGATTTCTCACCGATCAAATAATCCCTGACCAACCACAACTCCCCCTGTGGGAGCGGGCTTGCTCGCGAAGGCGGAGTGTCAGTCGCCATAGATGTGCCTGATACACCGCTTTCGCGAGCAAGCCCGCTCCCACAGGGGACAGTGGTAACCCGTCAAATCCAAGGACAACCTCATGTGCGACCACAACACCAATAACACCGCCGCCGACCGTTCTCCCGACATCAAAAAACTCCTCGAAGGCCTGCCCACCAATTGGGGCAAATGGGGCCCGAACGATGAAGTCGGCGCCCTGAATTACCTGCAAAGCGCCGAGATCCTGCGCGGCATCGCTTCGGTGCGCCAGGGCAAGACCTTCACCCTGCAAGTGCAGATCGGCCATCCCAAAGGCGAACCGCTGTGGCCCGGCCGCCGCCCGTCGATGCGGGTCAATGTGCTGGACAAGGGGCATTTCCTCGCTGGCAAAACCCACTTCGACGGCCATGTGGAATACGCCGACGATGTGATTTTCATGCACCTGCAAGGCTCGACCCAGTACGACGCGCTGGGCCATGTGTGGCACGACAACAAATTGTGGAACGGCTACGACGCCATGAGCACCATCGGCAGCATGGAGAAGGCCAGCATTTTGCCGATTGCCGAGCGTGGAATTGTCGGGCGCGCGGTATTGATCGACATGGCCCGTCATCGCGGCAAAGCGGTGCTGGACAAGGGCGAAACCTTTAACCATCTGGACTTGCTGGCAGCGGCGAAAGCCCAGGGCATCGAGATCGAGAAACGCGACATCCTGATCATCCGTACCGGCTGGATCGGCTCGTTCTATGACCGCGAACCGGAAGAGTTCTACAAGGACTTCGCCGAGCCGGGCCTGACCTTCAGCCGTGAACTGGTGGAATGGTTTCACCAGATGGAAATCCCCAACCTGGTCACCGACACCATGGCCAACGAAGTGGCGGTCGACCCCACCACCGGCGTGCTGATCCCGTTGCACAACGCCTTGATGCGCAACCTCGGCGTGACCTTCACCGAAGTGGCGCTGCTCGATGAACTGGCCAGTGATTGCGCCGCCGACGGCCAGTGGAAGTTCCTCTACACCGCCGCGCCGCTGAAGATTGTCGGCGGCACCGGAGCACCGGTGAATCCGATCGTGATCAAGTAGTCAGGTCGTTCTGCAATTCGTTGATCAGCAGGGTCGCCGCCGGAGACAGATCGGCGCCGGCCCTGGTGATCACGCCGAAGGGTTCGTTCAGCGCACGTAACGCCACCGGTAGCTTCACCAGCAGATGGAATTGCTCGCAGTACTCGGCGACTTCCACGGGAATCACCGCCAGCAGCGTCGGGTCCTGTTGCACCAACAGAATGGTGGCGAGGATCGACGAGGTTTCCAGCGGATAACGCGGGATCTTCAGCCCTGCTTCGTTGAGCTCGCGTTCCAGGGCCTGGCGCATCGGCATGTCCTTGGGGTAGACGACCCAGCGGTAATCGCTCAATTGCGCGAGGTGCAACGCCTCTTCGCAGGCCAGCGGATGGTCTTTGCTGGCGACCACCGCCAGGGGTTCTTCGCTCAACTCGATGCAGTCATAAGCCTCGGTGCGCTGGCCAACGCTGGTGCGACAAATCGCCAGATCCAGCCGCCCTTGATCCAGCAATCCGAGCAACGTGGCGCTGGTGTTCTCCACCAGTTCCACCGAAAGATCAGGTTGCTTGAGGCGCAACGCGGTCAAGGCCCGGGTCAGCAACGGCACCGCGCCCATGATCACCCCCACCGACAATCGTCCGCCCTGCCCCTGCAGGATGCTGAGCATTTCCTCGTGCAAATGCTCGACATCACTGTGGATCAGCCGGGCGTAGCGAATCATGCAACGCCCCATTTCATTGGCCACCAGACCTTTGGGCTGGCGTTCGAACAGCGGCATACCGATCAGCGATTCGACTTCATGCAGGGCTTTCGTCGCGCCTGATTGGGAGATCGAAATCAGCTCGGCAGCCTTGTGCAAGGAGCCCCGATCATCCAGAGCGATCAGCAGGCGCAGTTGTTTGAGCCGCAGGCGTGAAGCGATGCTGGCAAGGGTAGGAACCATGTCCGTGTGTTCTCCATTCCAGGAAAAAATGCTCAGGCAAAAAACAGCCCTTGTAGCAGCTGGCGAAGCCTGCGTTAGGCCCTGTAGCAGCTGGCGAAGCCTGCGTTCGGCTGCGAAGCAGTCGCGAAATCAGTCAACGCGGTGCTTCAGCAGGACCGCATACTCTGAATTTACGACTGCTTCGCAGCCGAACGCAGGCTTCGCCAGCTGCTACAAGGGCCGAATTCAGGTTTCGTCAGCTGCTACGGGTGGTGGGTATCAGTGGATCGCTACCGGGTTGATGTTGACCTGGGTCGAGCCCTTGTACAGCGGCTGGCCGAGGACAAACATGAACTCCCAGGCCTTGTCTTTGACCAGCGCGCGGCTGTCGATCAGCTCCAGGTTGTAGATGCCGTTCTTGGCCAGCATGTACTGGTTGACCGGGAATTCCTGGCCGTCTTTGGCCGGGTAGATTTCCGACGCCCAGGTGTCACCACCGAAGGCGACGATCTGCTTGTCGACCAGCCATTTGGCCGCAGCCATGCCGATGCCCGGCTCAACCGCGAGGAACTTCTTGTTGTCCTTGCCCAGCAGCTCCAGCCAACCGGTGTTGAACAACACCACATCGCCTTTCTGGATGGTGACGCCTTGCAGGTCCAGGGCTTTCTGGATGTCGGCGACGGTGAATTCGGTTTTCTCCGGCACAATTGGCGTGCCGTACACGGCGGTCATGTCCAGCACCACGCCACGGGTGACGATCGGCGGGACCTTCTCGATGCCGAGTTTCTTCACGCCTTCGACGGTGACGAAATCCGCCGCGCGATTGCCGTTGTAGTAGACGTAGTCGATGCCGATATGGCCGATGCCATTGAGCTGAGTGCCGACGCCGGTCCAGCCCACAACCAGTTCATCGTTGAAGGTGAATTTGTTCGGGCCCGTGGTCGTGCCACCCGCTTCGCCCGGCTGGACGTTGGTCAGGTTGAAACTGCGATGACGGAAGGCCGGGAGGGTTTTGTCGATCGGCACGGCCAGCGGATAGGTCTTGCCGGTCTTGATCAGTTTGGCGGCGTTGAGCACCGAGTCGGCGTTGAGCAGATTAAGCGCGCCGATTTCATCGTTGGCACCGTATTTCGAGGGGTACCACTTTTCGGCATCCGCAGCTTGAGCGGCACTGAAGGTAAAGAGCAAGGTAAAAGGCAGTATCAAACGATTAAGCATTGGGGGCGTCCTTATGGGGTTGCAGTGACCCCAAGGTACGCAGCCCGCCTGTGCGGAAACAGACAGGTATGGGCAATACATTTGTTCTGGAAAGGCACAGGTCCCGTAGGAGCGAGGCTTGCCCGCGAAAGCGTCGTACCAGCCGACATCAATGTGTCTGACACACCGCCTTCGCGAGCAAGCCCGCTCCCACAGGGAACTGGGTCGGCTACAAATCTTGCAGACAATACCCAAATAAATGTGGGAGCGGGCTTGCTCGCGAAAGCGCAGTGCCAGTCGACATCAACGTGTCTGACACAACGTCTTCGCGAGCAAGCCCGCTCCCACAGTGGTCGGTGTGAAATCCAAATGGCGCTACATCAGCCGTAAACCATTTCCGGATTGCCAGCCTCCAGCGCCGCCGCACGATTAGCCGCCGGCGGATAAATCCACTGGGTGTTGATCATGCGTTTGCGCGCCTTGCCTTCGTCGTGGGTCAGCAGTACCTGGCGATCCCAGCCTTCGGTGTACACCGCGCCCCACTCGCCCAGGTCCAGGCAGGTGGCGTAGAACGGCTGGCGGTATTCCAGGGTCGGCACGCCCACCAGATCGGCGGCGACGTTATGCCCGGCAAAGCGGCCCATGAAGATCGCGTGCTGGCAGGACATCAGCGAGTAATGACCTTCGTCATCGGTCAGGGCCATGGCCACATCGCCCGCCGCGAACACGTGATCAGTGCCAACCACACGCAAGTCACCAGTAACTTCAACGCGGCCCTGGCGATCCAGTCGCGACGAGACTTGCGCAGTGAGACCGCTGGCGATCATGCCGCCGGTCCAGATCACAGTCTTGGCTTCGATACGTTTGCCGGCAGCAGTCAGCACACCGTTTTCATCGATCGCCACCACCCCGGAGCCGAGCTGGAACTCAATGCCCATCGACGCCAGCGCTTCAGTGATCATCGGCCGTGGTTTCGGGCCCAGGTCCGGGCCGATTTCTTCGTTGCGCTCGATCACGATGATCTTGAATCGGGCATCGGCGCCATGCAGGCTGCGCAGGCGTTCCGGCAATTCAGTGGCGACTTCCAGACCCGTGAAACCACCGCCGACGACCACGATGGTGTTGCGTGCCGGCGAATCCGGCAGGTCGCCCAACTCCGTCAAATGAAGATCCAGCTTTACCGCATCGGACAACTGGTCAACCGCGAAAGCGTTTTCCAGCAGGCCTGGCACTGGCGGGCGATTGAGTTTGCTGCCGCTGGTCAACACCAGCCGATCATAGGGCACGCTGATGTGTCGGCCATCGCTGGTCCGCGCATGCACCACCCGTTCGCTGGAGGTGTCGATGCGCTCGACTTCGGCTTCGATGAACTTGACCCCCGCCGCTTCCAGCAATGGCAACAGCGGCGAACTCATCTCGTGGGGAGCCTGTTCGTGCAGGCGCGGACGAATGACGATTTCCGGCTTGGGGGAAATCAGGGTAATTTCCACGTCGTCAGTCTTGCCGTTGAGGTCCAGCACGCGTGCCGCGCCCAAGGCGCTCCAGACACCGGCGAAACCGGCACCGACGATCAATATTTTGCGGGACATGATGGCTACCTTCGTTCTCGTGATGGAGGCAGACAATTCGCGACTGCCTGCCGGTTCGGGAATCGATGGTAGGGCTGGACGCTGGTCCCCGAAATGACATAAAACCCTGAAATCCTGCCGTTTTTACCCGGCGTTGTGGAAGCTGCCCATGAATGAAATTGCCCAGCCGCGCTCAATCGTGTTTGTCGCCTACCCCGACATGGGCTTGCTGGACCTGACCGGGGCGCAAACCGTGTTCTGGGCCGCGTCCAAAGCCATGGCCGAACGCGGTTTGCCGGGGTACGAGCGCCACACTGCAAGCCTGACCGGAGGCTTGATCCAGACCGCCGAAGGACTGGTGGTCGAGACCTTGCCGTTAAGCGATTTCGCCGAGCAGGCCATCGACACCCTGATCGTTCCCGGCGCGCCGAATATTCGCCAGGCGATGCATGATTCCCTGGAGCTGGTCACATGGTTGGCGGCGGCTTCGGCCAAAGCCAAGCGCACCGCCTCGGTGTGCAGCGGCACGTTTTTGCTGGCACAGGCCGGGTTGCTTGAAGGCCGGCGCGCGGCGACCCATTGGGCGATGTGCGACATGCTCAAGGAAGGCTTTCCATCGATTGAAGTCGACAGCGATGCGATCTTCGTCCAGCAAGGCAACGTGTGGACGTCGGCGGGGGTCAGCGCCGGGATCGACCTGGCACTGGCATTGGTGGAAGCCGATTGCGGCCGCGAAGTGGCGTTGCAAGTGGCACGCGAACTGGTGGTGTTTCTCAAGCGTCCCGGCGGCCAGGCGCAGTACAGCGAGATGCTCCAGGCGCAAACCAAGGACGGCGCGGTCTTCGACGACTTGCACCTGTGGATCGCGCAGAACCTGAGTCGTGAAAACCTCACGGTCGAGGTGTTGGCCGAACAGGTACAAATGAGCCCGCGCAACTTTGCCCGGGTCTACAAACTCAAGACCCGTCGCACCCCGGCCAAAGCCGTGGAAGTGCTGAGGCTGGAAGCAGCGCGGCGGCTGTTGGAAGACTCTGAACGCAACATTGACCAGATCGCCCGGCAATGCGGGTTTGGTGATGAAGAACGGATGCGTTTTACCTTTCAACGCAACCTCGGTGTTTCGCCACGGGATTATCGGAACCGGTTTTCCCGTTGATTCACCGCTGTATTTGTAGGAGCGAAGCTTGCTCGCGAAGGCGGCGGCACATTCAGCGATGATGTGACAGATACATTGCCTTCGCGAGCAAGCTTCGCTCCTACACTGTCATTTACCTGAACCAACTTTAACTTCAATAAAGAAATATGAAGTTTCCACATTCGATAGCGCATTAATCGAACATTTACGGTTGACTTGCCCCACCTGCCTGAGTAAATTGCGCGGGCCGGTTTCACAGGCCTTTTTTCAACTCACAAAAGAATCCAATGGACACAGTATCTAGTCGCTGTCGGGTAACTGCGAATTCGCAGGATCTGGCACATAACCCAGAACATGACGGGACTCGACTTTGCGGTCGGGTGAGCTGCGCTAGAGCTTGATGCTCCACCGTAACTTGCCTCGCCGGCGTCAGTCCGGTCCAGAGGTATGTTATGAACTTCAAATCCACTGTAATGCCCGGCGTACGCGCCTTTGCCTCGACCATGCGGGTCAAGTCCTGCCGTGAGCGTCTCGCCACCGCCGTGGCCCGCGCGCCGTTTTCCAGCCAATCCTCCCCTGCCAAGGCACACCTGCGTGCCAACTGGCGCTTCTGCCCGATGACCGGCCAGCTTCAGCAACGCTGGAGCGTCGACGACAGCCCGGAACCACCGAGTCGGCGCATCACGCGTCTGTTCCAGCAGGCGAGCCAGATGCTCGGTCTGTTCCTCGGGGCGCGCACTTTCAATTGAACTGAAGGCACTTTAAAAGTCCTTCCCCTGCGTTTTCCTTATATAGGAATTCGGCAAATTTTTATTGCCTTTTAAATAGAGAGTTAGTTATGGACGAAGCCAGTAGACGGTTCGCTGCCCACAACTATTCAGTTGCTGGACAGCGAACGTTAAACCCTGAAACGCAACTATCAGAATCGATCGCCTATTTGCGGCTCGACATACGTGCGCTCGTCTTTCATTAGCTGAGGTGCCTGTGTGTCGTGCCGCAAGCCTGCGGCAGGAGCACAGCAATGACCCTTGTAAACACCGCAAAAAAAGCCACTCGCGGCGCCAGCACCGACAACGCCAAACTGTCGATGCGCGCCGCCCGGGAAGCGCAAAACGGCCTCGCCGTGACGCTGACCAACCTCAACGCCAGCACCGACGGCCTGACCGAGCTCGAAGCCCAGGGCCGCCTGGCGCGCAACGGTCACAACGAAGTGGCCCACGACAAGCCGCCTCACGCCCTGATCCAACTGCTTAAAGCCCTGAACAATCCCTTCATCTATGTGTTGCTGACCTTGGCCGGTATCAGTTTTTTCACTGATTACTGGTTGCCGATCAGCAGCGGCGAAGCGGATGACGCCGACCTGACCAAAGTCATCATTATCATGACCATGGTCAGCCTCAGCAGCCTGTTGCGGTTCTGGCAGGAATACCGCTCGGCCAAATCCGCCGAAGCCCTGAAGGCGATGGTACGCACCACCGCCACCGTACTGCGCCGCGAGCACAACAACGGCACACCACGGCTGCGCGAAGTGCCGATGCGCGACCTGGTGGCCGGCGACATCGTGCAGCTGAGCGCCGGTGACATGATCCCGGCGGACATTCGCCTGATCGAATCCCGTGACTTGTTTATCAGTCAGGCAGTGCTGACCGGCGAAGCGTTGCCAATCGAGAAGTACGACACCCTCGGCAACGTCGCGCAGAAGTCCGCCACCAGCGCGGCGCCTGATCAATCGAACCTGCTGGACCTGCCGAACATCTGCTTCATGGGCACCAACGTGGTCAGCGGCACCGCGAAAGCCGTGGTGGTCGCCACAGGGGCGCGGACTTACTTCGGTTCCCTGGCCAAAGCCATTGTCGGTTCCCGGGTGCAAACCGCGTTCGACCGTGGGGTGAACAGCGTCAGTTGGTTGCTGATCCGCTTCATGCTGGTGATGGTGCCGATCGTGTTCCTGCTCAACGGCTTCTCCAAGGGTGACTGGGGCGATGCCTTCCTGTTCGCCCTGGCGGTGGCCGTCGGTTTGACCCCGGAAATGCTGCCGATGATCGTCAGCGCCAACCTGGCCAAAGGCGCGATGGCGATGGCCAAGCGCAAAGTGGTGGTCAAGCGCCTCAACGCGATCCAGAACTTCGGTTCGATGGACGTGCTGTGCACCGACAAGACCGGCACCCTGACCCAGGACAAAATCATCCTTGAGCACCACGTCGACAGCCACGGCCGGCGCGACGATTCGATCCTCGAACTGGCGTGGCTCAACAGCCATCACCAGAGCGGTTTGAAAAACCTGATGGATCAGGCGGTGGTGCAGTTTGCCAATGCTAACTCAGCATTTCGCGTGCCTTTCGCCTACAGCAAAGTCGATGAATTGCCGTTCGATTTTGTGCGGCGGCGCTTGTCAATCATCGTCAAAGACAGCCGCGACGATCACCTGATGGTGTGCAAAGGCGCGGTTGAGGAAATGCTGTCGATCGCCAGCCACATCAACGAAAACGGTCAGGTGATCGCCCTGGATGCACAGCGGCGCAAAGACTTGCTGGCGTTGGCCAACGAGTACAACGAGGACGGCTTCCGGGTGCTGCTGGTGGCTACTCGCGAGATCCCGAAAGCCCAGAGCAAAAACCAGTACCACACCGCCGATGAGCGTGAGCTGGTGATTCGAGGCTTCCTGACGTTCCTCGATCCGCCGAAGGAAACCGCCGGCCCGGCGATTGCCGCGCTGCGGGACATGGGTGTGACAGTCAAGGTGCTGACCGGCGACAACGCCGTGGTCACCTGCAAGATCTGCCGCGAAGTCGGACTCGATCCGGGCACTCCGCTGCTCGGCCAGGACATCGAGCACATGGACGACACCACCCTCAAGCTGCAGGTTGAGGAACGCACGGTGTTTGCCAAGTTGACGCCGCTGCAGAAATCCCGGGTGCTCAAGGCCCTGCAAGCCAACGGTCACACCGTGGGTTTCCTCGGCGACGGCATCAACGATGCGCCGGCGCTGCGCGATGCGGACGTCGGGATTTCGGTGGACAGCGGCACTGACATCGCCAAGGAATCGGCGGACATCATCCTCCTGGAAAAGAGCCTGATGGTGCTCGAAGAAGGCGTGCTCAAGGGCCGCGAAACCTTCGGCAATATCATGAAGTACCTGAACATGACCGCCAGTTCCAACTTCGGCAACGTGTTCTCGGTGCTGGTGGCCAGTGCGTTCATTCCGTTCCTGCCGATGCTGTCGATTCATCTGCTGCTGCAAAACCTGATGTACGACATCTCTCAGTTGGCGTTGCCGTGGGACAAGATGGACAAGGAGTTCCTGCGCAAACCGCGCAAGTGGGACGCGAAGAACATCGGGCGTTTCATGCTGTGGATCGGTCCGACCTCGTCGATCTTCGACATCACCACGTTTGCGCTGATGTGGTACGTGTTCGCCGCCAACAGCGTGGAAATGCAGAGCCTGTTCCAGTCCGGCTGGTTCATCGAAGGGCTGCTGTCGCAGACGCTGGTGGTGCACATGTTGCGTACCCAGAAGATTCCGTTCTTCCAGAGCACCGCGGCGTTGCCGGTGATCCTCGCGACCGGCACGGTGATCTGCCTGGGCATCTACATCCCGTTCTCGCCGCTGGGGACGCTGGTCGGTCTGGTGCCGTTGCCGTGGGAATACTTCCCTTGGCTGGTGGTCACGTTGCTCAGCTACTGCGTGGTGGCGCAGACCATGAAAACGATCTACATCCGCCGGTTCAAGCAGTGGTTCTGATCGCCTGAACACCACCATCCCCTGTGGGAGCGGGCTTGCTCGGGTAGAAACCGGAGACATCCTTTACGTTTTAAACCGGAGACATCCTTTACAGGTGTGAAATCCGGTCAGGAGGTGCCTGACCATGCCCTGGAATCGAGAGTCCCCGATGGATCAACGAATCAAACTCATAGGCGACTGGCTGCAAGGCAGCTACTCAAAAATCGAGCTGGCCCGTCACTACGGGCTCAGCCGGCCTACGTTGGACAAATGGCTTGCACGCTACGAGGCACATGGCGTTGATGGGTTAAAGGAGTTGTCACGGCGCCCGCATACGAGCCCCTTCAAAATCAGCGACGAGGTGCTTGAGTTGCTAATCGCGTACAAGCGCGAGCACCACAGTTGGGGGCCTGAGAAGCTGGTGCATAACCTCAGGATCGATCACCCAGAGTTGTCTTGGCCAGCTGTCAGCACGGCAGGCGAGTGGCTTAAACGAGCAGGCCTGGTGCAGAAACGCCGCTTTCTCAATCGTCCGCCAGCAGGGAAAAATCCGCTGCGCGATGCCACTGCGCCTAATCAGACATGGGCTGCGGACTTCAAAGGAGACTTCGCACTTCAGAACGGCCAACGTTGTTACCCACTGACCATTACCGATCATGTCAGCCGATTTTTATTGCTGTGCAGGGCTCAGAGTAGCGTTGCCGGTGCCCGCGAAGGATTTGACTGGGCATTTCGAGAGTTCGGTTTGCCTGACGTAATCCGCACAGATAATGGCTCCCCCTTTGCCTCCACCGGTATTTCACGCATATCCAGTCTGGCGGCGTGGTGGATACGACTAGGGATCTATCCGGAGAGAATCCAGCCGGGGCGCCCTGACCAGAATGGCCGTCATGAACGCATGCACCGAACGCTCAAGGCTGCATTGCTTCACGCACCGGAACGTAATCTGGTGGAGCAACAGTTGGCATTCGAACAGTTTCGACAGGAGTTCAATTTCGTAAGACCACACAAGGCTTTAGAGATGAAAGTTCCTGCGGCCCTCTACGAGCCATCTCAACGGCAGTACGACGGACACGTGCCCGAGGCCGTTTACGCTTCGGACATGACGATCCGCATGGTCAGGCAGAATGGGTCGATGAAATGGAAAGGTAAGATGATTTTCGTCAGTGAATCCCTGGCAGGTGAGGCGTTAGGGCTCAAGGAAGTGGACGATGATGTGTGGGATATTTACCTTTGTAACTACCTTTTAGGCAGGCTGAAAAGCGGCGAAACCCGCCTTTCAAGCCAGCAGAAACGTAAAGGACGTCCCCGGTTTCAATCGTAAAGGATGTGTCCGTTTCTACATCGCGAAGGCGTCGTGTCAGTCAACATTTGCGTGAACTGACACACCGCATTCGCGAGCAAGCCCGCTCCCACAGTTAAATGTCACGCTAAAAAAAGGAGAGTTCTCATGTCGGGAACGACTCTACTGATCAACCTCGCCGGCGCCATTGCACTGTTGCTGTGGGGCACGCACATGATTTCTTCGGCGCTGTTGCGTGGCTTCGGCACGCCGCTGCGTCAATGGATGGGCCAGCACCTGAGCAACCGCTGGCTGGCCTTGCTCGCGGGCATCGGCATCACCGGCATCTTGCAAAGCAGCACCGCCGTCAGCCTGATGGCTACTTCGTTCACTGCCGCCGGCACCTTGGGCCTGGCACCAGCGCTGGCAGTAATGCTCGGCGCCAACATCGGTTCCACCCTGGTGGTGCAACTGCTCAGCGCTGACATCTCGATCCTGACCCCGCTGGTGCTGCTGACCGGGTTGATCGTTTTCCGATCGAGGGATGACTCGCGTTTCGAGAGCATCGGCTGTGCGCTGATCGGCTTGGGGTTGATGTTGATGGCCCTGCACCTGCTCGGCTCGACCCTGGCGGAGGTGGAAGGCACGCCGGTGTTCCAACTGATCATGCAAAGCCTCGACGGCGATCTGTTGATCGCGTTGCTGGTGGCGCTGATCCTCACCTGGCTGTGCCATTCCAGCGTGGCGGTGGTGCTGTTGATCGTTTCCCTGGCTGCGACCGGAATGCTCTCGGTGACCACCCTTGTCGCGTTAGTGCTGGGGGTGAATATTGGCGGCGCGTTGCCGTCGGTGATCAATGCCGGCTCGAACGTTGGCCGGCGCCTGCCCCTCGGCAATCTGCTGGTGCGCACGCTTGGCGCGGCGGTGGTATTGCCGTTGGCCGGGTGGTTTGCTGGGTTGAAGCTTGATCCAGCAACGTTGGTGGTTTACCTGCACAGCGGTTTCAACCTGCTGCTGGCGCTGGTGTTTATCGGTTTCACCCAGCCGATGGCCAAATTGCTGACTCGCCTGTTGCCGGAACCGCCACGGGATGTCGATCCAGGCATGCCGCGCTACCTCGACGAGGCGGGTCTGGAGGTGGCCAACATCGGCCTGTCGAATGCCGCCCGCGAAGCACTGCGCATTGCCGATATGCTCTCGGCCATGCTGGAACGCACGCTGCAACTGTTCCACACCTCGGCGCCGGTCTGTGCCGATGAGGTGCGGCGCATCGATCAATCCCTCGACGTGCTCAGTGCGGCGATTCGTGCGTATCTGGCGGACATCGGCCAGGAAGGCATCAGCGACAGCGATGCTGATCGTGCCCAGGAAGTCCTCACGTTCGTGATCAATCTGGAACATGCGGCGGACATTCTTTCCAGCAGCCTCATGCAACTGGCCATGCGCCGTTTGCGCCGTGGCGAACATTTCTCGGTGTTCGAGCTGCGCAACATCGCGCCGTTGCACGAGGCGTTGCTGGAAAGCCTGAGTCTGGCGATCACCGTGTTCCTGCGCGAAGACATCGGCACCGCACATCAACTGGTCCAGCGCAAGGAAACCGTGAGAAAGCTGGAAGCCGACGCCAGCCGCGCGCACTTTCGCAAACTGCAGGAGGACAAAAGCACCTGGGCCGAATCCGGGGACATCTTCCAGCGCGTGCTGCGTGACTACCGTCGGGTACATCACCACATCGCCGCCCTCGCCTACCCGTTGCTGGAACGGGTCGGTGAGTCGCTGGGTGATGATCAGGTCAAGGAAACCTCGCCATGCGCGTCCTGATCTGTGCCGGCCGCCATTACACCGACAGCCGCCAGTGCCGCCGCGTGCTCGACGCCTTCCAGCGCCTGCACCCGGTGCAGGTGCTGATCCATAGCGGCAATCAATACCTGGGCGCCGACATCGAGGAATGGGCCCGTGAACACGGCGCCGATATCGTGCGCTACCCGCCCAACTGGCAACGCCACGGCAAACTCGCCGAACGCCTGCGCAACCACTTCATGCTGCGCGACAGCCGCCCCGACGTGGTCATCGCCCTGCCCGGCGGCGAAGACACCGAAGAACTCGTCACCCAGGCCCGGGCGGCGGGTCTACAAACCCTGTCGGTAACGGATCGCGATTGAACGACCAGAACACAAATCCTGTGGGAGCGAGCCTGCTCGCGAAGGCGGTGTGTCAGGCCGCATCAATGTTGAATGTGATGGCCTCTTCGCGAGCAAGCCCGCTCCCACACTGGATCTCCAGTGAACACAAAATCTGTGATCAACCTCGCCCCCCTGTGGGAGCGAGCCTGCTCGCGAAGGCGGTCTGTCAGGCAGCATCTGCATCAACTGATCCACCGCTTTCGCGAGCAAGCCCGCTCCCACAGGGAACGGAGGTTGATCACAAGTTTTGCGTCCACCAGAGATCCACTGTGGGAGCGGGCTTGCTCGCGAAGAGGCCATCACATTCAACATCAATGCTGCCTGACACCCATCCCGACATTGCGCCAAACGCAAATCAGATTTTCCGCAATTGCACGAATGCGCGATTCCAAAGCCAGTCAGTATTCCGACAGCCTCAATTCGGGTTCAACAGCGCCTCGCGTAACAGCCGGGCGGCTGGCGAGTCGGGCACGTTTTTGCGCGAGACCAGTTCATAGGGTTCGCTGCGCGACGTAATGGGCAGCGGCAGCGTGGTGGTAAAGCCGTAGCCGGAGCAAAACTTCGCCACGTCGGTGGACACCAGCGCAACAAGGGTCGGGTTTTCCTGGAGCAGCGACAACGTGGCGAACGCCGAGGTGGTTTCCAGCAGGTGCACCGGGAAGCGCAAGTCGGCTTCGTGGAATTCGCGCTCCAGCAGCAAGCGCATGGGCATGTTGGCGCGATAGACCACCCAGCGGTAATCCACCAGGTCCTTGAGCGAGAGTTGCCGCGCGTAGGCGAATGGATGTTGGGTGCTGGCGATCACCGCCAGGGTTTCTTCGACGAATGTAGAGCTCTCATATAAGTAGGGGGTGGTGCTGATCGTAGTGCGGCAGATCGCCAGATCCAGGCGACCGGCGTCGAGTTGGCTGAGCAACGCGGCGCTGGTGTCTTCGACGATCTCGATGGACAGTTTCGGGTTGTCGGCAATCACCCGGCTGATCGCGGTGGTCAGCAGCGGCACGGCGCCCATGATGGTGCCGACCGACACGCGCCCGCCCTCGCCGCTCATGATGCCGATGATCTCTTCGCGCAGGTGCGCGAGGTCGGTCTGGATCAATCGCGCGTAGCGAATTACCGAGCGTCCGGCGTCGTTCGGTTCAAGCCCCCGGTTAGTCCGGGTGAACAGCGAAGTGCCGAAGGTGGTTTCAATTTCCTGCAGCGCTTTGCTCGCGCCGGGCTGGGTCAGCGCGACCTGTTTGGCCGCGCCCAGCAAGGAGCCGTGCTCGTCCAGCGCAATCAGCAAACGAAGCTGTTTGATGTGCAGGCGGGACATGATCGAGTTCAGTGAGGGCGTCATCAGGGTTAACTAAAAGTTATAGAGGTATCGAAAGTTGTCAGTATCGGGGCTCGCCACGACGGCCCTATAGTCCACCCCACAACCAGGCAATGCAATGGGTTTGACCAGAGAGCGATAGCCCTCCTGCCGCAGGCCGATTGCAACAATAACAATCCTGTATAACTTGTGGTGAATCATGTCCCTCATCAATTACGTCACCAAAATCCAGTTCGGCTACGACAGCCTGGCGCATCTGGCCGCCGAAGCCGAGCGCGCCGGCATCACCCGGCCACTGATCGTCACTGACATTGGCGTGCGCAATGCCGGCATCGTCGACAAAGTCATCGCCGCCCTCGGTGGTAGCGCTCCAACGATTTTCGACGCCACGCCACCCAATCCCAACGAACACGCCGTACGTGAAGCCGTCGCGCAATATCGCCTCGGCGAGTGCAACGGCATCATCGCGGTCGGTGGCGGTTCTTCCATTGATCTGGCCAAAGGCGTGGCGGTCTGCGCCACCCACGACGGCCCGCTGCAAAGCTTTGCGGTGATCGAGGGTGGACTGGATCGCATCACTGCCGCCACCGCGCCGTTGATCGCGATTCCGACCACCGCCGGCACCGGCAGCGAAGTCGGTCGAGGCGCCATCCTGATTCTCGACGATGGTCGAAAAGTGGGCGTCATCTCACCGTATGTCGTGCCCCGCGTGGCGATCTGCGACCCCGAACTGACCCTCGGTTTGCCAGCGATGCTCACCGCCGCCACCGGCATGGACGCGATCGCGCATTGCATCGAAACGTTCATGGCCCCGGCCTTCAATCCCGCCGCCGATGGCATTGCCCTGGATGGCCTGTGGCGTGCCTGGGAACACATCGAACGCGCCACCACCGAGCCCGGCGACCGCGAAGCACGGATGAACATGATGAGCGCCTCGATGCAAGGCGCCCTCGCATTCCAGAAAGGCCTGGGCTGCGTGCACAGCCTGTCCCATGCCTTGGGCGGGATCAATCCGAAGCTGCACCACGGCACCTTGAATGCGATCTTTCTGCCAGCCGTCGTCGACTTCAATGCCAACGCCCCGACCGTACGTGACGAACGCAAGCTCGAACGCCTGCGCCACGCCATGGGCCTTGAGGCCGACGCCGATATCGGCGCCGCCATCGAGGACATGACCCGCCGCCTCGGCCTGCCGACCCGCCTGCACGAGATCGGTGTCGATGAGAGCCTGTTCGCCGGCATCGTCGAAGGCGCGTTGCACGATCACAGCCACAAGACCAACCCGCGCGAAGCGTCATCTGCGGACTACCTGTCGATGCTCGAACAATCGCTGTAAGCAGCCGCTATCCAACAACAATAAATCAGGAGGCAACCGCGTCGTCGAACTCACCCCACGAGCCTCGACGCCAGCGGAACTATCATGAAGCCCACCGTCCTTATCGAACGGCAAGCGTCCATTGCCATCGTCACCCTCAGCCACCCCGGAAAAATGAACGCCCTGACCCTGTCCATGTGGCAGGACCTGGGTGATGTCATGACCGAACTGTCCGCTGACACCTCCGTGCGCTGCGTGGTGTTGCGCGGTGCTGGTGAACAGGCGTTTGCCGCTGGCGCCGATGTCAGCGAATTCCCCAGCGTGCGCGCCAACCAGACCCAGGCCCGCCACTACGCCGAAATCACCTCGGCAGCCATGCGCGCCGTGGTCGAATGCCCACACCCGGTGATCGCGATGATCCACGGCGTATGCGTCGGCGGTGGCCTGGAAATCGCCGCGTTGTGCGACCTGCGCATCTGCGGCACGTCCAGCCGTTTCGGCGCGCCGGTCGGCAAGTTGGGGCTGGTCATGTCCTATGACGAAATGGCCGGTCTGGTGGCATTGGCCGGGCGCTCGACCACCCTCGAGATTCTCCTCGAAGGTCGCATTCTCGACGCCAACGACGCCTATGTGAAAAACCTCGTGACCCGGGTCGTGCCGGATGCCGAGGTCGAGTCCGAAACCCTCGCCAGCGCCAAACGCATCACCCAAGGCGCACCTCTGGTCGCTCGCTGGCATCGCCAGGCCGCGCGTCAACTTGAAGCAGGCATGGCACCCACTGCCGAGCAGATCGACGCGAGTTATTCCTGCTACGACACCAACGACTTTCAGATCGGCCTGAACGCGTTTATCGCGAAAGCCAAACCACAATTCGAGGGCAAATAACATGGGACCGCTGACAGGCATGCGCGTAGTAGAACTGGCTCACATCATGTCCGGGCCGGTGTGCGGAATGATGCTGGCCGACATGGGCGCTGACGTGGTGAAGGTCGAGAAAGTCCCGGACGGTGATGATTCGCGCCGCTTCTCACCGATCATGCAAAGCGGTGAGTCCGCCTCGTTCATGGTGGTCAACCGCAACAAGCGCGGCATCGGCCTGAACCTGAAAACCGAGGGCGGCCGCGATGTGTTGCGCCGGCTGTTGATGGACGCCGATGTGGTCACGGAAAACTACCGGGCCGGCACCATGGAGAAATTCGGCCTGGGCTACGAAGCACTGAAAGTCATCAATCCGGGACTGATCTACTGCGCGATTTCCGGCTACGGGCGCAGCGGGCCATTCGGCGAAAAAGGTGGTTTTGACCTGATCGCCCAAGGCATGAGCGGCATGATGAGCATGACCGGTGAAGCCGGGCGTGAACCGGTCAAGGCCGGCTCGCCAGTGGCCGACATCAACTCCGGCATCCTCGCCGCCCTCGGCATCTGCGCCGCCTACGCCGCCAAACAGAAAACCGGCCTCGGGCAAATGGTCGACACCTCGCTGTTCGAGGCCGGCCTGCAACAGATGTACTGGCCAGCAGCGGCGTATTTCGCCGACGGCACCATCCTGCCGAAAATGGGTTCGGCCAACTCCACCAGCGCGCCATACCAGGTGTTCCGCACCTCCGATGGCTGGATCAATATCGGCGCGGCCAACCAGGCCAACTACGAGCGTTTGGTCGAAGCCCTGGCCGTGCCGCAACTCAAGGCTGACCCGCGTTTCGCCAGCAATGCGCTGCGCATGGAGCATCGCCTGGCACTGGTGGAAATCCTCAACGAAGTGTTGGTCGCGCGCACCACGGATGAATGGATGGTGTTGTTCGACAGCCTCGGCCTGCCTGCCGGGCCGGTCCTGGACATCGCCGCCGCGCTGGCGCATCCACAAACCATTGCTCGCGGCATGGTCGTCGAAACCGAACACCCCACCGAAGGGCGGGTGCGCGGCATGGGCCTGCCGATTCACTTCTCCGACATGGACAACGGCGCCGTGCCGGCCAGCCGTCACGCGCCGCTGCTGGGCGAACACACCCGCGAAGTGCTGAAGGAAAGCGGGTATGCGGATGATGAAATCGACGAACTGATTAAAAGCAAAGCCGTGGTGGCATTGGCCTGACGCAGGCCCCCCTGTGGGAGCGGGCTTGCTCGCGAAGGCGTCGTGTCAGTCCGCATTTATATCAACTGATCCACCGCATTCGCGAGCAAGCCCGCTCCCACAGGGGAACAGGGTTTGCACATTTGATCCGCAGTTTTTTTGAACAACTACAAAAACAATAAGGTGAACATCATGAGCCGTATCTTGACCGAGACTGTCAGCCGCCGATCATTCCTGGTATCTGCCGGCGTCACCGTCGGTGGCGCGTTTGCCGCCAACCTGCTGCCGTCCAGTGTCTTCGCCGCGACCAAGCCGATTGTGTTGCGCTACACCAGCAGCCTGCCCGACACCCATCCGCTGAACAAACAGATGAAGGCCGCGTCCGAAGCGATCAAGGCTGAAACCAACGGTGCCGTGGACTTGCAGGTGTACGCCAACGGTGCCATGGGCGGCGACACCGACATGCTGTCCCAGGTACGTGCCGGGGCCATCGATTTCATTCCGTTGCCAGGTGCGATTCTCTCGACCCTGGTGCCGGCCATGTCGATCGAAAGCATGCCGTTCGCGTTCAAGGACTACGAGAGTGTCTGGGCCGCGCTGGACGGCAAGCTCGGCGAGTACGTACGCGCCAAGACCGAGAAAGTCGGTCTGATCCCGATGGAAAAAGTCTGGAACAACGGCTTCCGCCAGATCACCAGTTCGACCCGGCCAATCAACACCCCGCAAGACCTCGCCGGTTTCAAATTGCGCGTGCTGGTCAGCCCATTATGGACTTCCATGTTCAGCGCCCTCGGCGCCTCCCCGACCGGCATCAGCATCAACGAAACCTATTCCGCGTTGCAGACCAAAGTCGTCGACGGCCAGGAAAACCCGTTGGTGGTGGTCGAGTCCGCACGCTTCTATGAAGTGCAGAAATACTGCTCCATGACCGACCACATCTGGGGCGGTTTCTGGATCGTCGCTTCGGGCAAGACCTTTCCTAAACTGCCCGCCGATATTCAGGAAATTGTCTCCCGGCAGATCAACGCTGCGGCACTCGTTCAGCGTCAACAAGTCATCGACCTCAACACCAGCCTGGAGCCGTCCCTGACCGCCCACGGCATCACCTTCAACAAAGTCGACCGCTCACTGTTCCGCGCCGACCTGCAATCGAAAGGCTTCTACACCCAATGGAAAGACAAGTACGGCCCGGAAGCCTGGAGCTTGCTCGAGCAGTACGCGGGTCAATTGTCCTAAGCCGGAGACCAGGTCATGAAAAACGACATACCAATGACGGATGTTTCTCCCGCTGAAGGACTCAGCCCACGCCAGACCACTTTCCGTCTCGGCCGCGCACTCGATACCGGGTTGCGCTGGCTGACCGAAGGCAGTGCGGCGTTGCTGGTGGTGATCGAAGTCACCCTGCTGTTCTGCAATGTGTTCTCGCGCTACGTGCTGAATCAGCCGATTGTATGGGGCGATGAACTGGCCTCGCTGCTGTTCCTCTGGCTGGCGATGCTCGGTTCGGTGGTGGCGATGCGGCGCGGTGAACACATGCGCCTGACCTCGTTTATCGGGCGCTTGCCTGCGGAAAAACGCGCCTTCGTCGATACCCTGGGCGCGGTGATCGTCATCACCTTTATCGGGCTGCTGTTCACCCCGGCCTGGGAGTACGTCAGCGACGAGTGGATCATCACCACCGCCGCCCTGGAAATCCCCAACGCCTTTCGCGTGTCCGCCATCGCGGTCGGCCTGAGCCTGATGCTGATGACCTGCGTCGCCCGCCTGCTGACCAGCGCGCGGCTGATCGACTTCTCGGTGTCGGTGGCAATGCTCGGCTCCCTGGCAGCGTTGTTGTGGGTCGCGGAAGGTCCGTTGTTGCTGATGGGCAACTGGAACCTGATCGTGTTCTTCATGATTGGCGTGATGGCGATGATCGTGATCGGCGTACCGATCATGGTCGCGTTCGGCCTGGCCACGGTGGCGTACCTGTCGACCATGACCAGCACGCCCCTGACCCTGGTAGTTGGGCGCATGGACGAAGGCATGGCGAGCCTGATCCTGCTGGCGATTCCGTTGTTTGTGTTCCTCGGTGCCTTGATCGAAGCCATGGGCATGGCCCGGGCGATGATCCGTTTCCTCTGTTCGTTGATCGGCCATGTGCGCGGCGGTCTGTCCTATGTGTTGATCGGCGCCATCTACCTGATCTCGGGTATTTCCGGCTCCAAAGCCGCCGACATGGCGGCCATCGCCCCGGCGCTGTTTCCGGAAATGAAAAAACGCGGCGAGGATGAAAACGAACTGGTGGCGATGCTCAATGCCTCCGGGGCGATGTCGGAAACCATTCCGCCGAGCCTGGTACTGATCACCATCGGTTCGGTGACGGGCGTATCGATTTCGGCGCTGTTTACTGGTGGTTTTATGCCTGCGGTCGTGGGCGCCCTCGCCATGGCGGCGGTGATCTGGTGGAAGAACCGCAAAGGCGAAGCCTCCACTGGCAAACGCGCCACGGGCAAGGAAATTGGGCACTCGCTGCTGCTGGCGTTGCCAGCGCTGGCCCTGCCCTTCGTGATCCGCACTGCGGTGGTCGAAGGGGTCGCCACCGCGACTGAAGTCGCCGCGATTGGCGTGGCCTACACCTTTATCGTCGGGTTGCTGTGCTACCGCTGCTTTGACTGGCGCCGCCTGTATCCGATCCTGGTCAGCACCGCCGCGTTGTCCGGCGCGATTCTGATCATCATCGGCAGCGCCACGGCCATGGCCTGGGCCCTGACCCAGTCCGGTTTCTCCCATCAACTGGCGCTGGTGATGTCGACGGTGCCCGGCGGCGCGCTGGGCTTCCTGATCATCTCCGCCGTGGCGTTCATCCTGCTCGGCAGTTTCCTCGAAGGCATCCCGGCCATCGTGCTGTTTGGGCCGTTGCTGTTCCCGATTGCCAAGACCATGGGCATCAACGACGTGCATTACGCCATGGTCGCGATCTTCGCCATGGGCCTGGGCTTGTTCGCGCCACCGTTCGGCGTGGGTTTCTACGCCGCGTGCGCCATCGCCAAGGTCGACCCCAGCGGCGCCATGCGCCGGGTCTGGCCGTACCTCGGCGCACTCGTGGTGGCCTTGGGCGTGCTGATTGCCGTGCCATGGATTTCCATCGGTTTCCTGCCTAACGCCTGACTCATCCTTTGATATCCGAGGTTTCTCATGAATTTCTCCACGCTGGAAGCCGGTACCGCCACCGAACGCAAACTGATCGTCGATCGGGAACGCACCATTTCGTTTTTGGGCGAGGACTTGCGCATCTACGCCACGCCGCGCCTGGTCGATGACATCGAACAGACCTGCCTCGACTACCTGCTGACGTTCCTGGATGAAGGCGAAAACACTGTCGGCGCAGCCGTCGATATTCGCCACGTCGGCGCCACGCTGCTGGGCATGTCGGTGAGCATTGTCGCCACGGTCACGCGGATCGAGGGGCGCAGCGTCACCTTCAATGTCGAAGTACGCGACGACGTCGAGTTGGTGGCCACCGCCGCGCATACCCGCGTGGTGGTCAACGTCGCCAAATTGCGCAGCCGGGTCCAGGCCAAGGCCGAAGCGGCTGCCGCCGGCGAAGTCGAAGACGGCGTGCTCAGTCCTTCCCAATTCGCCTCGCGCTAAGCCAATGGACGCCCACATGATCACGCTGCACGAACGCAATGGCTTGCCGAACCTTGCCGCCGAAGATGCGCTGCCGATTGTCGATGCCCACCATCACTTGTGGGACCTCGGCAACGGTCGTTATCCGTGGTTGCAGGACGAGTACCACGAGGGGTTTTTCCTCGGCGACTATCACAGCTTGTGGCGTGATTTCTTGCCGGAAGACTTCCTCGCCCTGACCGAAAAGCAACGTCTGATCGGCACCGTACACGTCGAGGCCGAACGGGCGCGGGATGAGCAAGTCGCCGAAACCCTGTGGCTGGAACAGGTGAATGCGCGCTACGGTTTCCCGAATGCCATCGTCGCCCACGCCTGGTTCGATCGCGAAGACAGTGCCGAGATTCTTGCGGCCCAGGCTGCGCGGCCACTGGTGCGGGGGATTCGTTCCAAACCGGTGACCTCGGCGTCGCCGGATGTCTCGATTGCCGGCGCTCGCGGCACCATGCAGGACCCGAAATGGCTGGAAGGTTTTTCGCGGCTGGCTGAACACGGTTTGTCCTGGGACTTGCGCGTGCCGCCGTGGCATCTGGTGGAAGCCGCCGAAGTGGCGGCGATGTTTCCGCAGATCCAGATCGCCCTGAACCACACCGGTTTTGCCTGGGATCGCAGCCCGCCCGGCATGGCGCGCTGGCGTGAGGGGCTGGAAGCGCTGGCGATGCAGCCCAACGTGCATATCAAGCTGTCGGAGTTCGGCTTGAAGGATTCGCCCTGGAACTATCAGGACAATCGCGTGGTGGTGATCACGGCGCTGGAAATCTTCGGTCCCGAGCGTTGCATGTTCGCCAGCAATTTCCCGGTCGCCGGGTTGCGCGCGTCCTACGACACGATTGCCGACGGCATGGCCGCGATGCTCGCGCCGTTGGGCCGTGCGGTGCAGGAAGCAGTGTTCGCTGGCAATGCTCAACGTTTCTATCGCCTGGAGCCACAACATGGATGACTGGCGCGCACGCTTTCTGGCCAGCGGCGACGATGCGGACTTACCCATCGTCGACGCGCATCAGCACTATTTCGATATCAAGGCCCATTACTACCCTTGGCTCAACGACCGGCCATTGCGACCGTTTCGCTATGGCGATTACTCGTCGATCTGCCGCAACTTTCTGCCCCACGACTATCGTCGGCTGACCGGCCAGCATCGCATCGTGCAAACGGTGGTGATCGAGGGTGAATGGGACCCGGCGACTCCGGCCGAAGAAGTGGGTTTTATCGAGTCGTTGGCGCAAGACGAACCGACCCTGGGAGCCATGGTCGGGCAGGCCTGGCTGGATCGCGAGGATGCGCCGAGCCTCTTGCGGGAGTACGGCAAACACCCGCTGGTGCGCGGCGTGCGCCACAAACCCACGGTCACCAGCCGTGAAGAATGGCGCGAAGATTTCGTGGCGCCGGGCTCCATGCGCGATCCCCGTTGGCGCGAAGGTTATGCCCGACTGGCCGAAAACGGCCTGCACTTCGAATTGCAGGCGCCGTGGTGGCATTTGCCGGAAGCGGCGGAGCTGGCCAGAGACTTTCCCGACGTGACCATCGTGGTCAATCACACGGCGCTGCCGGCGGATCGCTCGGCAGAGGGTTTAGCCGGTTGGCGCGACAACCTCGCGCTGCTGGCCCGCGAGCCAAACATCGCCCTGAAGATTTCCGGCATTTGTATCCCCGGCCAGGCATGGCCCATCGAGGCCAACCGCGTGGTGGTGAACGACGCGATTTCGATTGTCGGGGTCAGTCGCTGCGCATTTGCCAGCAACTACCCGGTCGATGGCGTGGTGAACAGCCTGAGCGAAGTGTTCGACGGTTTCAAAACCATCGTCAGGAATCGCCCCCGCGCCGAACGCCTTGCCCTGTTTCACGATAACGCCCGACGCATTTATCGGCTCACTTGATCCCTATCTGAACAGCCCTTAAGGAGTTCCCATGTTTGAAGTTTCAGGCCACAACTACATCGCCGGCACTCGCTCGGCACGCGGTTCGAACACCGTGCAAAGCCACGACGCCAGCACCGGCGAAGCGCTGCCGTATCGGTTCCATCAGGCGACCGTGGAAGAAGTGAACGCGGCTGCCGAAGCAGCGGCCACGGCGTACCCGATCTTCCGTAATCTTTCAGCCGCCCGACGTGCCGAATTCCTTGATGCCATCGCCACTGAACTGGAGGCGCTGGACGATACCTTCATCGCCCTGGTCTGCCGCGAAACCGCCCTGCCCGCCGGGCGCATTCAAGGTGAACGGGCGCGCACCAGCGGCCAGATGCGCCTGTTCGCCACAATGCTGCGCCGGGGTGATTTCTACGGTGCGCGCATCGACCGCGCACTGCCAGATCGCCAACCTTTGCCGCGCCCGGACCTGCGCCAGTACCGCACCGGCCTCGGCCCGGTCGCGGTGTTCGGCGCCAGCAACTTTCCGCTGGCCTTCTCCACCGCTGGCGGTGACACCGCGTCCGCCCTCGCCGCCGGTTGCCCGGTAGTGTTCAAGGCCCACAGCGGGCACATGGCGACTGCCGATTACGTCGCCGATGCGATCACCCGTGCCGCGCGTAAAACCGGCGTGCCTGACGGCGTGTTCAGCATGCTCTACGGCAGCGTCGGCGAAGCGCTGGTCAAGCATCCGGCGATTCAAGCCGTAGGCTTTACCGGGTCGTTGCGCGGTGGCCGGGCCTTGTGTGACATGGCGGCGGCGCGGCCGCAGCCAATCCCGGTGTTCGCCGAGATGAGCAGCATCAACCCGGTGTTGCTGATGCCCGAAGCGCTCAAGGCCCGGGGCGAAAAAATCGCCAGCGAACTGGCGGCGTCCGTGGTGTTGGGCGCCGGGCAGTTCTGCACCAATCCCGGTTTGGTGCTGGGTATTCGCTCCCCAGAGTTCAGCGCTTTCCTCGAACGTTTTGGCGCGCTGATGGGCGAGCAAAACCCGCAGACGATGCTCAACACTGGCGCGTTGAAAAGCTACTGCCACGGTTTGGACAACCTGCATGCGCACTCTGGTATTACGCACCTGGCCGGCGCCGCGCAACAGGGCAATCAGGCACGGCCGCAACTGTTCAAGGCCGATGTCAGCTTGTTGATTAACGGTGATGAGTTGCTGCAAGAAGAGGTCTTCGGTCCGACTACCATCGTGGTCGAAGTCGCCGATCACGCCGAGTTGCTCCGGGCGCTTCACGGTTTACGCGGCCAGTTGACCGCGACCCTGATTGTCGAGGATTCGGAACTCAACACTCTGGCCGAAGTGCTGGCCCTGCTGGAGCAGAAAGTCGGGCGCGTGCTGTTCAACGGTTATCCGACCGGCGTGGAAGTGAGCGATGCGATGGTGCACGGCGGGCCGTATCCGGCGACCTCGGATGCGCGCGGTACGTCGGTCGGGACGCTGGCGATCGATCGTTTCCTGCGGCCGGTGTGCTATCAGAACTGCCCGAACAGTTTGTTGCCCGAGGCCCTGAAAAACGCCAATCCGCTGGGCATCGCCCGACTGGTTGATGGGGCCAGCAGCCACGCTGCGTTGTAGGTCATTCAGGCCAAGCAACACCTAACAACCAAAAGCTACTCCAGCGCCTGTTGAAAAACAGGCGTCGGACACGCTCGTCCCAAAACCGCTGTAGCCATAAAAACAACAACAGAGGAACACCGATGAAAGTTCAACTTCACCCGACACTGCGCTTGTCCAAATTGATGTTGGCGCTCACCGCAGCCGTGCTGATCAATTCAAGCGTTTCCCCATTCGCGGTGGCAGAAACCGCACCCGCCGCGACGGCCGCGCCCATGCAATGTGCAACTGAAACTACACCGCGCTACACCAAAACCCCCACCGGTTATCTCATGGTCCTGCGCATGGGCGACAACGCCTTCAAGGAGCTGACCAAACTGGCCATCGCCGAGAAGATCCCGAGCGCTTCCATCAGCGGTATCGGCTTCGGCAACGTGAAGTTCGGTTTCTGGAACAAGGATAAAAAAGATTTCGACGCCAAGATCTTCAGCAACGTCGAGATGGCCAGCATCACCGGCTCCGTGGCCTGGAAGAACGACCAGCCTTCGATCCATATGCACGGTGTCGCCGGTGACGCGACCTTTCAGGCCTATGGCGGCCACATCCTCGATTTCGACGTGACCACCGGTTCGATGGAAATCACCGTGATCGTGCACCAGCGTCGCCTGGAGCGCGGGATTGATCCGTGCATTGGCGCCAACGTCCTGGGTATCTGACGCAAGTTCCAGGCTCCCGCAACTGCGGGAGCCACCCTCCTGAATTCGAATTACAAAAAAATAGGGGCGATTTAGATGAGCCACAAAAGCACGGCTGTAACCCTCGCACTGGGCGCCATTGCGCTCAGCACCCAGGCACACGCGGACTTCCTGAGCGATAGCAAAGCAACCCTGAGCCTGCGCAACTTCTACTTTAATAACGACAACCGCGATGGCACCGCCACGCCTTCGAAAACCGAAGAATGGGCGCAGGGTTTTATGCTGGATTACAAGTCGGGCTACACCGATGGCGTGGTGGGTTTTGGCGTTGATGCGTTGGGTTTGATGGGCGTTACGCTGGACAGCGGCAAGGGCCGGCATGTGGGCAGTTCGATGATTCCTTCGGACACCGATAACAGCGCGGTCGATCAGTGGAGCCGGTTGGGGTTGACCGGCAAGGTCAAGGTATCGAAAACCGAACTGCGCCTGGGCACGTTGATGCCCAAGCTGCCGATCCTGGTATCCAACGACGGCCGCCTGCTGCCCCAGACCTTTGAAGGTGGCCAGATCACTTCGGGGGAGTTCAAGGACCTGACCTTCACCGGTGGTCGAATCGAACACGCGACAGGCCGGGGTTCAAGCGATCAGACCGGATTGGCGGCCACGGGCGGTACGCGGGAAAGCAATGCGTTCGACTTTGCCGGCGGCGACTGGAAAGTCACCAAGGACCTGACCGCGCAGTACTACTACGCCAACCTCGACAACTACTACACCCAGCAGTTTTTCGGCCTGATCCACACATTGGCGATTTCGGAAGGTCAATCCCTGAAAACTGACTTGCGCTACTTCAAGACCGACTCGTCCGGGGCCAACAGCTCGGGCACCTCGGGCTACAAGATCAGTGGCTACACCGAGGGTGGTGATGGCGAGATCGACAACAAAACCTGGAGCGCGGCGCTGATCTACAGCCTGGGCGGCCATGCAGTGACCGCCGGTTATCAAAGCGTGTCGAGCGGCAGTGGTTTCACTCAGCTCAACCAAGGCACCTTGCCGGACAAAGGTGCTGCCGGGGTCAGTCTTTATTTGTATACCGATCGCCTGATCCAGACGTTTACCCGCGCGGGTGAGCGCACGTCATTCGGGCAATACGCGTATGACTTTGCGGCGCTGGGGGTGCCGGGGTTGAAAGCGTCAGTCATGTACCTGAGCGGGGACAACATCAAGACGGTTTCTGGCGACAACCAAAAGGAATGGGAACGGGATATCAGCCTGGATTACGTCCTGCAGTCCGGCGCGCTGAAAGGCGTCGGGTTTGGCTGGCGTAACGGCAAGTCGAACAGCGAAGCGTCCCGAAACCAGGACCAGAACCGGCTGATCGTGAGCTACAGCATCCCGCTTCTATAGGAGCAAAGCTTGCTCGCGAAGGCGTCTGTACATCCAACATCTTCGCTGCTAGTTACACCGCTTTCGCGGGCAAGCCTCGCTCCTACAATTGATATGGGTTGCACCGGGTATTTGTGAACAACCCACCCCCCTGTCGGAGCGAGGCTTGCCCGCGAAGAGGCCATCACATCCACCATCCTCATCGCCTGACACACCGCCCTCGCGAGCAAGCTCGCTCCCACATTGGAGCTCGGGTGGATGCAGGATCTGTGATCAAACCCAATCCCCCTGTGGGAGCGGGCTTGCTCGCGAAGGCGTCGTGTAAGGCAACATCGATGTCGACTGTTACTCCGCCTTCGCGATGTAGAAACGGACACATCCTTTACGATTGAAACCGGGGACGTCCTTTACGTTTCTGCTGGCTTGAAAGGCGGGTTTCGCCGCTTTTCAGCCTGCCTAAAAGGTAGTTACAAAGGTAAATATCCCACACATCATCGTCCACTTCCTTGAGCCCTAACGCCTCACCTGCCAGGGATTCACTGACGAAAATCATCTTACCTTTCCATTTCATCGACCCATTCTGCCTGACCATGCGGATCGTCATGTCCGAAGCGTAAACGGCCTCGGGCACGTGTCCGTCGTACTGCCGTTGAGATGGCTCGTAGAGGGCCGCAGGAACTTTCATCTCTAAAGCCTTGTGTGGTCTTACGAAATTGAACTCCTGTCGAAACTGTTCGAATGCCAACTGTTGCTCCACCAGATTACGTTCCGGTGCGTGAAGCAATGCAGCCTTGAGCGTTCGGTGCATGCGTTCATGACGGCCATTCTGGTCAGGGCGCCCCGGCTGGATTCTCTCCGGATAGATCCCTAGTCGTATCCACCACGCCGCCAGACTGGATATGCGTGAAATACCGGTGGAGGCAAAGGGGGAGCCATTATCTGTGCGGATTACGTCAGGCAAACCGAACTCTCGAAATGCCCAGTCAAATCCTTCGCGGGCACCGGCAACGCTACTCTGAGCCCTGCACAGCAATAAAAATCGGCTGACATGATCGGTAATGGTCAGTGGGTAACAACGTTGGCCGTTCTGAAGTGCGAAGTCTCCTTTGAAGTCCGCAGCCCATGTCTGATTAGGCGCAGTGGCATCGCGCAGCGGATTTTTCCCTGCTGGCGGACGATTGAGAAAGCGGCGTTTCTGCACCAGGCCTGCTCGTTTAAGCCACTCGCCTGCCGTGCTGACAGCTGGCCAAGACAACTCTGGGTGATCGATCCTGAGGTTATGCACCAGCTTCTCAGGCCCCCAACTGTGGTGCTCGCGCTTGTACGCGATTAGCAACTCAAGCACCTCGTCGCTGATTTTGAAGGGGCTCGTATGCGGGCGCCGTGACAACTCCTTTAACCCATCAACGCCATGTGCCTCGTAGCGTGCAAGCCATTTGTCCAACGTAGGCCGGCTGAGCCCGTAGTGACGGGCCAGCTCGATTTTTGAGTAGCTGCCTTGCAGCCAGTCGCCTATGAGTTTGATTCGTTGATCCATCGGGGACTCTCGATTCCAGGGCATGGTCAGGCACCTCCTGACCGTATTTCACACCTGTAAAGGATGTCTCCGGTTTAAAACGTAAAGGATGTCTCCGGTTTCTACCCGAGCAAGCCCGCTCCCACAGGGTTTCGTGGTGGCTGCTTGTTCAGTTTGGTCTTTTTTCCGTACTGCCCGATGTACGCGCCCACCCCGCCACCAATTGCGCGGTGATGCTGACCCCGCCGCACACGATGATTACCACGTCATGAGCCTCGGCAATCGCTGGGTGATCGAGGTACGCCACCGCCAGTGACACGCCGCACGCCGGTTCGACCAACTGGCGCAGGTCGCTGGCGTAACGGACCACGCCCATGATCGCTTCGTCGTCGCTGAGCACTACGCATTCGTGGGGGAAGTCGCGAATGTGCTCCACCGGCCACGCCGCCACCTGGGCCGCGCCGAGCGAGGTGGCCACCGTGCTGATCCGCGCCAACCGCACCGGGCGTCCGGCTTCGACGGCAGCGGCAAACGACGCAGCACCTTCGGTTTCGCAGGCGACGATCCGGCAATCCATGCGTTTGTGGCGGATCAATCCAGTGAGGATCCCCGCCAGCAAACCACCGCCGCCGACCGACGTCACCACCACGTCGACCTCAGGGCAATCCTCAAGAATTTCATCAATCATCGTGCTGTGGCCTTCCCAGAGAACAGGATGATCAAACGCCGGCACATATTCAGTGTTGGCCCCCCGAGCCAGTTCCTTGGCCCGTTGATTGGCTTCGTCCCAGATTTTGCCGTGAACGAGCACCTCGGCCCCAGTCTTGCTGATCCGCACGCGGGTGCTTTCAGGCGTGGTGTTGGGCACGACGATGCAGGCTTTCAAGCCCAGACGAGCGGCGGCCACAGCAGTGGCGAACCCGGCATTGCCGCCGGACGGACACACCACTTTGCGTTTGCCCTGGGCCGCAGCCTGGCTGCACAAAAGTCCCATGCCGCGCAGTTTGAACGAACCGCTGGGTTGCAGGTTTTCCAGCTTGAGCCAGATGCGCCGGGTGGGCGTGGACAGGGTCGGGTGCAGAATCAGCGGTGTTCGGATGTGCAGCATCGAGGGCTCCTGGCAACACCCCGAGCCCGTCGAAATCCTTCAACGAGCCCGGGATGAAAAGGTGAATGGGCCTTATCCAAGCTTAGTTCACCCCTGCCCCTGCCCGACCTTTTCAACGATAACGCGGTGCCGCCGTGGAATGCCCGAACAGCCCCGACAGCGCCCGGCGTTGAGCCTCGTAAGCGTCCCATTTGTCGCCTTCGTGCAGGCTCGGAATCGTCACCACTTCGCCCTGGGCCAGCCCGGCCAGCGCAGCATCGACCATGTCCTGGGCCGACATCACGATCTCTTGCGGCAGGTTTTCCACCGGGTTGCCGGCCTCGCTCCAGAAGTCGGTGGCGGTGGCGCCGGGTAACACGGCCTGGATGCGAACGCCCTTGTCGGCCAATTCATGATGCATCGACTGGCTCAAGCCGAGCACAAAGGCCTTGGTCCCGCCGTACACGCCGTTGAGGATTTCCGGGCCGATGGCGACGATCGAGGAAATATTGATCACGGTCCCGGCGCCTCGGGCGACGAAACCCGGCACCACGGCGTAGGCCAAACGCATCAGCGCGGTGACGTTGAGGGTGATCATGTCTTCCATCTCATCCACCGGGCTGCCCAGCAGCGGCATGACCCCGCCGACCCCGGCGTTGTTGACCAGCAAGGTGATGCTGGCGTCGGTGCGCAGGATGTTTTCGACCCGCAGCAGGTCGGCCTTGTCTTTGAGGTCGGCGGCGACCACTTCCACGGCGCGCCCGGTTTCATTGCTCAAGTGGTTGGCCAAGGCGTTTAATTTGCTTTGGCTGCGGGCGACCAAAATCAGGTCGTAGCCTTGCCGGGCGAGACGGTCGGCGTAGACCGCGCCGATGCCGGAAGATGCGCCAGTGATCAGGGCGGTGCCTTTGGATGAAAGTGCCATGTCGCGTTTCCTTCACAATGAGGGCGATAAGCTCGCCGGGTGTGAACAGTTATAAAGCGACTGACACGAGTCTCAAATGACGTTTAAAGTACGTTTTCGGGACATGACCTTTTGAGGACACAAAAATGACTTCCGTGGCGTTTGTAGTGTTCGAGGGCTTCCAGTCCATGGCGCTGGCAGCCATGCCGGTGTTCGAGTACGCCAATTTCAGTGCCGGCGAGACCCTGTATGAAGTCAGCGTATTGTCCGAAGATGGCCGCACATTGCGTGCTTCCGGGGGCTTGAGCGTCGGCACTGAGGCGTTTGATAAGCGGGTGTTCGACACGGTGATTGTGGTCGGTGGCGACGCGATTCTTGAGCAAGCGCCCGAGGCGGTGCTGAGTTATGTACGTGACAGCGTAAAAACCGCGCGGCGCACGGCGTCGATTTGTTCCGGGGCATTCGTGCTGGCCCAGGCCGGGTTGCTTGAGGGACGCCGCGCCACCACCCATTGGGCGTACGCGCGGGAGTTGCAAGCACGGTTTCCGTCAATCAAGGTCGAGGAAGACCGGATCTTCGTGATCGACGGGTCGATCTGGACTTCGGCGGGCATGACCGCCGGTATCGACCTGGCGCTGGCCATGGTCGAAAAGGACCACGGCGCCGAACTGGCCCGGTCCGTGGCGCAGAAACTGGTGATGTACCACCGCCGCGCGGGTGGCCAGTCGCAGCACTCGGCATTGCTCGAACTGGAGCCGAAATCCGACCGTATCCAGACCGTGCTCGGTTTCGCCCGGGAGAACCTGGCGTCGACGTTGTCGGTGGAGCAACTGGCGGATGTCGCGCGACTCAGTCCACGGCAGTTCAGCCGGGCGTTTCGCGCCGAAACCGGGCAATCGCCGGCCAAGGCCATCGAGAACCTGCGCCTGGAAGCGGCGCGCCAAATGCTGGAACGTGGGCGATTGACCCTGGATCAGATTGCCGAGGAAAGCGGTTTTAGTGATCGGCGAAGGATGCGCGAAGCGTTTCTCAGGGCATTCGGGCAGCCGCCGCAAGTCATCAGGCGCAATGCCAGATCCGCATGACCCTGCTGCTGATGATCAGAAGCCCGACACCAAACCTGTGGCGAGGGAGCTTGCTCCCGCTGGGTTGCGCAGCGGCCCTGAAAATCTGTGAGCGCTCCGCACTCAAGCGGGAGCAAGCTCCCTCGCCACAAGAGCCCCTCAACAATCCCCCGATCCAGACGCTATCTACACTTGTCTTATGTAGCCTGTGGAGCTAGCCATGAACATCTCCCCCAAACTGGCATTTTTCGCCGTCGTGTCCACCCTCGCCTATCTCGGTCTCGCGGTGTGGGGGTTGGGTGGGTTTACGGCGTTCTTTTCGCACGGTTCGCTGGTCGTGGTGGCGTTGGCGACTATTGTGATGGCGGTGGCCTCGCTGTTCACCGAGGTCAACCTCAGTTCCGGCGAACGGGAAGACCGGGCCAATCGCTGGGTGCTGCCGGTGTTCGGGATTATCGGGTTGCTCAGCGGGTATTTGCCGGCGTACACCGACCGCATCGATTTCTGGACCTTCGGTGGCGAGGGCGTGCGTTGGCTGGGTGCGCTGCTGTTCAGTGTCGGCGGTGCATTGCGCTTGTGGCCGGTGTTTGTTTTGGGTAAGCGTTTCAGCGGACTGGTGGCGATTCAGCCGGGGCATACACTGGTCACCGACGGGATCTACCGCACCTTGCGCAATCCCAGTTACCTTGGGCTGATGGTCATTGGCATTGGTTGGGCGCTGGCGTTTCGTTCGGTGGTGGGGTTGATTCTGGCGGCGTTGACGTTGATTCCGTTGATCGCACGGATTCACTCGGAGGAAGCGCTGCTGCGGGCGCAGTTTGGGCGGGAGTATGAGGATTATTGCGGCAGGACGTGGCGGTTGCTCCCCGGCATCTACTGACACACCTCGATCTCTGTGGGAGCGGGCTTGATCAGGCCTAATGATTTTGGACACTTCAATCGGGCGTTATGATGGCGCCCAAATCTGAGGTGTTTGGTATGCGTACTTCTTATTCAACTGAATTCAAACTCAAGGCTGTCGGCATGGTGCTGGACGAGGGGATATCGGTTCCCGAGGTCTGTGCCAGTTTAGATATTGGCCCTACGGCCTTGCGTCGCTGGGTCGACCAGGTGCGTAAAGAACGCCAGGGTTCGACGCCGGTGGGAGCCAAAGCGATCACCGCTGACCAGCGAGAAATCCAGGAACTCAAAGCCTTGCTCAGGCAAAAAGACCGGGATATCGAAATCCTAAAAAAGGCCAGTGCTCTCCTGCTGTTGGACGCCAAAGATCATTCTCACTGATCAATGAGCTGGGCGAGCGATACGGCGTTAACGACTGCTGCCGGGTGTTTGAAGTCAGCCGCAGCAGTTTTTATGCCTGGCGTCAGCGCCAAGGCAAGGTGAACCCTGAGCGGGAGAAACTCAAAGCCATGCTGGTCGAGCATCACAAGGAATCCAGAGCGTCCGCGGGGGCGCGCACCCTCTCCAGGGAGCTGAAAGCCAAGGGGCATCGCGTCGGGCGGCACTTGGCTCGCAGCTTGATGCGAGAAGCCGGCGTGGTCAGTCGTCAGCGCCGGCGTCACAAATACAAGTCATCGGGTGTTGAAGCCTTGGTGGCGCCGCACGTGCTCAAGCGCGAGTTTGATGTCACGGCGATCAACCAAGTGTGGTGCGCGGACGTGACGTATATCAAGGTCGGCACGCGGTGGATGTATTTTGCAGCGGTTCTGGACCTGTTCGCCCGCCGGCTCGTGGGCTGGGCGTTTTCGATGATCTCGGATGCGGAGCTGACCTGCGAGGCCCTACGGATGGCGGTTGAGCTGCGAGGAAAACCCAAAGACGTGCTGTTTCACTCCGATCAAGGCTGCCAGTACACCAGCCATAAGTTCAGGAATGAGTTGCTGGCGAATGGGCTGCGGCAAAGCATGAGTCGTAAAGGCGAATGCTGGGATAACGCCCCGATGGAGCGTTTCTTTGGCAGTCTGAAATCAGAGTGGGTGCCTGAAGCCGGTTACCGCTCGGAGTATGAAGCCCGAGCTGATTTGCAGCGCTACGTGATGCGCTACAACAACGTCAGGCTTCATAGCTACAACGATTACCGGTCACCGGTCGCCATGGAGAAAATGGCGGCGTGAAAAACCGTAACGGGTGTCCAGAATTACTTGACCAGTTCAGCTTGCTCGCGAATGCGGCGGGTCAGCCTCTATCAATGGTGACTGACACGACGCCTTCGCGAGCAAGCCCGCTCCCACAGGGGAATGGGATGGGTCAGGAAGAATGCAGGCGGATTCGGCCATCGGCATCGGCGCGAACCACGGCTGATGCGTAATCGGCCATCGTGTCATGCGGCGTCTGGATCGGATGATCATGCGTCGATGTAATCACCAGCAAATCAGCCTCCGCCGCTTCAGCCGCCTGAATCCCCACGGTGGCGTCTTCAAAAATCAGACACTCCGTCACTTCAACGCCCAACCGCTGCGCCGCCAGTCGATAACCGGCCGGATCCGGTTTGCCCGCTTTCACATCTTCGGCCGTGACCATCACCGCAGGCTCGGGAATCCCCGCCGCCGCCATCCTGCGCAACGCCAAGGCCCGCGGTGCCGAGGTGACAATCGCCCACTGATCAGCAGGCAACGTCTTCAGAAACGCAGCCGCGCCAACCACCTCGACAATCCCTTCCACATCCTCGATTTCCGCCTCGGTAATAAACGCGGCCTCAGCCTCGGCGTCCAGCCCCGGCAAGCCCTGGCGATTGATGGTGTCGATGGCACGCGCCCCGTGAATCGTCGGCAGAAATTTCGCGACATCAATGCCATGGCGCAACGCCCACGCCGTCCAGATTCGCTCGGCGGCGGCGATGGAGTTGAGGACGGTGCCGTCCATGTCGAACAGAAAGGCGCGGTATGGCGTGTTGAAAACGGATTTTTGAGCAGGCAAAAGACAACTTCCTATCGCAAGGGGTCAGGCAGGTGTGTCGAGCAATGTACCACCGACAATTGATCACAATCGACGTAGGAACTGCCGGAGGCTGCGATCTTTTGATCTTGGTCCTCGGCGTATTCAATGCTGCCAAAAAACCAGGATCAAAAGATCGCAGCCTTCGGCAGCTCCTACAGAGGACGATGTGTCTTCAGAGCCCCTTCCACGCAATCGAGCAACTGCCCCAATGCCCACGGTTTCTTGATAAACGAAACCGCGTGCCGCACCCCGGCGCTTTCCGGGGTTTCGAAGCCGGACATGATCATGATCGGTTTTTCCGGCCAGCGGTCACCGAACTCATTGGCCAGGTCCGCGCCATTGCGCTTGCCGGGCATCGTGATGTCCGTCAGCAACAGCATGACCTTACCCGCATGTTCTTCCAGGTACAGCGTCGCCGCATCCGCGCTGATTTGCGGCTCCACGACAAAACCTTCTTCTTGAAGAATTTCGCAGAGAAATTCCAGAATCAGCGGGTCGTCCTCCACCACCAGTATCAAGCCGCCAGGTAACGACTCGCCCGCCATTGTTATTGGATTCATGACCTGACCACTCCCTGATTGCATAAATGATTTCGCAGCTCAAATCTGCCACCTATCAGGTATGAGCGGCGGACTGAGCGGAAATTCATTTTTGATACAAGCCAAGTTGAAATCAGGCGTCCTGCAGGATCAGATCGGCGCCCTTCTCCGCCACCATCAGCACGGCGGCGTGGGTATTGCCGCTGGTTACGTTGGGAAAAATCGATGCATCGACAATGCGCAATCCGTCAATTCCATGAACCTTCAACCGTTTGTCGACCACCGAACGCTGATCATCCGCGCCCATCGCGCAGGAACCGCACAGGTGATAAATCGAACCGCTGTTCTCGCGAAAGTACTGCAACATCTGTTCGTCACTTTCGACCACCGGTCCCGGCAACACCTCGGCGACGGTGATGCCCTTGAGCGCCGGCGCCTGCATGATCTTGCGCATCAGCCGACTGCCCTGGATCACCTCGTCGATGTCCTTTTGCGTGCTCAGGTAGTTGGGATCAATCAGCGCCGCGTCCCGTGGATTTTTCGAGGCGATCTCGATATGCCCGCGACTGGTGGGCCGGCACGGGTTGAAGCACAACAGGAAACCTGAATATGGCTCGGGCTTGAGGCTGGCCTTGTTGTTTTTCGGAATCTGGTACGACAGCGGGTTGAAGTACAACTGCAGATTCGGATTGGCCTGGGTGTCATCACCCCGGAAGAAGCCACCGGCCTGGTTGACGCTCATCGCCAGCGCGCCCTTGCGGGTCAGCAGGTATTTGAGCCCGAGCTTGAACTGGCCGAACAGCGAACTGAGTTGATCATTGAGGGTGGGAATGTTGGCTTTGTAGTAATAGCTGGCGCACAGGTGATCCTGCAGATTCTGCCCCACCGCCGGCAGGTGCTTGACCAGCGGGATTTGATGTTTGGCCAGCAGTGCCTGATCGGCGACGCCGGACAATTGCAGGATCTTCGGCGTGTCCACGGCCCCGGCACAGAGGATCACTTCCTTGCGCGCGGTGAAGGTACGGACCACGCCGTGCTGGGTCACGGAAATCCCGGTCGCCCGATCGCCATCGAACAAAACCAGATCCACCAGGGCGTAGTGCTCGACCGTCAGGTTCGGTCGGCTGAGCGCCGGGTGCAGGTGCGCGAAGCTGCTGGAGCAACGCTGGCCATCCTTGGTGTTGACATCGTAGATGCCCGAGCCTTCGAATTTCGGGCCGTTGAAGTCGTCGCTATGCGGGTAACCGAGTTCGTCGCAGCCCTTGAGGAACACGTCGCAGATCGGATGGGTCTGGCCTTTCATCGGGGTGATGCTGATCGGGCCGCTGCCGCCGTGGTATTCGCTGTCGCCCAGCGGATGGTTTTCCAGTTTGCGGAAGTACGGCAGCACGTCCTTGAAGCCCCAGCCGTCGTTGCCGTTGGCCGCCCAGTCGTCGAAGTCATGGGCCTGGCCACGGACGTAGACCATCGCGTTGATCGAGCCTGAACCGCCCTGCACTTTGCCGCGCGGGGCGTAGATTTCGCGGTTGTTGAGTTGCTTTTGCGGCTGGCTGTAGTACATCCAGTTGAAGGTCGGGTTGTAATACATTTTCGCGAAGCCGACCGGGATCTTGAACCACAGCGAGCTGTCCTTGCCGCCCGCTTCCAGCAGCAGCACCGTGTACTTGCCCGAAGCCGTGAGGCGATTGGCGAGGATGCAGCCGGCGGCGCCTGCGCCAGCGATGATGTAGTCGTATGTCATGCACGGTTACCGCGTAAGTCGTTATACAAAAACTGCGCACCTCTCCCTGTAGGAGCTGTCGAGTGCAACGAGGCTGCGATCTTTTGATCTTGCTTTTTAAAAAATCAAAAGATCGCAGCCTCGTTGCACTCGACAGCTCCTACGGGGGGATTGCGCCCTCTCTCGTCAGCCCCTGGCCGGCGATGTGTCTTTGACGTCGGCCGGGGTCGGCGCCATTTGCAGGTGCAAGCGCTCGCCGGTGTACGGCGAATGCCGGCGCACCACGTCCATGTTCAGTTCCACCCCAAGGCCCGGCTCGGTGGACGGGATGATGTAGCCGTCCTCCCATTGCAACGGCTTGGTCAGGACTTCGGCGTGGAATCCGCCCCAGGTCATGATGCTTTCCTGGATCAGGAAGTTCGGCGTGCAGGTGGCCAACTGGAAACTCGCCGCCGCGCCAATCGGGCCGTTATAGAGATGCGGCGCGATCTGCGCGTAATAGGCCTCGGCCATGCTCGCGATCTTCTTGGCTTCCAGCAGACCGCCGCAGCGAGCGACGTTCATCTGCAAAATCGACGCGCCGCCGGCCTGCAACAGCTTGAAGAATTCGTACTTGGTGGTCAGCCGTTCGCCGGTGGCAATCGGGATCGTGGTCTTGGCCGCGACTTGCGCCATGGCCTCTTCATGACCCGGCGGCACCGGCTCTTCGAACCACAGCGGGTCGTATTTCTCCAGGCGCTTGGCCAGGCGAATCGCCGAGGACGGAACCATTTGCCCGTGGGTGCCGAACAGCAGGTCGCACTTGTCGCCCACCGCTTCGCGGATCTTGCGGCAGAAGGTTTCGCAGCGTTCCAGCACTTCCAGCGAGATCTGGTGCCCGGAGTACGCGGTGTACGGCCCGGCCGGGTCGAACTTCACGGCGGTGAAGCCTTTATTCATGTTCTCGATGGCGCATTCGGCGGCCAGGTCCGGGTCGTCGTAGTCGTACTCGCCTTTACTGTTGACCGGGTACAGGTAGGTGTAAGAACGCAAGCGTTCGTTGACCTTGCCGCCGAGCAATTCGTAGACCGGTTTGTTCGCCGCTTTGCCGATGATGTCCCAGCACGCCATCTCCAGGCCGCTGACCACGCCCATCATGGTCAGGTCCGGGCGCTGGGTGAAACCACTCGAATAGGCCTGGCGGAAAAAGCGCTCGATGTGATGCGGGTCGTGGTTGAGCAGGTAGCGTTCGAACACGTCTTCGATGATCGGCAGCATGGCTTTGGGGCCGAAAGTCGCGGCGTAGATCTCGCCCACGCCTTCGATGCCGCAATCGGTCTTGAGCTTGACGAACAGCCAGTACATGCCGCCGATGTGCGGTGGCGGTACGGCGACGATATGGGTTTCAAGGGCGACGATTTTCATCTCAGGCACCTGTTTTTTTCAAAGATTTACGATTGATTCGGGCGCGCAAGGTCAGGGCCGCAAGGGTCCCGAGCAGGCCGACGAAAGCGATGTAGCCGAAATACAGCTTGTAACCAAAGGCACCGGGGAAATGCTCGGTGAGGTAGCCGTTGATCAAGGGAATAAAGGCGTCCGGCAGGTAACCGACCACCGAGACAATGCCGATGGCCAGGCCGGTGATGCGCAGCGGAATGTTGCAGGTGTCGAGGATCGCCCAGTACAAACCGCGAATCGCGTAGGTCATCAGGCCGATGAAGATCACCGTGCCGATCAGCAGGCCCATGCTGTTGAGCGCCGGGAACACGATCAGGCCGACCATCGCCAACGACGCGAGCAGCAACGCCACGATCAGCACCGAGATATTCGAGAACTTGTCACCGAGCCAGCCACCGCCGACGCCGCCAATCGGGCGCATCCACAGCTTGATGGTGGTGATGGTGCCGGCCATGACCGCAGTCATCCCGCCACCCTGCAGATAATCCGAGAAACTGTAGGTGGCCCAGAAGATGTGGTAACCGCAGAACACGATGGCGGTGACCAGCCACAGTTCAGGGATTTTCACCAACGTCGCCAGGTCGCTGAGCAGGTTGTACTTGCCCTTCTCCACCGCCCCGGTGTCGTCCATCGACTTCGGATCCTTGATCAGCACCAGCACACAGCCGATGGCGATACAGGTAAAGGCGTAGAGGTAAACCACGTGCTTGAAACCTTCAGCGGCGGACTCGCCACGGGTTTCGGTCGCGAAGGCAAACAGTCCCAGCGCGACCGTCGCCAGCAAGGCTTCCACCAGCCCGCGACCGCCATCGAGGATGCCGAAGAACCGGCCCTGTTCCGTGTGATGGGCAATCATCTTCACGCGCTTGAGCACCGAGGCCCAGAACGTCAGGCCGGTGGTCAGGCCCCAGCACCCGAAGATGATCATCAAACCAGTCATCGACGGCGCGGTGGAGTACCACAGGCCCAAGGCGCCAGTGGCCACCAGCGAGAAAAAGATCAGGAAACGCGGGGCAATCCTGTCCGCCAGCCAACCGCTCGGCAAGTAGCTGAGCAGGAAAATCGTGCCGAGCATCGAGTACAGATAACCCAGCTCGCTGTGGTTGATCTGGAACACTTCGAGCATGGTGGTCTGGTAGACCTGGCGCAGGTACAGGATCGGGTAGATCGCACCAGCGGCCAGTACCAGCAGCATCAATTGGATGTAGCGACTTCCCTTGTCACTGTGGCTTTTTGAACCCGCGTTCGAACCCTGAACAGCGGCAACAGTGGTTGCAGGCTTGGACATCGAGTAGACCTCTGGCGCCCAGTGGTCTGGGCGCTCTGATAATTGTTTTTATATATCTCAGGTGTACTCAGGCCTTTGTGGGAGCCGGCTTGCTCGCGAAAGCGGTGGATCAGGCTATTGATGTATCGACTGACACACCGCCTTCGCGAGCAAGCCCGCTCCCACATAAGCGAGAGAGGTGCTGCACGTGGATCAATACTTCATGACGACCAGTCGGGTCTGGGTGAACTCGAGCATGCCGTGCTTGCCGTCATCGCCGCCCAGGCCGGAACGTTTCCAACCGGCGTGGAAGCCCTGGTACGGGTCGGCCGGGGTGCGATTGACGTACAACTCGCCGGCCTCGATGGCGTTGGCGACTTTCATCGTGGTGCGGTAGTTCTCGGTGTACAGCACCGAGGACAGGCCGAATTGGTGATCGTTGGCCATGGCCAGCGCTTCGTCGATGTCGCGGTACTTGAGCACCGGCAACACCGGGCCGAAGATTTCTTCCTGGATGATTTCCATGTCCTGGCGGCAGTTGCTCAGCAGTGTCGGCGGGTAGAAATGACCGTGGCCTTCAGGAATAAAACCGCCTGTTTCCAGTACAGCACCGTCGGCGATGGCGCGCTCGACCATGGCGTGGATGTTCTGCCGAGAACTGGCGTTGACCAACGGGCCCATCAGACTGGCGTCAGTGGCGCGGTCGCCGAACTGCACGGCGCTGATCTTGGCTTTGAGCAGCGCGAGGAACTGGTCGTAGACGCTTTCCTGCACGTAGACCCGCTCCACCGCCGTGCACAACTGGCCGCAGTGGGTGGTCTTGGACGCGACGATGGCGCTGGCGGCGGCTTCCAGATCGGCGTCGGCTTCGATGATCGCCGGGGTTTTGCCGCCCAGTTCAAGCGATGGCTTGGCGATGTTGGCCTTGCAGTAATCGAGCACGATGCGCCCGGCGTTGACGCTACCGGTCAGGGTGATCAAACCGACGGCTTTGTGGGTGCAAACGGCGGCGGCAGTGGCGTGGTCCATGGTCAGGATATTCACCACACCGGCCGGCAAACCGGATTGCTGCACAGCCTTGGCGATTTCAAACGCCGAGGTCGGAGTGTTGTTGCTCGGGCGCACCACCACAGTGTTGCCGGCAATCAGCGCCGGGGCGATTTTGCGCAGCAAGGTGTAGACCGGGTAGTTGAACGGAATCAGGCACGCGACCACGCCAATCGGCTCGCGGTGCAGGAACAGGTTTTCGTTGGGGCTGTCGCTGGGAATGATCTCGCCTTCGATCCGCCGCGCCCACTCCGCGTGGTAACGGGTGATCTGCGCGGCGTAGCGGGCTTCGTTGCTCGCGTCGCTGACACTCTTGCCGGATTCGGCGGCCAGCGCTGCACCGATATTCTCGGCGCAGGCGTCCAGGGCGTCGGCGAATGCGCGCAGGTGTTCGGCGCGTTCGATGCTGGTGAGCTTGCCCCAGAGCTTCTGGGCAGCGGCTGCGGCGTCGACGGCGGCGGTGGCTTCAGCACCGGTGGCCGCCGAGACGTGGCCGACCAAGGCTTCGGTCGCCGGGTTGTAGACTGCAATCAGCGCATCGCTGGCAGGCTCAATGAAGTGACCGTTTACAAAGTTTCGCTCGAGTCGCATGTGCATCGCCCATCGTTGTTTTTATCCAGTTCCCGCAGTCTTGGCATCCGGGCCGGGTTGAACAAACGATTTATTGAGCGGGGTAACATTCGAAAAATGCAGGTTACCCCTATAGACGATGGGTTCCCACAGGGGGTTTGGTGTGGTTAGCTGGCGGCGGTGGACGGTTCGAGTTGGCGTTGCGCTAACCAGATTTCTTCCTGCAACCACTGGCTGAACACCTGCAATTGCGGATTCAGGGTCTGCTCCGGCCGGGTCACCAGCCAATAGGATTGATGCCCTTCCACGTGCACGTTCAGCACTTGGGTCAACTGCCCGCTGGCCAGTTCCGGTGCGACCATGTGCCAGTCGGCGATAGTGATGCCCAAACCGTCAGTCGCCGCGCGAATCGCCAGGTCCAGCAGATCGAATTCATAACCGCCCTGGGTGTCGACGCCGCTGATTTTCGCCGCATCCAGCCAGTGTTTCCAGGTCAGGTAGCGCTGGTCTTCCCGAGCCAGTACATGCAGCAACGTCAGGCGATTGAGGTCGATGCCACCCTCGCTCCACTCCCGTGAATACAGTGACGGCGCGCACACCGCGATGTGCCGTTCCTGGATCAGCAGCGAACTGTCCAGCCCATCCCATTCGCCATCGCCAAAACGGATCGCACAGTCCAGGGTGCTGGTTTCCGCCAGGCTGTCCTGCAGACGGGTGGTAATGCTCAACTCCAGTTCCGGGTGCTTCTCGCGCAGGCGTCCCAGGCGCGGCATCAGCCAGCGGCTGGTGAAGGTCGGCGGCGCGTTGATGTGCAGACGATTGGCGTGAGATTTCTGCTGGATGCTGCGCACCGTCAGCTCGATCTTGTCGAAAGACTGGTGCAGCGCCCGCAGCAACACCCGGCCGGCACTGGTCAGTTCGAGGTGATGATGCCGGCGTTCCAGCAGGTTTTCGCCCAGCTGTTCCTCGAGCTGGCGCACCTGGCGGCTGACCGCGCTCTGGGTGACATTGAGCAACTCCGCCGCCCGGGTAAAGCTGCCGGTGCTGCCGGCCACTTCGAAGGCTTTGAGCGCATTGAGCGCGGGCATTTTGCGTTTCATGGACAGGACTCGCGCAAGGGCTGACGAGCGCCAAGCATCCCACGGCTCGTGGGAAATTTCCTGAGTAACATGCATTTTTGTGTTGTGCACGGTGATTTGAAGCGGATGTGGGTTGGCTGTGTGTGGGAGCGGGCTTGCTCGCGAAGGCGGTGTGTCAGTCGACCTTGTTTTGGCTGATACACCGCTTTCGCGAGCAAGCCCGCTCCCACATTTGATCTGCGTTGCATCAACGGGGTCGTTTTCTGATTGGGAAACTGTCGCTCACGCATAAATAGCATGAGTATTTCGCCGCACACTCATGACTATTAAGCACTGGCTGTTTTCTTTATATAAACGCTAGTCTGCTTTTAATTAAACACCGCAATACACCGCCGCACTTACATAGGGCGAAACGTTCAACTTCGCCCCATCCTGTTGCAATTAATCCGAGCCGAATATATGCCGCCTACTGTTAATTCACCTGCCAGAAGTATTGGCCTATTGGCGCTCATCTTCACGGCCTGTAACGCCACCACCCACGGTTTCAGCATCTTCCTGTATTCGGCGTTATTACCCGAGATCCGCCAGGTGTTCAACCTGAGCTACAGCCAGGCTGCGTTTATCGCGGCGCTGTTGCAGCTGTTCTATATGGGCGCATCGATTGTCAGCGGCATCGCGGCGGCGTGGATCAGCCCGCGCAACATGGTGCGCCTGACGATGGCCTTGAGCCCGGCGCTGCTGGCCCTGGCGGTCGTTACACCCTGGGTGCTGCCGTTTGCGCTGTGCCTGGCACTGGTTTCGGCTTGTGCGGTGTCGAACTGGAACGCGATCGCGGCGCTGGCCTGCGAGGTGATCCCGGCCTCCCATCGCAGCCGCGTGCTGGGGCTGGCGTCTTCCGGGGCGGCGTTTGCAATTTGCCTCAACGGCGTGTTGATCGCTTTGCTGCACGGTATCTCGTTGACGCACTTCTGGCTGATCTGCTCCGCGCTGACGTTGATCGTCACCGCACTGACCTTCTGGGCCCTCGCCCCGCTCGCTAAACAGCAAGACCTCAAGCCCGGTCGCCCGCCTTCATTGCGCCGGGTCCTTCGGCAATGGCTGCACCTGTGCCTGGAGCACCCGGTGGCGCTGCATATTCTGCTACTCAGTGCTTTTATCGGCGGGATCAGCGGACCGTTCCTCAACTTCCTCTCAGCTTTCGCCAGCGAACGCCTGGGCGCCACCGCGCAAATCACCGGTTCACTGTGGACGCTGATCGGCATCGGCGGCGTTGTCGGTGGTTTGCTCCTGGGTGCATTGGCGGATCGCTGGGGCGCATTGCGGGTCATGGCGTTGAGCATCGGCGCGTTCGGCACGGCGATGCTGGCCCTGCTCTGGCAGCCGAGCCTGGGCCTGACTTGGTTGGCGGCCGGATTGTTCGCGCTGTTCTATTTCCCGGCCTGGGGTTTGATGGCCGCCTACCTCAGCGCACGCTTGAATCCGGTGCAGAGTCTGCAAGTGGTGAGCCTGAGCATGGTCGGTTATGGCCTGGGCAGCGCTACCGCCAATTGGCTGTGCGGCTGGCTGCTGCAAGCCACCGGGCAGTTCGCCCTGGTGCACGGCTGGATCGCCTGCTGGGTGGCGGCCAGCCTGTTATTGCTGGGGTTGATGGCCCGTCGCCAATCCCGCGAGCCCGCGCTCGGCCAGCCACTCTGAACGGCTCAACTCGCGGCTGAAAATCTCCACCAGCGCCTCGACCGCCGGCGCCTGAGACTGAGCTGAACGCCAGAACATCAACTGCGCCGGGTCGATCGGCGGGAAGCCCTGCGCGTCATCCAGCACCTGCCAACCCGGCGGCACCAGGCGTCGCGCCGTAACGCCCACAGACTGGCCCTGCTCGATGGCGATCCCGATGCCCCGCGGGCTCTGGCTGGTGTAAACCACATGCCACGGCCGCCCGGCCTCGGCCAGCGCCCGCACCGCGTTGGCCCGGAAGGCGCAGCCCTCGGCGTACACCGCCAACGGCACCGACTCGCCCTCGCCAGCGCACCACCCTTCAGCCGCCACCCACACCAGCGGCTCGTCGCACAGGTATTCCCCCGGTTGCAGATTGGCGTGCTGCACACCCAGCACCAGATCCAGTTCGCCGCGCTGCAAACGGCCGACCAGCGCGGTCGACATCTCGCAACAAATGTCCGGCCGCACCTGAGGAAACTGCGCCTGAAAGTCGCGTAGCACCCCGGCCAGGCAGAACTGGGCGTAATCCTCGGGCATGCCGACGTGAATGCACACGTGCTCGTCAGGCTGCTGCACGGCGTTGATCGCATCGGCGTGCAGCTTGAGGATCTGCCGGGCGTAGATCAGAAAGGTTTCGCCGCCGGGGGTCAGGCTCACCGAACGACTGGTGCGTTGCACCAGCGGCGTACCGACGATTTCTTCCAGCCGCTGCAAACTTTGACTGATGGTCGATTGGGTTTTATGCAGGCGTTCGGCGGCCGCGGAAAATCCGTGGCATTCGATAATCGCGACAAAGACTTTAAGTAAGGTCCCATCCAGTTCGCCTGACATAACTATCGCCCCTGCCGATGGATTCGATCACAACTTGTAATTTCCACTTCGCACCTCTTTAAGCAACTATCGATTCAACGCCAAACACTGTTAATTGATAGTTCCAGGAGACTTGCATGAGCCTTCAACTTGCCGACGCCGAAGTGGGCGATATCAGCGACATCATTAATACCGAGTTGTACCCCATACATGATTCGGGCCATGTCCAATTACAGGCGCTGATCGAACACGCCCGCGCCGAACTGGCCGAGGACGGCTGCTGCCTACTGAAGAATTTCCTGCGGCCCGAGGCGCTGGAGCAGGCCCGCGCCGAAGGCCAGGCGCTGTCGGGCAAGACGTTTTACTCGGTGCGCAAGGTCAACGCTTACTTCACCGAAGATGACCCCGCTCTGCCCCAGGATGACCCGCGCCGCACATTCATGGAGCGCACCAGCGGCTTCGTGACCCGGGACATGATCGCCCCGGACGCGATCATTCATCGCTTGTACGTCTCGCCGATGATGAAGCGCTTTATCGGCGCCTGCCTGAACGAACCGGAGATATTCGAATACGCCGACCCGTTCGCCGGCCTGGTGATTAACGTCATGCCCGAGGGCACCCAGCAGCCCTGGCACTTCGACACCAACGAATTCATCGTCAGCATGATGACCCAGAAGCCTGAGGCCGGAGGCTTGTTCGAGTACGCGCCGATGATCCGCACCCGCACTCAGGAAAACCTCGGCGCGGTGGGCAAAGTCGTGCGCGGCGATGACCGCAGCCGCGTGCAGGAACTGGAACTCAACCCCGGGGATTTGCAGATCTTCAAAGGCCGCTTCTCGGTGCACCGGGTAACCCGTGTCGAGGGCGCCACCGAGCGTAATACCGCGATCTTCGCCTACTCGGAAAAGCCCGGGATCATCGGCCGCGCCCAGCGCACCAAGCAGCTTTACGGACGTCTGTCCGAAGCCCACCTGCAAGCCGAACGCAACCTGGTGCGCAGCGACCAGTTGCTCGACTGATTCGCCCAAAAATTCCTAGAAAAAACCAACTGTATTTGCCCTGCGAGGAACACCCCATGAGTCTGTCCGGCCCTAACCGCAACCCCGCCGACTGCGAACCGACCTACGACGAAATCCAGCAAATCCAGCTCGACCGTTTGCAACGGGTGCGCAATGAACTGAAAAAACGCGACTACGCCGCGTGCGTGCTGTTCGACCCTACCCACATGCGCTACGCCACCGGCTCGCGCAACATGCAGGTGTACTCGGCGCGCAACCCGGCACGGTATGCCTTTATCCCGGCGGAAGGCCCGGTGGTGATCTTTGAGTTCGGCGGTTGCCTGCACCTGGCAGAACAGCTCAACACTGTCGACGAAGTGCGTCCGGCCAAAGCCATTTCCTATTACTTCTGCGACAGCTTCCTCAATAACGTCACCGCCGAATGGGCCGCCGAGATCGATGAACTGGTGCGCAAATGCGGCGGCGGCAACAAACGCATCGCCATCGAAAGCGCGACCTCGGCCGCCGCCTTCGAACTGCAAAAACTCGGCTATCAGATCTTCGACGCCCAGGAACCGCTGGAACGCGCGCGCTGCATCAAAGTGCCGAACGAGCTGAAGATGATCCGCGCCAGTCTGCGTGCCACCGAGGCCGGGGTGCGCCTGATGGAAAGCAAACTCGTGCCGGGCATCAGCGAAAACGAACTGTGGTCGCACCTGCACCAGCACGTGATCGCCACCGATGGCGATTACGTGGAAACCCGCCTGCTGTCCTCGGGGCCGCGTACCAATCCATGGTTCCAGGAATGCAGCACCCGGCCGATCGAGGCCGGTGACCTGGTGGCGCTGGACACCGACGTGGTCGGGCGTTTCGGCTACTACGCCGACTTCTCGCGGACCTTCCTCTGCGGTGAGCAAGCCGCGACCGCCAAGCAACAGGAGCTGTACAAACTGGCCTACGAGCAAGTGCAGACCAACATGGAAATGCTCAAGGCCGGACGCAGCTTCAAGGAATACGCCGAATTGGCGTGGAAGATCCCGGATAACTACAAGGCCAACCGTTACTTCGCCCTGGCGCATGGCGTTGGCATGACCGGTGAATACCCGTACGTGGTGCACCGCGAAGACATCGATGCGCTGGGCTACGACGGCGTGTTCGAAGCCGGCATGACCATCTGCGTGGAAAGCTACATCGGCCACGATGAAGGCGGCGAAGGGGTCAAGCTCGAAGAACAGATCTACATCCACGAAAACGGTATCGAACTGCTCTCCGACTACCCGTTCGATCCGCGCCTGATGCCGCGTTGATTCCAACGCATGGGTGACCCCACGCGGGTCCCCTGGAAACGCGAACCCCTGTAGCAGCTGCCGAAGGCTGCGTTCGGCTGCGAAGCAGTCGTCATCCAGCCAATGCGGGGCAGCAGGAAGAATGTGGTCGCACCGTTTTGCGACTGCTTCGCAGCCGAACGCAGCCTTCGGCAGCTGCTACAGGAGCGTTCGGCGGCGGCTACAGAAGACATGCATAGCGGTCGCAAACACGCGCGGTAAACGGCCGCCTCCAATTTTCCGGGCGCAACGCTTTCGAAGCGGCGTCTTCCTTACGGTCAGTAACATGCATTTATCGAACGTTTCACCGTTGAATTTATCGTTTGTCGATCTTTGCCCAGATGACAAAACTGCGGGCATCTCTAATAAAAACAACATGAGAGCAGCCCTATGTCCTACCCCATTTCCGACCTCCTGATTTCGTTGCGCCTTGATCTTCTGCTGGCTTCACGCCTGTCGTGCCTGTGCCTTCGCGGTACCTGCCACTGACAGTTTCGGTTCATCGAAAACCGACCGCGTCTGCCGCTCGCCCCACCCAGCGGCCAGTCGAAAAACGCATTTTTTGCACGTTATCGGAGAGGCATATGAAAGAGTTAATGACACTGGACGGCACCCTGCCGCATCCAGCGGTAAACGACCTGTGCACCCAAGTCAAACGTGGCGAGATCAATCGCCGGCAATTCCTGCGCACCGCCGCGCTGCTGGGCATCACCGCCGCCAGCGCCAGCACCTTCCTAGGTTCTGCGTTGCTGGGCAATTCTGCTCGTGCTGCCGATGCGGTCACGCCGCGTCAGGGCGGCAGCCTGCGGTTTGCTTGCGCCATCCAGGAAATACAGGACCCGATGTTGATCACCTGGATCGAAGCCTCGAACCTGCTGCGCAACTCCCTGGAATATCTGACCTGGGTCGACGCCGACAACATCACCCACCCGTACCTGGCCGAAAGCTGGAGCCCGTCCGAAGACCTCAAGACCTGGACCTTCAACCTGCGCCAGGACGTGAAGTGGAGCAACGGCGACACGTTCAATGTCGAGGACGTGCAGCACAACATCCAGCGCTGGATTGCCGCTGACTCCAAGTCGGTCAACCGCACCGCGTTCCAGGACATCAGCGCCTTCGAAAAAGTCAGCGACTTCCAGTTCCGCCTGGTGCTCAAGCGGCCGATGCTGGCGATCCCGGAAATGCTCAACGCCTTCACCTGCGCCATCGTCCATCGCAGCTTCAAGGCCGGTGACGATTGGGCGAAAAACCCGCTGGGCACCGGACCGTTCAAACTGGTGTCGTTCGCGGTCAACAAGCAGGCGACCTTCGCCAAGCGTGCCGATTACTGGCGCAAACCGGCCAACCTCGACGAGTTGCGTTACGTCGACATGGGCACCGACATCTCCACCCACCTCGCGGCATTACAGGCCGGGCAAGTGGACGTGCTGTACCGGGTGACCGTGGCCGAACTCGACCTGGCCAAACGCTTGCCGGGGGCGCAGTTGCTCACCTGTAAGTCGGCGCAAACCATCGTCATGCGCATGGCCTGCGACCAGAAACCGTTCGACGACGTGCGGATTCGCAAAGCCGTTGTGCTGTGCGCCGACAACGCACAGATGCTGAAAATTGCCTATCGCGGCATGGGCACCCTGGGCGAAGACCATCACGTCGCACCGTCGCACCCGGAATACTTTCCGTTGCCCAAACGAGCGAGGGACGTCGCGGGCGCGAAGAAACTTCTCGCCGAGGCCGGCCACCCGAACGGCATCGACATCGACCTGATCGTCGGCAACACCCAGGGCCGTTACGAACAGGACTGCGCGCAGATCCTGCAACAAAACTGCGCCGAAGCCGGCATCCGCATCAACCTGAAAGTGATCCCGGCCACCCAGTATTGGCCAATCTGGGACAAAGCCGCGTTCAGCCTCACCTACTGGGCGCATCGGCCACTCGGCGTGATGTCGCTGGAACTGGCGTATCGCAGCGGTGCAGCCTGGAACGAGAGCCACTACAGCGACCCGGCGTTCGATGCTGCACTCGATAATGCCATGGGCATCATCGACCCGAAACAACGCGCGGCCGCCATGCAGAACGTCGAGCAAATCCTGCAAGACGCCTGCGTCATGGTGCAGCCGTTCTGGGGCGACAAATTCACCGCCGCGAGCAAGAAAGTCCAGGGATTTCAGGTTCACCCGTCGGACTTCTACCCAATGGATGAAGTCTGGCTGAGCGCCTGATTCGAGCGCCCCTCATGCGGCTCGCCCACCTCGGTGGGTTGGGCCGCCATCCCTTGATTAGCCGGAGCGTGCGAGAATGGCTGAATTTCTATTGCGCAAGTTATTGGCGCTGGCGGCAACACTGTTGTCGGTGTCGGTGATCGTGTTCCTGGCCCTGGAACTGAATATCGAAGACGTTGCGATCAACGTCCTCGGCCCCTACTCCGCCGCCGACCAGCGCGCCGCGTGGCTGGTGGAACACGGTTACAACCAACCCTTCGTCTGGCGTTACCTGGTGTGGCTGAAGGATTTTCTCAGCGGCGACTGGGGCACTTCGGTGCACTTTCGCGAGCCGGTGATCGACCTGTTGCTGCCGAACCTCGGGCAAACGTTGATCCTCGCGGGCCTGGCCCTCGCGGTGATGGTGCCGGTGGCGTTGACCCTCGGCATTCTGGCCGGGATTCGCCAAGGCTCGGCGGTGGATCGGCTGGTGTCATTCCTGTCGATCGTCACCACTTCGATTCCGGACTTCGCCAGTGCGGTGTTCGTCTCGGCGATCTTCGTCTTCTGGCTCAACTGGCTGCCGGGCGTGAGCAGCATGAGCGACGGCTTCAACCCCGTGGAGCTGGCGCTGCCGCTAATGGTGTTGTGCCTGTTCGGCATCGGTTATCTGGCGCGGATCACCCGGGCCTCGATGGTCGAGGTGATGCAGGCGCCGTACATCCGCACCGCCCGCCTCAAAGGCGCGTCAACCTCACGAATCGTGCTGCGGCATGCCTTGCGCAACGTGTTGATCGCACCGATCACGGTGATCATGTTGTACATCCCCTGGCTGCTGTCGAACGTGATCGTGGTCGAGGTGTTCTTCGCCTACAAAGGCTTCGGTTCACTGCTCTATACCGCGTCGCTGAACCATGACGTGTACCTGATCGAAGCCTGCGCAATGATCAGCGGCATCGTGGTCGGCGCGACCAAAATCTTCTCGGACCTGGCCTACACCTGGCTCAACCCGCGCATCACCTTGCGCAGTCTTGGCGGAGGTGGCCAATGAACTTCCTCAACTCGTTCAAACATCCCTTGGCGTTGCTCGGTTTGCTGCTGGTCGGCGGCTGGGTGTTGATGGCGATTTTTGCTCCGTGGCTGGCGCCCCACGATCCCCTGGAAAGCTTTACCCCGCTGCTGACGCCGATGACCCCGGATGGCAACGGCATGAGCTTTCTGCTGGGCACTGACATGATTGGTCGGGACATTCTCTCGAGGCTGATCTGGGGCACCCGCACGGTGTTGTTCTGGTCGATTCTCGCCACGCTCACCGCATTCGCCGTGGGCATCGCCATGGGCCTGTGCGCCGGCTACTTCAATGGCTGGGTCGACGGGTTGTTGTCCTATGTCGCCGACACCGTGCTGTCGTTCCCGGTGCTGGTGTTGTACATCGTGATCATCATCGCCCTCGGCGCCTCGGCGTTGAACATCCTGATCGCGGTGACCTTCACCAGCGCCCCGGCAATTTTCCGGATCATGCGTGCGTTGACCATCGACATTCGTTCCCGGGACTACGTGCTCAGCGCCATCACCCAGGGCGAAGGCTCGCTGCGAATCATGCTGATGGAAATCCTGCCGAACTGTGGCGGGCCGTTGATCGTCGATTTCTGCCTGCGAATCGGCTACACCGCGATCATGATCGGTGCCCTCGGCTTCCTCGGCCTCGGCCTGCCGCCGCCCACACCCGACTGGGGCGGCATGATCAACGAAGGCCGCAGCATGGCCATCGCCTTCCCGCACCTGGTGATCTTCCCGTGCATTGCCATCTCCACCCTGATGCTGGGCCTGAGCCTGTTGGCGGACGGTCTGGACGAACACGCCCAGAAAGGCGCAAGGAGCTGAGCATGAGTCAGTTGCAAGTATTACGCGTGGAAAACCTCTCCATCGAATTGCCCGCCGGTGCTGATCGCAGCCACGCCGTAAAGGGCATCAGCCTCGACGTGCGCAAGGGTGAAATCCTCTGTGTGATCGGTGAATCCGGCTCCGGCAAATCGGTGCTCTCGGCGGCGATCATGGGTGATTACGCCAAGGGCCTGCGCCACAGCGATGGGGTGATCGACTTTCTCGGTGACGACATTTGCCGCATGGACGAACACTCCCTGCGCCGCTTGCGTGGCAACCGTATCGCGATGATTTTCCAGGAGCCGATGGCGGCGCTGAACCCGGCGATTCGCATCGGCCAGCAAGTCGAAGAAATCTTCGACATTCACGCACCGAGCATGCCGGCCGCCGAGCGCCGCGAACGCATGCTCGCCCTGCTCGATTCGACCCAATTGCCCGACCCGCCACGGATCGCCAACAGCTTCCCGCATCAACTCTCCGGCGGCCAATGCCAACGGGTGGTGATTGCCATGGCGCTGGCGATGAACCCGGATTTGTTGATTGCCGACGAACCGACCACGGCGCTGGACGTGACCACTCAGGCCCAAGTGTTGAAACTGGTGCGAGACCTGCGCGGTCGCGGTCAGCACGGCATTTTGTTCATCACTCACGACTTCGGCGTGGTGGCGGAAATCGCCGACCGCATCGCCGTGATGGAGGACGGTGTGTTGGTGGAAATCGGCGAGCGCGATCAAGTGCTCAATGCACCAAAACACCCGTACACCCGCAAGTTGATCGCCGCCGTGCCGGCGCTGCACCCGGAGTTGCACGCACCGTGCGCCGATGGGGAGCTGGCGTTGCGCATCGAGCACCTGACCAAAACCTACAACGTCGGCGGCCGCCTGGTGCCGGCGCTCAAGGATGTCTCGCTGCAATTGCCACGGGGCAAAACATTGGCGATTGTCGGCGAATCCGGCTCGGGCAAGAGCACATTGGTGAAAGCGGCGATTCGTCTGGTGGACAGCGACAGCGGCCACGTGTGGGTCGGTGACACGGATTTCCTCGCGCTGCGCGGCTCGGCCCTGGCGGCCAATCGGCGGCGGATCCAGATGATTTTCCAGGACCCGTACGGCTCGCTGAATCCACGGCATCGGGTCGGCGACATCATCGCCCGCGCGGCGCAACTGCGTGGGTTATCGGCCAAGGACGCGTGGACCGAGGCCGGTGACTTGCTGGAACAGGTCGGGCTCAAGCGTGACGCCCTCAAGCGCAAGCCCCGGCAGTTCTCCGGCGGCCAGCGCCAGCGCATCGGTATCGCCCGGGCCTTGGCGATGCGCCCGGAAGTGTTGATCGCCGATGAAAGCGTCTCGGCGCTGGATGTCTCGGTGCAAAAACAAGTCCTGGAGCTGCTCGCCGAACTGCAACAGCGCCTGAACCTGAGCATTTTGTTCATCACCCACGACCTGCGCGTGGCGGCGCAGATCAGTGACTACATCGCGGTGATGCGCCAGGGCGAAGTGGTGGAGTACGGCACGGCGCAGCAGGTGCTTTTGCGACCGCAAAACACCTACACCCAGACCCTGCTGGCGGCGGCGCCCGGTGCTTCGGCGATCCCGGTAGTGCCCGTCGCTGAACCACCGCTGAGGCTGATCCGACCTCAGGCCAACTGACCTCATAACCCTTTCCCCAGGTCGCAGCGTTCGCTGCGGCATGGGTTGCTGTTGCCAACGATAACTAAAAAATCAGGAGTATGACTGTGCGCACAACCACCCCGATTGCGGTCCGTTCCATCGTTTTGATTCCACTGCTCGGTGCCTTCGCGGCGCCGGCCATGGCGGTCCAAGTCACCGACAACCTCGACCTCGGCGGCGCCATTCGCGCCCGCTGGGACTACGACCCGGATCGCGACATCCAGAAGTTTGGCCTGGACACGGTGTTCCTCAGCGCCAAGTACAACTCCGACACCTGGATCGGTGAGGCGCAATACCGTTTTTACGGACGCTCCTACCCTTACCAGTACACCAAGAACTACGGCGACATTCAGTTCGCCAAGTTCGCCTGGGCCGGCTACAAGTTCAACCCCGACCAGCAAGTGCAAGTCGGCCTGAACACGGTGCCGTTCGGCTTGCAGCCGTACTTCGGCAGCACCTTCTACGAAACCCTGGGCAATGTCATCGGCCTGGAAGATGTGCAACAGGTCGGCGCCAAGTACATCCAGCAAAGCGGCGACTGGAACATCCAGGCCGGTTACTACTTGCGCCCGGCGTGGCAAGGCAAAGGCACCAGCAAAGGCGTGACCTATTCCAGCGTGGTGTCCGGGGCCGACAGCTATGTGGGCGACGGCAGCGACAACCAGGAACGCAACACCGTGGTGCTGCGGGTGGCCAAGGCGCTGGACCTGGGGCCGTGGAAATCTGAAGTCGGTATTTCCGGCCTGACTTCAACGTTAGAGAACAAGGACACCGACAACGACGGCCGGCGCAACGCCGTGGCCGTGCACTACCTCGGCAAGAACGGCCCGTGGGGCGTGCAATTGCAAGCGGCACGCCAGCAGATGTCGCCGCGCAACGCCGGCACCGATGAAGTGGTGACCCTCGGCGGTTACGACGGCACTTACAACGTCGCCAGTCGCGGCAACCTGTACGTGGCAGATCTGAGCTACGACGTCAGCGGCAAATACCTGTTCGATCTGGTCAGCGGCGTGAAGCTGTACGCCAACTACAGCGCCTTCGACAAATCCGCCGATGAGTTCAAGACCTCGCAGCGGATGATCCTCGGTACGTCGTTTTCCTTCAGCAAACTGTGGATCGCGACGGAGTGGTTGTATGGCAAGAATGATCCGTATATCGGCGGTAGCAGCTACACCCAGAGTTTGGGGGCTGGCGGGACTGACCACTGGGAGAATCAGTTGTATATGAACATTGGGTATTACTTCTGATCCGGATTCTTTGGCGTTTTTGAGGACGCCTCGCGGGCAAGCCTCGCTCCTACAGGGGATTGAGTGTTCCTTGTAGGAGCGAGGCTTGCCCGCGAAGACTTTAGCCCAAACACCACTTGCATCAGCCCCTGCCACAGGAGTCAGATACGCCCTACAAAACCATCACCAAAAACAATAAACCTGCCCCGCATCGGCGTCAGGTATGGAGTCACCCTTCCATGCGTCAACTGCCCTCGCTCAACATGCTGCGGGTCTTTGAAGAAGTCGCGCGGCATCGCAGTTTCAGCCAGGCGGCGCTGGGTCTGAACGTTACCCAAGGCGCGGTCAGCCGTCAGATCAAGCAGCTCGAAGATTACCTCGGCGTGGCCCTGTTCATCCGCACGCCGCAAGGCCTGTCACTGACCGAAACCGGCCTCGCCCTATCCCCGCATTTAAGCGACGCCTTCGATCACATCGAACGTGCCCTGCAAGCGGTGCGCGTGCCCAATCTGCGCCAGCGCCTGCGCATCGTCGCGCCACCAACCTGGGCCACGCGCTGGCTGTCGGCGCACTTGCGTGCATTCTGCCAGCGCTACCCGGACATCAGCCTGAGCGTGACCCACCAAACCGGCCACGACAACCTCGCGGAAATCGACTGCCACATCCGTTTCGGCCTCGAAGCCGACAGCCAATGCAGCAGCCAGTTACTGGTGATGGAACGCCACATGGCGGTGGCCAGCCCGGAGTTGTTTATCAATGGTCAACCGCCGGACCTGCGGCAGTTTCCGCTGCTGCACATCCTGCACGATGGCAGGCGTTTGAAGGTGTGGGAGAACTGGCTGGCGGCGATGGGCCGTGACGATATCGATGCGGGGCAAGGGCTGGAATTCAGCACCCTCGACCAAGTGATCCACACGGCGCTGGCCGGTGGCGGGTTGGCGGTGATTGATCGGCAGATGATCGAAAAGGAACTGGCCAATGGCAGTTTGTTGCCGATCACTCCCGTAGAAGTGATCGGGCCGTATGGGTATTGGCTGGATGTGGCGAATGACAAATTGGGATTGTCGAAGGTACGGTTGTTTACGGAGTGGTTGGGTCTGTAGCAGCTGCCGAGCCTGCGAGGCTGCGTTCGGCGGCGAAGCCGTCGTGAAATCCGACTCCGCGATGTGTCAGGTAAACCGCATGCATAGGGTTTACGACGGCTTCGCCGCCGAACGCAGCCTCGCAGGCTCGGCAGCTGCTACAAGATATTGGGGTGACTGGATTAAACCGGGGCTGCGACTTTGACGGCCACCGGCGCCCCACTCTCCACCGGGCTCTGCACCTTGCACGCCTGGCTCAGTGTCAGGGATTTGGTTTCCGGCGCCCACGCCCAGGAAATCATTGCGCCCAGTGCCAGGATCGCCGCAAGAATCCCCATGGTCGGGCTCAACCCGATCCCCGCCACACTCACCGGCAACAGGAACGTACTGACCGCCGAGCCCAGACGACTCACCGCCGTGGCCAGGCCAATTCCGCTAGCGCGCACTTCGGTCGGGAAGCTCTCGGCCGGGAATACGCCGACCAGGTTGCTCACCGCCGACAACACCAGCGTGAACAGACCAAACACCAACACCATCAGGAACGCCGCACTGCCCGGCAACACCGCCAGCAGAAACAACGCCACCGCCAGGATGATGAACGAGTTGATCAAGAAGCCCCGACGGGAGAACTTCACCGTGCACCAGATCCCGATCAGCGCGCCGAGGATCAGCAGCAGGTTCAGCATCAGCTCGGTACCAAACCCTTCCGCCAGGCCCATCTTCTGCAGGATCGACGGCAGGAAGGTGTAGATCGCGAAGTACGGCATCACGATGCACACGAAGAACAGGCAATTGAACGCCGTGCGTTTGCGGTATTCACGACTGAACAGCACGGCGTAGCCGGAACGGGTTTCGGTGGAGCGGGTTTCGTCGAGTTCGACGTTATCGCCCAGGTGTTTTTTGACGATGGCCCGGGCTTCGGCGATGCGTCCTTGATTGACCAACCAGCGTGGCGACTCGGGCGTGCCAATGCGGGCGATCAGGATCAACGCCGCCGGGATGGCCGACGAGGCCAGCATCCAGCGCCAGGCGTCGTCGCCGAGGTTGAGCATCGCCGTGCCGACGAAGGTCGCGGCAACGTAGCCGAAAGTCCAGATCACGCTGAACGAACCGAGCAACACGCCGCGATGTTTCTTCGGCGAGAACTCGGCGAGCATCGCGTGGCCGACGCTGAAATCACCGCCCAGGCCAATGCCGATCAGCACCCGGCAGAGGAACAATTGCATAGCGGTTTCGGCGTAGAACTGCATCACTGAGGCTATGGTGATCAGCACAAAACTGACCAGGAAGATTTTCTGCCGGCCGACTTTGTCGGAGATCCAGCCGAAGAACAGGCTGCCGAGGAACAGGCCAATCAGCGCCGAGGCACCAATCAGGCCCTGCCAGAATGCATCGAGGTGCATCTGCGGGCTGAGCAGGGTGAAGGCGATGCCGATCAGGCCGAGGATGTAGCCGTCGGTGAAGTGCGCGCCGAAGGTCAGGCCGGCGATTTTGAGGTGAAAGCGCCCGATGGGCAGGTCGTCGATTTTTACCGGTTGTACGGACATGTAAATCTCCAATTGTTGTTATTGACGGAGAAATGAAACCGATCTTTCTTTTACCTGTGGGAGCGGGCTTGCTCGCGAAAGCGGTGTGTCAGGCACCATCAATGCCAACTGATACACCGCCTTCGCGAGCAAGCCCGCTCCCACATTGGTTATGGGTGAGGGTTAGAGCCCGCCCATCAACAGGTATTTGATTTCCAGGTAGTCTTCCAGGCCGTATTTGGAGCCTTCGCGGCCGAGGCCCGATTCTTTGATGCCGCCGAACGGCGCGACTTCCGTGGAGATGATCCCTTCGTTGATCCCGACCATGCCGGCTTCCAGGCCTTCGGCCATGCGCCAGACGCGGCCGATGTCGCGGCTGTAGAAGTACGCCGACAGCCCGTAAGGCGTGTCGTTGGCCCGCTGCAACACTTCGGCCTCGTCTTTGAAGCGGAAGCACGCGGCCACCGGGCCGAAGGTTTCGTCCTGGGCGATCAGCATGTCGCTGTTGGCTTCGGTGAGGATGGTCGGCTCATAGAACGTACCGCCGAGGGCATGCCGACGACCGCCGCACAACAGCTGGGCGCCCTTCTCCAAGGCGTCGCCGACATGCAGTTCAACCTTGGCCAATGCCGCCGCGTTGATCAGCGGACCTTGCTCGGTCTCACCGTCCAGTGCACTGCCGACGCGCATTGCCGCGACCGCTTCGGCGAGTTTGCCCGTGAAGGCTTCGTAGACGCCGTCCTGAATAAAGAAGCGATTCACGCAAACGCAGGTCTGCCCGGTGTTGCGGAATTTCGAAGCCATGGCGCCTTTGACGGCGGCGTCCAGGTCGGCGTCGTCGAACACAATGAACGGCGCGTTGCCGCCCAGTTCCAGCGAGACTTTTTTCAGGGTGTCGGCAGCCTGGCGCATCAGCAGTTTACCGGTGCGGGTGGAGCCGGTGAACGACAGTTTGCGCACGATGCCGGAGGCTTGCAGCGCCCCGCCAATCGCCACCGCGTCACCCGAGACGATGTTGAACACACCGGCCGGAATGCCCGCCTGCTCGGCCAGCACCGCCAGGGCGAAGGCTGACAGCGGGGTTTCTTCCGAAGGCTTGAGAATCATCGTGCAACCCGCCGCCAGCGCCGGGCCGACCTTGCGGGTGACCATCGCCAGCGGGAAGTTCCACGGTGTGATCGCCGCGACCACACCGATGGCTTCCTTGACCACGATGATCCGCGCGTCAGCCTTGTGGCTAGGAATTACATCGCCGTAAGCGCGCTTGGCCTCTTCGGCGAACCACTCCAGAAAACTCGCTGCGTAGACCACTTCGCCCATGGCTTCGGCCAAGGGTTTGCCTTGCTCGCGGCTGAGCAATGTGGCCAAGTCCTTCTGATTGCTCAGCATCAGCTCGCTCCAGCGCTTGAGCTTCTGACTGCGCTCCTTCGCGGTCAGCTTGCGCCAGGCTGGCAAGGCACGGTTGGCGGCGGCAATCGCGAGGTTGGTTTCTTCAGCGCCAGCCTTTTGCACTTCGGCGATGAGTTCGCCGTTGGCCGGGTTCAGCACCGGGTACGTGGGACCACCGCTGGACCATTGGCCATCGATGAAATTGCCGTTACGGATCAGCGCGCTCATGCCACGGCCTCGGTCAGAGTAAAGCGTTCCAGCGCCGGACGGGCCGAGCGCAGGATGCGTTTGCCGGCGGTGTAATCGTTGATCACGTCGCACGGCGTGTAGTTGCGTTCCAGCTCATGCAGTTCTTCGGCGTCGAGCCTGGTTTCCAAGGCTGCCAGGGCACTGTCGAACTGCGCGGTGGTGTCGGCGCCGACCAGCATGCAATCGACACCCGGATGATTGGCGACCCAGGCCTGGGCGATCTGCGCGTTCGACACGCCACGGGCACGAGCCACGCGCTGCACCGAATGGGCGATCTCGAACGAGGCTTCGTCGCTGTACATTTGTTGGGTGAAAAAGTCGGTCTGGTTGCGGGTCGATTGCACGTCGCCGGTCAGCAAGCCACGGGCCAGCGGACTGAACACCGAGACGCCGAGGCCCTGGTCGCGGCAGAACGGAATCATCTCGCGCTCTTCTTCGCGGTAGGCGCAGTTCAGTTGCAGTTGCATGTTGATCGGCTTGACCCAACCATTGCGCTCGCAGGCCATGAGAATCTTCGCCAGTTGCCCGGTGAGCATGGTCGACACGCCGATGTAACGGGCCTTGCCGGAGCGCACGATGTCATTCATGGCGCTCATGGTTTCTTCAACCGGGGTGTTCACGTCGAAGTAATGCAGCATGAACACATCGACGTAATCCATGTTCAGACGCTTCAGCGAAGCGTCGATGCTGTCCATGATGTGCTTGCGTGAATGACCGCTGGCATTGATGCCGTTGCGGGTGCCGTAGCCGACCTTGGTGGTGATCACCAGGTCTTCGCGACGGGCCAGGCGTTTGACGATGCGCCCCACTACTTCCTCGCCGACGCCAGCGGAATAGAAGTCCGCCAGGTCGATGAAATTCACCCCGTTATCGAGGGCGTGAGCGACGATTGGCTCGCTCTGTTTCTCATCGAAAATCCACGGTTTCCAGTCCGGGGTGCCCATGTTCATGGTGCCCAGGCACAGGCGGGAGACTTGCAGGCCGGAGTTGCCCAAACGAATGTATTGCATGGCGCGGACCTCAGGCTTTTGGCGTGTAGAAAGGGTTGCTAATGTGATCGACCACATCCGCCAGTTGCGCGGTTTCCGGCTTGCCGGTCAGGGCGGCGCGGATCGCGGTGCGGCAGGCGTTGTAGTTGTTCAGGTACACCGCATCGAGGTCATCGCAGGCCGGGTTGACCCAGTTGGCCGTCACAATCGCCCACTCGTCCTCGGCTTCCGGCGGCAAGGTGCCGTCCAGCAGCGCTTCCAGAACAGCCTTGGCGATCCCGGCCTGGGAGGCGCCCCAAGTGGCGTTGCCGTGCAGGTCGCTGCTGATCGCGGCCTTGTTGACGTAGAGCGTCATCGGCTTGACCGGGATGTTCGGCTGCGCGATCACCATGAACGGGCAATGGCCCTGGCTTGGCGACGCCAGGCTATTGGCAAACGCCTGCCCCGCCGGACCGTTGCGCGGCCCGATCAGGATGTTGATGTGCGCGGCGTTCACGCCTGGGCCTTCGAAACCTTCACCGATGTACAGGTCGAGTTCTTTCATGGGGCAATTCTCTTTTTGGATTTTTTGGATGATCAGAAGCGCACGCGAATCGTGAAGATCGCGAGGCAAAAGTCGGGGTTCGAAGAGCGCAGCGAGGGGCTGGCGGGGACGCGGCAGTGGGGCTTGGTCATGGTTGCAAACGCTCTTTTTTGTTGTTGATGAGCTGTGTTTGCGATTTTTTAACACTGGGGGTTGGCGGGGCTGTAACCATTAAAAGTCATGAGGGTATGAGTTCAGGTAATGCCCTGTGTGATCGGCACAAAAACCTGTGGGAGCGGGCTTGCTCGCGAAGGCGTCGTGTCAGTCAGCATTTGCGTTAACTGACACACCGCTTTCGCGAGCAAGCCCGCTCCCACAGGGGATTTGGGGTGGCTTGGGTTACTGCGACATGGCGTCTTTTTTCATGGTGTCTTTGCTCATGTTGTCCTTGGACATGTTGTCTTTCTTCATGGTGTCCTTGCTCATGTTGTCCTTGGACATGCTGTCTTTTTTCATCGTGTCCTTGGCCATGTTGTCCTTTTTCATCGTGTCTTTTTTCATGGTGTCTTTGGACATGGCGTCTTTGGACATCGAGTCTTTGCTCATGCTGTCGTTGCTCATGGTGTCGGCGGCGTAGACGCTGGCGACGCCCATGGCCAGGAACAGGGACAGTGCGGCGGTGGCGAGCTTTTTCATGGTGGTATTCCTTGTAGAGTTGAGTGTGCTTGCGGTGAATTGATGGGTGTTTGTCAGCTACCGCCGAACCAGTTGTAGCCCTGGTCTTCCCAGTAGCCGCCGGTGTAGGTGTTGGTGACGAAAATCGCCTGGATGTGTTTCGGGTTCTTGTAGCCGAGCTTGGTCGGCATGCGCAGCTTCATCGGGAAGCCGTATTCGCGGGGCAGTACGGCGCCGTCGTAGGTCAGGGCCAGCAGGGTTTGCGCATGCAGCGCGGTGGCCATATCGATGCTGGTGTAGTAGTCGTCGGCGCATTTGAAGCCGACGTACTTGGCGTCGGTGTCGGCGCCCACCCGTTTGAGGAAATCACTGAAGCGCACCCCACCCCAGCGGCCGATGGCGCTCCAGCCTTCGACGCAGATGTGTCGGGTGATCTGATCGACCTGGGCCATCGCACGCAGCTCTTCGAGCTTCCAGCTGCGCTTGTCGGCGACCATGCCGGTGACTTCCAGTCGGTAGCTTTCTTCCTCAACCGTCGGCGCTTCATCGATGCCGTAAAAGGCATTGAACGGAAACGGCCGGGTGATCATCGACTCGGGATAGGTCGGCGCCATGGCGTTGGGATTGAACAGCCAGCCCTGGACCCGATCGTTGAAGCGGGACATCGAGGACAGCGCGGTTTCGACGCTGTCGTTGTCGGTGATGTTGCAGCCCGACAACATGGCCACGCCGCCAAGGGTCAGGCCGCGCAGCAGGAACGAGCGCCGGGAACGGTCTTCGATCTGCGGCGCCAGCACCTTCCGGGCTTCGCTGAGGATGGACGACTCGTCGAGTCCTTCGATGCGCTTTTTCATACGGACTCCTTGCGACCAACGATCATGTACCACAACGTTTTTGGCACCAGCAGCACCATCACCAAGTGCACCGCGATGAACGCCACCAACAGTGACATCGCAATGAAATGCACCTGCCGCGCCCCTTCGTAACCGCCGAGCAATTCACGCAACAACGGGAACTGCACGGACTTCCACAGCACCAGCCCGGAGACCACCATCAGCGTGATGTCGAGCATGACGAACAGGTAGGCAAACCGCTGGACCTGGTTGTAATGACTGAGGTCGGCGTGCCCCAGCCGCCCTCTCAATGCCGCCCACAGGTCGTGCAGGATTCCCTTCGGCGACACCGGAAAAAACCGTCGAAACAGACGACCGCTGGCGATGTTGATGATCAGGTAGATGAGGCCGTTGACGGCGAGGAACCACATCGCCGCGAAGTGCCATTGCAACGCACCGCCGAGCCAGCCGCCGAGTGTGAGCGCTTTCGGGAAGCTGAAGTCGTAGAGCGGCGAAGCGTTATAGATGCGCCAGCCGCTGGCGATCATGACCACCACGGCCAGGGCGTTGAGCCAATGGGTCAGGCGCAGCCAGCGTGGATGGCTGGCCTTGGGTGAGGCAGTTGGCTGCGACATGTCCGGCTCCCGGTTATTGTTCGTTGGGACCAAGTATGGGAGCCGGAAGATCGCCAAATCCTCACGTAAAGTTAAATTAAACGTGATAACTATCCGGGCGTTGCCGGGGTGTTTTTGTGGTTAAAATGCCGCCCACTCAATTTGCCGACGTTGCCTGATGAACCCTGACGCCCTTGCCACCCTGAACACACACCTGTTGACCGCCCTGGCCACCGCCCCAGCCGAAACCCGCCGCCTGTTTCACGGGCGCGGGCGTTGCTGGCCGGGCCTGGAGCAGTTGACCGTGGACTGGTTGCAGGGCGTGGTGCTGGTGTCGCTGTTCAAGGAGCCGGAAGCGCAGCAACTGGAAGCGTTGAAGGTTCTGTTGCTGGGCATTACGCAATCCGCCGAATGGCAACAATCCGGCGCGCACACGCTGTTGCTGCAACACCGCTACCTGCTGCAAAGCACCACCGAATGGCTGCTGGGGGATGCGCTCGATGAGATGACGATCACCGAGGGCGGCCTGAAATATCGGGTGGACCTGGGCCGCAAACAGAATGCCGGGCTGTTCCTCGATATGCGTTATGGCCGCGATTGGGTGCGGGCCAATGCCGAGGGCAAGCGGGTGTTGAACCTGTTCGCCTACACCTGCGGGTTTTCGGTGACGGCAATCGAGGGTGGCGCGGCGCATGTGGTCAATCTGGACATGTCCAGCTCGGCCCTGAGTCGTGGCCGCGACAATCACCGACTCAACGGCCACGACGTGAGCAATGTCACGTTCCTCGGCCATGACTTGTTCAAGTCCTGGGGCAAGGTGATCGGCAAGGGGCCGTATGACCTGGTGATCATCGATCCGCCGTCGTTTCAGAAAGGCAGTTTTCTGCTGACCAAGGATTACCAGCGGGTGCTGCGTCGGTTGCCGGAGTTGTTGACCGAACAGGGTACGGTGCTGGCCTGCATGAACGACCCGGCGTTTGGCTCGGACTTCTTGATTGATGGGGTTACGCGTGAGGCGCCGAGTTTGCGATTTGTGGAGCGGCTGGAGAATCCGCCGGAGTTTCCGGATGCGGATGTTGAGTGTGGGTTGAAGGCGTTGGTGTTTCGGCAGGGGGATTGAATGTGGGAGCGGGCTTGCTCGCGAAGGCGTCGTGTCAGTCGACATCTGTATTGACTGACCCACCGCTTTCGCGAGCAAGCCCGCTCCCACAAGGGATCTTCAGTGAAGCGGGTTATTTCGGTTGTAGCACCAGCGCAAACAACTCGCCATGCCCGCTGACGTTGAGCTTGTGGTAAAGATTACGCCGATGCACCTTCACCGTTTCCGGGGAAATGCTCAATTGCTGGGCGATGGCTTTGCTGGAGAAGCCCTGAAGAATCAGGCGCGCGGTTTCGACTTCACGCACCGTCAGGCGCGCATCGAAACGATCGAGCAAGGTCGCCAGATCCCCGGCCACTGCGGTCGGCCCCTCCGGAGGCACGAGTTGCAAATGTCGACCCATCGCGGCCAGCACCCAGTCCCGCACACAAAGAAGACGGCCATGTTCTTCAGGGCTGAATCGCATCGAGCGACCAAGGGACAAACCGAGCACAGCACCGTCCACATTGATCATGAACTGCATCTCGTCACCGCCCACCACCGAGCGGAAGTAACTCTGGTAGTACTCGCTCTGCTGAAACTGGTCCGGGGCCACTGAGTCGAGGCTGTGCAAGCCGTCGGTGATGCCGGCGCAGACGGCTTGATAGAAAGGATCGAGCAAGTACACGCCAGCGCTATAGCGAGCCAATTCCTCTTCTTCGGGGGCACTGGCCCGGGAGTCGAAATCAATCAGCAGCCGTGGCACTCGCTCGGCGCGCATCACCGCAACCAACGCGTTATCCAGCGGCACCAGCAAGCGCAAGGTGTCCACCAGCGCGCGCCAGAATCCGTCGTGGCCGAGGGCGCCGAACACCCGCGCCAAGCCTTGATGCACCGGCAACTCTTTCAACAACCCGTCCACGTCCTACCCCTTTCGAGTAACCCATGATGGGAATGGGTGACCACCCTCCCCCTCGATACGCTGCAAGCTCCTGATTATCACCGGCCTGCAGCAGGCCAGGAGCGCCGCATCATGAGTGGTCACCGCACGTATATCAACCTGGGACTGGGTGCCTGCCTGTCGGCCTCGTTGTCGGCATTTGCCGCCGAAGCCCCCACCGTGCACGTCTACAACTGGTTTGACTACATCGGCCCGACCACGTTGAAGGATTTCCAGCGCGACACCGGGATCAAACCCGTCTATGACACCTTCGACAGCGGCGAAGTACTGGAAGCCAAGCTGATGACTGGCCACAGCGGTTATGACGTGGTGGTGGCCAGTAACTTCATTCTGCCGGCGTTGATCAAGGCCGGAGCCTTGCAAAAACTTGACCGTAGCCAACTGACCAATCTGCAACACATTGACCCGGTCTTGCTGGAAAAGCTGCGCGCGAACGACCCGGACAACCAATACGCCGTTCCTTACCTATGGGGCACCGACGGCATTGGCTATAACGTTGACAAGGTCCGCGCAGCCCTGGGCGATCAGGCGCCGGTGAACTCCTGGGATCTGCTGTTCAAGGAAGAAAACCTCGCCAAGCTCAGCGAATGTGGCGTAGGGATTTTGGACGCTCCCGCCGAAATCATCCCGATCGCCCTGCACTATCTCGGCCTGCCGCCCAACAGCAGTAACCCCGCAGACTACAAAAAAGCTGAAGCACTGCTGCTCAAGTTGCGCCCGCACATCACCTATTTCAATTCGTCGAAGATCCAGACCGACCTGGCCAACGGCGACATCTGTGTCGCCTTGACGTGGTCCGGCACCGTGTTCGGTGCCATGCAAGCCGCCAATGAAGCCGCGAAGGGCGTAAAGATCGAATACAGCATCCCGGTCGAAGGTGCGCCGCTGTGGAGCGACAACCTGGTCATGGTCAAGGACGGCAACAATCCAGAACAGGGACTGGCCTTTATTAACTACCTGCTACGCCCTGAAGTGATCGCCCCGGCCACTAACCTGGCGCTCACCGCCAACGCCAACAAAGACGCGACCGCGTTGCTCTCGGACGAGGTGCGCGAGTTCAGCAACATCTATCCCTCGGCCGAGGTAATCGCCAAGGCATTCACCCTGCAACCGCAGCCCCATGAGATCGAACGTGTCCGCACACGCTCTTGGAGCAACATCAAGAACGGCAACTGAGCCGGCCTGCACCCCTCCTGTTTAACTTGCCTGAGAGTTCCTGCATGAAACCACGTGCCCGCGATTTGAATATCCAGTTCGGCCAGCTGCAACCCGGCCCGCTGAATGCCATCACCGACGTACCCGGCGTTCGTGTCGGCCACAGCGATGTGCGAGGCCGCACCGCTCAGGGCCGCGACATCCTGACCGGCGTCACGGTGATCGAACCTCGCCTCGGTTCCACCAGCCAACAGCCGTGTTTTGCCGGGGTCCATGTGCTCAACGGCAATGGCGATGCGACCGGGCTGGAGTGGATTCGCGAGGCCGGTCTGTTGACCAGTCCGATCGCCTTCACCAACACCCACAGCCTGGGCGTGGTGCGCGATGCGCTGATTGTGCTGGACCGCGAACAGCAACCGGATGACGGGCGTCTTTACTGGAACATGCCGGTGGTGCTGGAGACGTTCGACGGTTTGCTCAACGACATCAATGGCTTTCATGTAAAGCCCGAACACGTGGCCGAGGCCTTGCGCACGGCCGTCGGCGGACCGGTGATCGAGGGTAACGTCGGTGGCGGCAGCGGCATGATCTGCCATGAATTCAAGGGCGGGATCGGCACCGCGTCCCGGCGCCTGAGCAGCGCCCAAGGTGGCTGGACGGTGGGCGCGATCGTCCAGGCCAACCACGGGATTCGCCACGAATTGCGGGTCGATGGTTACCCTGTCGGGCGCTATATGGAAAAGGCTGACTCGCCGTTCCTCAAAGCGTCACTGCCGCATCCCGGGATGGGCTCGATTGTCGTCTGCCTGGCCACCGACGCGCCGTTGCTGCCGCACCAATGCACCCGCCTCGCGCAACGTGCCAGCCTGGGCCTGGCCCGCACGGGCGGTGGTAATGAAGATCACAGCGGCGACATCTTCATCGCCTTTGCGACTGGCAACGACGTGCCGCCCGCTGCGTATGAAAGCAAGAAAGCGCCGACCTGCGACAACCTGCGCATGGTCAACAACGACCACATCAGCGAACTGTTCCTCGCCGCTACCGAAGCGGTGGAAGAAGCGATCATCAACGCGTTGCTGGCGGGTGAAACGGCTGAGGGGAATGGGCATGCGGTGCCGGGGCTGGATGCCGCGACGTTGCTGAAAGCCCTGCGCCAGGCGGGTTGGCCGGGGGCGGTGTAGGCGACGCAAATCCACTGTGGGAGCGGGCTTGCTCGCGAAGGCGTCGTGTCAGTCGACATCTAAATTGACTGATCCACCGCTTTCGCGAGCAAGCCCGCTCCCACAGGGGGGGATCGGTGGTGCTCACACGGTCTCGGTCACTTCTGATGATTTGAAGAGCTTTCGGCCCAGATTCCGCGCTGCCTTCAAATGGATCTGCGGCGCCTGGCTTTCCGAGTCCAGCAACAATTCGGACGTCACCACCCGCGCACCGCAGTATTCGAAGATGCCATGGTCGATCTGGGTCTTCATCGCCTCGTCATAACCATGTCGCGTAAACGACCCGGCATCGGCGCCGCCCACACCGACCAGATGCACCCGCAAGTGACCCAGTTTCTGCACAAAGGGGCTGTCCAGACTGAAGTCGAACGCCCAGCCATTCGAAAACACGCGATCAATCCAGCCCTTGAGCAGCGCCGGCATCGACCACCAGTAAACTGGATAGACCAGCACCAGCGCATCGGCGCGTTCGATCCGGGCCTGTTCGGCCAGGACATCGGCGGGCGGCGGCGCTTCGCGATGATGAACCGCCATGTCTGCCGTGCCGAACCGTGGATCGAAACCTTGGGCCGAGAGGTCGGCGATTTCATAGGTGTTGCTGGAATCGACGGAGGTCAGGCCTTCGGCGATTTGCCGGGCGAGGCTGTGGGTGAGCGATTGGGGATTGGGATGAGCTACGACGATCAGTGCGTGCATGCTGAAACTCCTGATTGAGAGCACAGGGCGGACCTTATATACTCTTGGTAAGTTACGATCAGTAAGTTACTTTTGGTACATAGCCATGTCAAGCACCGAAAAAAACGAGCAGGACTCCACACCACAACCCCGCCGCCGCCTGTCCCGCGAGGACCGCCAACGCCAGTTACTGGATGTCGCCTGGCAGATGGTCCGCGAGGAAGGTACGGATGCGTTGACCCTCGGACGCCTCGCCGAACTGGCAGGCGTGACCAAACCGGTGGTCTACGACCACTTCACCACGCGCTCGGGTTTGCTGGCGGCGTTGTACCAGGATTTCGACGCCCGGCAGACCGCAATAATGGACGCCGCGCTGCTGACCTGCGAACCGACACTCGACAGCACCGCCGGGATTATTGCGTCGTCCTATGTGGCGTGCGTGCTGACCCAGGGCAACGAAATTTCCGGGGTGATTGCAGCGCTGGCGAGCTCGCCGGAACTGGAGAAGATCAAGCGCGAGTACGAGGCGATTTTCCTCAACAAATGCCAACTCGTCCTGCAGCCGTTCGCTGGAGCAAACACCATCAAACCCGCGAGTTTACGGGCGATGCTGGGGGCATCGGAGGCTTTGTCGAACGCGGCGGCGACGGGGGAGATTAGCGCTGGGCAGGCGCAGGAAGAACTGTTCGAAACGATCAGGGCGATGATCGAAAGAACAGCCCGCGGTAACTGACACCACCAATATCCCTTGTGGGAGCGGGCTTGCTCGCGAAGGCGGTGGATCAGTCAATACAGATGTCGACTGACACGACGCCTTCGCGAGCAAGCCCGCTCCCACAGGGGGATTTTCTACAGTTGGGAGATTTTCATTGGTCGCAGGTTGCGCCCGTGGAAATCGATCGCCACGCCGCCTCCGCCAGCATGTCCCTGTAGACCATCGGGCGGCCCTTCACCCTTCCCGACAACCAGGTCCGGCAGTAGCTGTCCGCCTGGCCGATGATCAGCGACAGCATCAACTCGGCCGGCACACCTTTCAACTCATCGCCCCGGTCCGGCGCCGACAGCCATTCCCAGAGCTGCCGGTTGCGGGTTTTGTTTCGGGTGGCCAGTTCGTCCTTGAACGGTCCTTTGGTCACGGCAAATCGCGCGTGGTACTGAAACCGTGCCCACTCGGGTTGGTTGTCGACCCAATCCACGTAGCTGTGCACCAACGCGTAAATCCCTTCTTGCGTGGTGCCGGCCTCGGCCAGATAGCTGTCGCGCAGCTGCGCCTGATCATCCAGCGCAGTGAAAAACAGCGCAGCCACCAAGCCTTCCTTGTTGCCGAAATGATGGTAGATCGCGCCGACGCTGGTATCGCATTCGGCGCGAATCATCTCGATGGTGGTGGCCTCGATCCCCTGTTCGTTGAACAGCCTGAGGGCTTTTCTGAAGATGTCGCGCTTGAGTTCGGCTCTTCGTCCGGGGTAGCAGCGCTCGAGTAAATCTGCGGTTTCCATGCTGAACACAGGCTCAAAAAATCAACGATAAGGCAGGCGGCTGCCCACGGATAAGTCGCGCTAGGTTGACAGATTTCCTTTCGACAGAATACTGTTCCGTTACAGAACATTATTCTGTTACGGAACATCATTCTGTAAAACGACCTTTCAAAGAGGCTTCAACATGAACCAGTTTCTCAGCATGTTCACCAGCGCCGGCCCCGAAGCATTCAGCCAAATGGCCTGCAAAGTGGCGCCCTACTTCAGCACCATCAACCCGCTGATTTCGGAACTGCGCCCAGGCTACTCGAGCGTGCAGGTGCCGTTTTCCCGGGAGATCACCAACCACTTGGGCACCGTGCATGCGATTGCGATGTGCAATGCTGCGGAACTCGCCGCCGGGACGATGACCGACGTTTCGATTCCCGCAGGCGCACGCTGGATTCCGAAAGGGATGACGGTCGAATACCTGGCCAAAGCCAAGACCGATGTGACGGCGGTGGCCAATGGGGAAGCGGTTGACTGGCTGACGGGCGGCGACAAGATCGTGCCGGTGGATGTTCACGATGCAGAGGGCAAGAAGGTATTCACGGCGCGGATCACCATGAATGTGAAGCTTTCATAAGCTTCACGGGTCAGCGCGGTCAACAATGTGGGAGCGGGCTTGCTCGCGAATGCGGTGTGTCAGTAAACGGTGTTGTCGTCTGACACACCGCATTCGCGAGCAAGCCCGCTCCCACAGGGGATTTCGGTGTTGGGTCGAGCCGGGTTAGACCAACCGCAGTCTCGGCGTCATGGCCGGCACCGCGTCATCCCCCAACCGCCCACGCACAAACTCATTCGTCTTGCGCGTCAGTTGATCCAGGTGCCGGTCCCGCTGTTTCTCGGCATCGGTCATCGCGCGCTTGCCGTTCTTTTGCAGCAGATACGTATGAATCTGCCGCACTTCCAGCGAGCTGTAGATCGGTGCGGTATCCAGCACTGCCATCAAGCCGTCGGTGCCGTAATCGCGGGTGTTCATCAGCACTTGCGTCTCGCGCACGCCCAGCACCTGGAAGCCCATCGCCTCGAAATACGGTACTTTGCCGACGCTGCAGGTCAGTTCGGTGTGAGGGTAGCGACCGACCACTTCGCGCAGCATCGTGCGCGCGATGCCCTGGCCGCGATGGCTGGCATCGACGGCCATGTAAACCACGCCGCACGCCTCGGGATCGTCCTTGACCGGCAGGTACAACACAAAGCCAATGACCTTTTCCGGATCGTCCACGTCCGTGGCCACGATCAGCTCAACCGCAATCCCCTTCGCCCCGTTCAACGCTTCCAGATAGAGGTGGACTTCATAGCCGATTGCGTACTGGTACACGTTGTACAGCAGGTTGCTCGGCGGCAGGGCCACGGCGCTGATGTCGGTCAGGTTGTCGACCACCAGTTGCAGGATCTGGCTGGTGATGTGCTCGGGGCACGGGGTTTTGAAATGGCTGATCTGGGGCATTGCAGGGGCTGACTCCGGGAAACGGTTGCGAAGAGCGGGTGGCGAGCGCGCCTATCATAACGCGCCCGCCCCCTGTGGCGAGGCAGCTTTTGTGGCGAGGAGCTTGCCCGCGTCGGGTTGCGCACGACGTGCATCTTTACGCTGGTCACCGAGACGTTCCGCCGCCGGCAGATCTGCACCGGCAGCCCCGATGCCATTCCCCGACAGTGAGGACTGTCACCCGATTTCCAGGGTTTATCGTCGCCACACCTGGAATACAATTAATTGATTTAAAACAGATTTTTAACATGACCTGAGATTGGCTCGGCTTTTGCGACAGGTACAGGGCAAATGCCGTCACACCGGCATGCCCCCGAGAGAATCACCATGAAAAGCTCAGTACCTGCGAACAAGTCGGCCGGCTTCTTCCGGGCGCAGGGCATCACCTCCGTGATGCTGATGACTTTCAGCCTGGCCACGGCCAGCGCCTCACCGCTCGATGATGTCGGGCAGCCGCCACCCACAGATCCCTCGGCGTTTGCCAATCCACCGGCCGATCCAATAGCCGCACTGGATGCGTTGGGACTCTTGCCGGAAGCCAACCAGGGCGCCATCGCCCTGCCCAACGGCGCGTTCGGCGACCGCAACACGCCCCGAGCTGACAACGTACTGCCACCGAGTGTGCAGACCTCGTTCAACTTCCCCACTAACGGCAAACCCAGCCCCTTGTTCGGGGCCGAACCGTTTACCCAGCAACTGCTGCTGTTTGAAGAATTCGGTCCGGAAAAACTCGACCCGACCACCCCGCCGCCGCTCCTGACATTCCCGGTGCCCACTACCGGCCCGGCGCCTCAGCAGGATCCGAACAACGTCGCCCGCAGTGGTCCGTCGAGTGCCGCGATGGAGGCGTTCATGCGTCAGCCGGGATTGTTTCCGTTCCCGTCGCAGTTTTCCAACGTGCTCGACCGCAACCCCTGGAAAGCGCAGATCGAAGCCTTCCTCAATCGCCATCCAGTGGGTTCGCCCGCCGAGGGTCGACCACCGGGAAAAGGCTGGTCACATCAGCGCTGGAACGAGTTTTACCCGCAGGTTCAATACAAGACCGTGCAGATGGGCGCGCGGACCAACCAGGGCCTGCGCGACCGCAAACAATTGCACAACTACGCCGTCGGCGAATTCGCGCCCGGCGGGCTCTATTACCAAACCTCGGACATCCCGGAAACCGCCGGTACCACCAAAGGCATCGACGTGCGTTTCCATTCGAAAATGCCGTTGCAAAACCACAACTCGCTGTGGACGTTCGACGGCACCGTACCGCCCAAACTGCTGATGGTTCGCTACGGCCAACCGCTGCTGATGCGTCACTACAACGCCCTGCCGATTGACCCGTCGGCCAACGCCGGTTTCGGCCTGCACACCATCAGCACCCACGAACACAACGGTCATTCCCCCGCCGAAAGCGACGGCTATGCCAACGCGTTCTTCTTTCCGGGGCAGTACTACGATTATCGCTGGCCCATGCAACTGGCCGGCTACGACACCATCAACACGACGGCGCAGGACCCGCGCGCGGCGTTCCCTTGCGCAGCGGGCGAAACCCTGTACGTCAACGACGCCACTCCCGGCCTCAAGACCTGCGACCACGGCAGCATCAAGATTCGTGGCGACTGGCGTGAAACCATGAGTACGCACTGGTTCCACGACCACATGCTCGATTTCACCGCGCAGAATGTCTACAAGGGCAACGCGGTGATGATGAACTACTACAGCGCCCTCGATCGCGGCAACGAAGCGCTCGAGGATGGCGTCAACTTGCGCTTGCCCAGCGGTTCGGCGCTGCCGTGGGGCAACCGCGACTACGACGTCAACCTGGTGGTCGCTGACAAAGCCTGGGACGAAAACGGCCAGTTGTGGTTCAACCCGTTCAACACCGACGGCTTTCTCGGCGACCAGATCCTGGTCAATTGGCAATATCAACCACGCCTGAAAGTGCGCGCGCGCAGCTATCGCTTTCGCATCCTCAACGGTTCGGTGTCGCGCTATTTCAAAATGGCCCTGGTGCGTGAAATCAGCGGCAATGGCGGCGAGTTTCCGGGGCCGGCAGGCTCGGGAGTGTCCTACAACCGAGTGCCGTTCCACCTGATCGGCAACGACGGCAACATCATGGAGCACGCCGTGCCCTTCGACGGCAGCATGGACCTGGATGGCGACGGTGATCGGCAGGACCACAATGCAATCCTCCCGACACAGGGCATCGCCGAGCGCTACGACATCATCGTCAACTTCGCGAAAAACGGGATCAAAACCGGCGACAAGCTGTACTTCGTCAACCTGCTGGAGCACAAGACCGGCAAGGGGCCGGAGAAAAACGAACTGTCGCTGGCCGATGTGCTGTCCGAAAAATACAAAGCCGTGATCAAGCAGACCAGTAAAGGTCCGCAATGGGACAAGGGCGACCCGACGGTGGGGAAATTCCTGCAACTGCTTGTTATGCCCTATTCCGGCCAGGACCAAAGCATGGACCCGGTCGCGTACGAACCAGCCAAACCAGGCAAACCCACCGGCAAGGTGATGATCCCGTTGACCATCGATCGCGACAGCGCGAGCGACCAGGCAAAACTGAAAGTGGCGCGGCACCGCGAGTTCATTTTCGGTCGCTCCGACGGCACCGATGCAGCGCCCTGGACCGTCAAGACGGATGGCGGTTTTGGCTACAACATGGACCCGCGCCGGCTCAGTGCCGCGCCGCAACTGGCCAACGGCCCGACCGATGCCGGGTTCTCCGGCGACGGCACGCTTGAAGTCTGGAAAATCAAGAACGGCGGCAACGGCTGGAACCACCCGGTGCACGTGCATTTTGAAGAAGGCGTGATCCTCAGCCGCGACGGCAAGGCGCCGCCAGAATGGGAGAAAGGCGCACGCAAGGATGTCTATCGCATCGGCGAAGGGATCGACAGTTCAGTGGATGTCGAAATGGCTATCCACTTCCGCGAGTTCGCCGGCACGTACATGGAGCACTGCCACAATACCCAGCACGAAGACAATTCGATGCTGCTGCGCTGGGATGTCGAGCACCCCGGCCAGTTCCAGTTGATGCCAACGCCTCTGCCGGGTTGGGACGGCGTCACCTATGTGAACTCCGCCGCACTGCCGACCTTCCGCAGCGGTGATCAGGACGACGATCACGAAGGCCAGAACAAGAAACCTGTGGCCAACCCTGACGTCGCTGCCAGCAACAATGGCCAGCCGCTGACCATTAACGTGTTGGCCAATGACACCGACCCCGACGGCAACCTGCCGCTCAAAGTGGTGGGCCTGAGCCAGCCGGATTCCGGTCAGGGCACGGTCAGCACCGACGGCGTGCGGGTGATCTACACGCCGCCGGCCGTGGTCGCTACGCCGTTCACCGCACTCTTCACCTACAACGCCAGTGACGCCAAGGATGCCGTCTCGGAAAACCCGGCAACCGTATCGGTAACGGTTGCTGCGACGGCAACCGTCAACGAAGACCTGCTAGTGACCAGCGCTTCCGTCACCACTCGCAGCAATAACCGCAACACGTGGGACATCGCCGGGACGACCTCGCGAGGGACGGGCAACACCATCACCGTGACGGCGGCGACTACCGGCGGACCGCTCAACCTGGGGACCGCGACGCTCACGCCGACCGGCACGGGGGCGCGCTGGAGGGTGTCCGTCACAACCACCGGCAATGGCCCGGCACCGAACCCGACGATCACCGTCACTTCGGCGCTCGGGAAGACTGTGACGGTGCCGATAGCGGCGCATTGAGAGCAGCGCCCGGTTCAAGACCGGGCGCTCATCGATTACGGATCAATTGGTCCAAAGAGAGCGGATCGCTGGCCCGTTTTTCCCATCAGGCAATGCGCCTAAGGTGGCCTCCATCACTTACCGGAGGTCACCATGAATCACCCAACCCTGCTTTCCACGATCCAGATCGGCCCACACAACCTCGCCCACCGCGTGGTCATGGCACCGCTGACGCGCATGCGTTCCGAGCCCGGCGACGTGCCCGGTGCGTTGATGGCCGAGTACTACTCGCAACGGGCTACCGACGGCGGCCTGATCATTTCCGAAGCCACGGTCGTGTCCACCACCGGCAACGGTTACCTCGGTTCGCCGGGCCTGTACAACGACGCGCAAATCCCTGGCTGGAAAGCCATCACCGAGGCGGTGCATGCCAAGGGCGGGAAGATCTTCCTGCAACTGTTCCACGCCGGGCGCCAGTCCCACAGCGACATGCAGCCCAACGGCACGCAACCGGTGGCACCGTCGGCCGTCGAGTATGACGGCGTGGCTTACACCGCCAGCGGTTGGGTGCCGAGCACACCGCACCGCGCCCTCAGTGAAGCGGAAGTCGCAGCGCTGGTGGAAGATTTCCGCAGCGCCGCACAACGAGGCCTGGCTGCCGGTTTTGACGGCGTGGAAATCCACGGCGCCAACGGTTACCTGATCGACCAATTCCTGCAGGACGGCAGCAACCGTCGTACCGACGCCTATGGCGGCACCATCGCCAAACGTGCGCGGTTTCTGCTGGACATCACCAACGCAGTGATTTCGGTCTGGGGCAGTGAGCGTGTCGCTGTGCGCCTAGGCCCAAGCGGTACGTTCGGGGACATGAAGGACAGCCATCCTGAAGCACTGTTTGTGTACGTCGCCGAGCAACTGGCGCCGTTGAAACTGGCGTATCTGCACTTGATCGAACCGCGCGTGCTGGGCAATTCGATTGATGAGAGCAAGGACCAGAACCCGGTGGCGGCGCAGTTGATTCGTCGGCACTACGACGGATTGATCATGGCGGCGGGTGGTTTTACCGCCGAGTCTGCCGAGCAGATCTTGAGCGCGGGGGATGCGGATCTGGTGGCGTTTGGTCGTGATTTTATTGCCAACCCGGATTTGCCGGAGCGTATTCGGCTGGGTCGGCCGTTGAATGCTTATGACCGGGATACGTTTTATGGCGGTACCGAGGTTGGGTTTACGGATTATCCATTTTATCAAGAGAGTGCCTGATCTGATCCGACCGTTGCTTTGAATGTCAGGCCCTCTTCGCGAGCAAGCCCGCTCCCACATTTGATCTTCAGCGAACACAGAAGGTGTGTTCGACGCAGGTCCAGTGTGGGAGCGGGCTTGCTCGCGAATGCGGCGCCTCGGTTTCTCTGACTCTCCCCTTTGCAAATCCCCCGCCCGCCTCTACTCTGCTTCAACCCTCCTGCATCGAGCACACCTCCCATGATGGACAGCCTCAGCGGTATCACGGCCTTCATTCAGGTGGCCGAAACCCGCAGCTTCACCGAAGCCGGGCGCCTGTTGGAAATCTCCTCCTCCGCCGTCGGCAAAAGCGTGGCGCGCATGGAAGAACGCCTGGGTGTGCGGCTGTTCCATCGCAGTACCCGCAGCGTCACCCTGACCACCGAAGGCGAGCTGTTCCTCGACCGTTGCAAGCGCATCCTCAGCGAAGTGGAAGCCGCGCAAATGGAGTTGCTGGAGTTGTCCGCCACGCCCAAGGGCAAGGTGCGCATCAGCGTGCCGATTCAGAACGTGCTGATCATGCCGGTGCTGGCCGGGTTCATGCGCGCTCACCCGGACATCGAGCTGGACGTGGACATGTCCGACCGCATGGTCGACGTGATCGAGGAAGGGTTCGACGCGGTGATCCGCACGGGTGCGCCGCAGGATTCACGGCTGATGGCGCGCAAGCTCGGCGGCTATCAGTTGCAGTTGGTGGCATCGCCCGAATACCTGGAACGCCACGGCGAACCGACGCACCCGGATGAACTGGTCAACCACGTGGCCCTGCTGCACAAGTTTCCGGCGACGGGGATGATCGAACGCTGGCCGCTGCGGATCGGTGAGACGCACATCGAGCCGAATCTATCGAAAGCCATGACCTGCACGACGATGGATCCGCTGACGTATCTGGCGCTGGATGGGGTGGGGATTGCCTGCCTGCCGGATTTTTCAATCCGTCAGCCGTTGGCCGATGGCAGGCTGAAAGTGGTGTTGGCGGACTACACCGACCACACCGGCAACCTGTGGATGCTCTGGCCTGCGTCGAAGCAGACCGCACCGAGGCTGCGAGTATTGATCGATTTTTTCAAAGACAACATCTTGAAGGTTTGAATCAGCGTTGCAGGGCCTCGGCAATCGGGGCCTTGCTGATGCCGAAACTGAGCATCACCGCCAACCCGAGCACCCCGATGCCGGCGCCCAGCCACAGCGCCGACGACACGCCCGCGTGATCGACCATCAAGCCACCGAACAGCGAACCCGAGGCGATCGCCACCTGGAACGTGGTCACTAACATAGCAGAACTGGCTTCCGGCAATTGTGGCGAGGTCAGTTGCATCCAGGTGCTGACGCCCAGCGGAATCGCGCCATACGCGACGCCCCAAACCAGTACCGCCAATGCCACGCCCCAGCCGTTTAAGGCAGGCAAGGCCAGTTGTGCGATCACCATCAACACCACCACCGCCCCCAAAGACAGGCGCAAATACCGCACGATGCTGCCGGCCATGGCGAAGTTGGCGAGCATACCCAGCAGACCGAAGCCGAGCAGAATCGCGGTGATCGCACTCGGCGAGTATCCAGCCTCATTTGCAAGGAACGGCGCGATGTAGGTGTACGCGGTGAAGTGAGCCGCCACTACCGTGCCCAACAGCAGCATGCTGCGCCGGGCGTTACTGCGGGCCAGGAACCCCAGCAATGCGCGCCCCTGCAAACCTTCGCGCGATGGCAGCGAAGGTAAGGTCAGCCACTGTGCCAGCAGCGTCAGCAACGCCAACCCGGCCGTGGCCGCGAACGACACCCGCCAGGAAAACAACGTGCTGACAAACGTGCCGAACGGCACCCCGAGCACTGTCGCCAGGGTGATGCCGCCGAAGATCAGCGCTGTGGCTTTCGCAGCTTTTGATTCACTGACCAAACGCCCGGCCGCCGCAATCGCCACGGCCCAGAAACCACCCAGTGCAACACCCAACAGTCCTCGTCCCAGCAACATGATTGGCAGCGACGGCGCCAGGGCCGACATCAGGTTTGAAGCCACCAGCACCAGCGTCAATAACAGCAGCAGATGGCGGCGATTCATCTTCCCGGCGCCGAGCATGATCGCCGGTGCCGAGATCGCCGCGACGATGCCCGGCACGGTGACCATCAGCCCTGCCACGCCATCGGTGATGCCCAGGCTATTGGCGATTTGCGGCAGGATGCCCACCGGCAGGTATTCGGTGGTGACAAACGCAAAGGCACCGAGGGCGACCGACGCCACCGACAGCCATTCGCGCGTTGTAGAGGGTGGCTCAAGCGCAAGCGCTGAAGTCGCTGGTATAGCGTGCATATCGTTCATGGGGGAAAGCTCCACAGTCAGAAGTGGAGCCATGGTAGGGAGCGGCGTTGCGTGGAAAAACGGTGCAAGGCTCCGATCACTGTGGAACGATCGCTCCGCAATCAAGCGCTCTGGCCTGCACATTAGCGCCGTTTCTGTCCAAAGAGTTCGGCCCTGCGACCTGTTTTTCCCCTGGCATCAGCTCCCTAGACTTGGCCTCCTCAGACATCAACCTAACGAGGCCACACCCATGACTACGTCACACTCCCCCATTCGCGTCGGCATCGTCGGCGTGGGTACCTGGGCCCGCCACGGTCACTTGCGTGTGCTGGCGCTGCTGCCGCAATACAAAGTGCAAGCGGTGTACAGCGAACGACGTGAACGCGCTGAAGCCGCGGCCAGCGAATACAACATTGTGCAAGTCGCCGACTCGCTCGACGCTCTGGTGAACAACCCCGAGGTCGACCTGGTAGTGGTGCTCAACACCGCGCCCCAGCACGAACAAACCGTGCGCGCCGCCATCGCCGCCGGCAAAAACGTCTACTGCGAATGGCCGCTGACCACCACTACCGCGGCTTCCGAGCAATTGGTGCACCTGGCCAAAGACGCCGGCGTGCGCCACATCGTCGGCCTGCAACGCCGCCATGCGCCGCACAATCGCTACCTGCAAGACTTGCTGCAGCAAGGTTACGTCGGCCAGTTGCGCTCGGTGCGCATGCACGTCAGCACTCATTACTTCCAGGCGTTGCGTGCAAATGCGCTGCGCTGGACCGCTCCTGAAGAAAACTTCTCCAGCATCGTCTCCATCTACGCCGGACACTTCCTCGACATGCTGTTCACTGCCACCGGTTGGCCGCTGAGCGTATCGGGGCTGACAGTCAGTCAGTTCCCGAAGGTCACCATCATCGAAACCGGCGAAGTGCTGGACAGCACCGCGCCGGATCAACTGGTGCTCAATGGTTTGCTGGAAAACGGCGCGGTGGTTTCGATCCATATCGAGGGCGGCAAACGCAATGGTTCGGGCGTGCAGATCGACATCACCGGCGACCAGGGCGACCTGAAAATCACCAACCGTTCGGCGTTCGGCGGCGTGGGCGATGACTATGTGATCGAAGGCGCCCACGGCGATGACTTGCCACTGCAAATCCTCCCAGTGCCGGACAGTTATCAGCGTTTGCCTGAATCGGGATTGCCGTCGGCGGTGCTGGAACTGGCGGAGTTGTATTACGTGTTTGCCCAGGATTTAGCCGATGGGACACACGCGGCGGCGACGTTTGAAGATGCGTTGCGGATGCATCGGTTGTTGGATGTGGCGAAGGTCACGAATCAACTGGCTGTTACCACCGGGGAATGAGGTGCTCGCAGAGGCTGGGGACACCCGCCATCCAAGTGTGGGAGCGGGCTTGCTCGCGAATGCGCAGGGTCAGTCGGCATCAATTCTGAATGTGCTGGCCTCTTCGCGGGCAAGCCCGCTCCCACTAGGGGTTGGGGGTGCGGGGCGATGCTACTGCGGTTCGCTGAGGGCTAGCCATTCGGGTTGGCGCCCCGCCCTTATTTGCGAGGCAATAGAGTTGGTGAAGCTGTTCACATTTTTGTATCGCTCTTGGAGAAACGGCAGGGCCCTGTAGGCACTGGCTCTTGAGTCGAACGCTTGCCACTGGTTCTCAACCAGAATCCACACCGGATTGGCCGCATTGTGCAGTCGATACCCCTTCCCGTTCGCCGTGGCGATGGATTTCGATAACGTTACATTTAGATCGACGGGATAGAGCGGCGCACCATCCAGCCCAAGCACGTTCAGTAAACTGTCGAAAGGCCGCTGATGCTTGAAGTAGGCATTACGCCTTTTGATGTACAGGGCTGAGGTTCTTCTTGGTTCAGCGCCCCTATGCTTATCAATGTCTTGTAGCTTCTTGAAAAACTGCCCCATATATAAATAACCGGACGCAGGCACGCGACCATCGACCACATCCATCTCCGGATAAAAAGCTTCCTGTGTGTTCGTCTTGTAAATATTAAAGCCCTTGGGGAAAGGCTTAGGGTTATGCGAGCGCTCGGCGTCTTTTATCCAGGCGGTAAAGTAGCTATGAATGCCTGTGCGGCTTAACCCGTAGAAGACCGATGCAGACTGCATGCTGGGGAACAGCCGATTGCACACTTTGTAATAACGATCCAGCTTGCTGCCGCTCAGCAGGAACGGATCGATTTCGGGGTAAATCGGTGCCCCGCTTTCGTCTGGTATATTCAGTCCGATCGGAAAGACCCCGGCCTCTTCGTATCGGTTGACCTGACTGGTAAAACTCCCATACACCATCTTGTTCAAGTAGCCCGTCTGGTTGTAGGCTTGCAGCCGGTTCTCGTAGAGAACGCCGTCAACAATAAGCGGCTTGGACACCAAGTCGATCAGAAACTCCGAGGCTTTCATTCGGGCGACATCCAGCAGCCCCACCTCGTTCTCTTGAAATTGCTTGCAGCCGTATTCGTCGAGCACGTTGTACCCCACGTAAAACAGATTCTTCGAGGCCATTCTTCGAAACAAGGCGGCTAGATTCGAGTGCGTGCCGACCTCTTCTTTTTCGACAGCCTCTGCAAGTGTGTTGTACGGCGTGCCCTTCACCAGGAAGCGCGGGTACGGGTACCTGGTGTTCCAGGCCTTTTGATAACCCTCGATCCGGTTGGCCCTGATTTGCTCCTGAATTTCGTCGCGGCTGATTTCCGGAAAAACCGGTTCATCATCGTTTATATAGTTGAACCCCTCCGGAAAAACCCCCTGCTTTGCCCAGTAGTGATACCAGGCTTTGAAGGTCGCGTAACTGGTGCAGTATCCGGAAATCACGTCCACCTGCAGAGCCTGGGCAATTTCAACAACACTGTGCGCCTCAAAAGCGACTTTGATTCCGGGGTACACCGTCCCGTTAAACTTGATCGGCTGGCGTGCCTTCTCCCTCAACATTTCCAACACATGCTCAGGCATGATCAGGCCTTTGACCCCCTCACCCCCGTCCGTCATGTTGGTCAGGCAACCGGTGTTTTTGTCCTTGCGTCCCCAGTGAGCGATCAGCTTGATTTCAAGTTCTTTTGAATACTCGAAAGACGGACACGGAATAATCTGGACAAGGACTTCATCCCTGCCCACTTTATTCATGACGTTGCTTTTCCAGCGGTTGCGTTTCGCTGAGTAGGCCGTCTTCGCCATAGCTTCGTAATAGTGAAACGCATAGCGCCGTCCACTGCCGATGCCGACATAAAATGGCTGCGGTGCTTGACTGTCGCCATCCGTTTCATCGGTACGCCGCAAGATATAAACATAGTCGCTAACCGAGTCATCCATTGCCAGGCTCGGATTTTTGATCGCGTCGAGATAATTGAACGTTGGCAGTCCACCAATAAACGGAACCTGATGGTGTCCCTTGTTGGAATTGGCGATGGTCTTGCTTTTCGTTGCCCCGACTTCCCGGTCGTCCATGTCCATAGTGACGCTCATTGCCTTGCCATCCAAAAGCCCCAGCTTATTTTCACTTGGCCGCCAAAGCCAGAAAAATGTCCGTCAGGCAGGCATGAACACTTGCTGCGTTACTGCTCCGGCGCAACGATCCGAAAGCGGATATTGATGTCTTTGGACACCACACCATCCGCCCACTCACCCTCGCCGATTTTGAAGTCCTCGCGGTTGAGCGCGAACTCGCCGACAAACACGCCGATGCCGCTTTCCGACTTCAGTTGGACTTGGACTTCCACTGGCCGGGTGATGGTTTTGAGGGTCAGGTCGCCGGTGAATAAATAACGGTCGCCACCCAAGGCTTTGACGCGGGTGGATTTGAAGAGGCCCAGCGGGTAGGTGGCCGTGTCGAACCACGCCGGTTTTTGCAGTTCGGTGTTGGCATCGCTGCTGCCGGCGTCAATGCTGGCGAGTTGGATGCTCAGTGCTGCATGGGCGGCCGAAGGTTGTTGCGTGTCGAAATCCAGCGTGCCTTCGAACTGGCCGAACGTGCCGTACACCCGCGAGCCGAATTGACTGTAGGTGAAGCTGATCTGGCTGGCGGCGGCGTTGACCTGATTGTATTCAGTGGCTTGAGCGCAACCCGCGCCGAGCATCGCAACAGCGATGGCGGCGTACTGCAGGAACCGAAAACGCATGGGACTCTCCGGTCAGGGGCCAGCGATAGGTGGACTAAAGCAAAGAACCGCTGTTTATGCCACTGGCATCGCCCGAGCCCGACATCCGCCCCTTCAAATACCCGATAAACGCCGTCACCTTCGGCGAGGGCAAATGCTCGCGCGCCGTAACCGCATTCAGATCCTGCGGCGGGCCGATCCACTCCGGCAATACCCTTTGCAATCGCCCTGCTTCAACGTCAATCCGCATGCTCTGGTCCATTCCCAGACTCAGCCCTTCACCGGCTAGTAATGCTTCCTTTAACAGCGCCGGGTCATTGGCGATGATCGTTGGCTCAACCCGATAGTTGCGCAACTTGGCGCCCGCCTTGCGCAACGGCCAGACGTAACCGACATCGCGCCGAGCCTGATTCAGCACCAGCGTGGAATGCTGGATCAACTCGTCAGGCGTGACGGGTTGAGCATGACGCTCAATGTATTCAGGTGCGGCGTAAATGCCCGTGGCATAACTGGCCAGCCGCCGCGCCACCAGACTCGAATCCGGCAGCGCACCGAGACGCAGCGCTACGTCTATCTCTTCCCCGACCAGATCCAGCGGCACATGGGACGCCAATATCTCAAGCTTGATCTCCGGATACGCCTGGCGAAACCCGGCCACCAACGGCGCGAACCAACTGACCCCGAACGAGTACGGCACCGTCACCCGCAACCAGCCGCGCGGGCCATCACGCAATTGATGCACGGCCAATTCTGCGTGTTCAAGGGTTGCGGCGATGTCCTTGCATTGCTCGTAGTAAACCGCGCCGGCCTCGGTCAGGCTCAACTGGCGGGTGGTGCGACGCAGCAGTTGCACGCCGATGGCCTGCTCCAACTCGCGCACGCGGCGGCTGACGGTGGTCTTGGGAATCTGCAAGGCCTGGGCCGCTGCGGTAAAACTGCCCAGGCGCACTACGCGCACGAACACCAGCGTGTCATTCAAGTCCCGGATCATCGCGCTGCCTGTCATTGGTGGAATCGTTGGATTGTGCCACCAACGGCACATTGCATACCGCTTTAATGGGCTAATCAGCGAATAGCGCTTTACCTATGATCGAGTCTCTCAACAGGAGACCGCTCATGAACCTCAACGAATACGCAGCCTACGATGGCATCGGCCTCGCCCAATTGATGGCGGCCGGCGAAGTCACCTCGGCAGAACTGGCCGAGCTCGCATTGGCCGCCGTAAACCGGGTCAACCCGCAGATCAACGCCGTTATCGAAACCTGGTCGCCCTGCGTGACCGAAGGCGCGAGCCCGTTGGCCGGTGTGCCGTTTCTGATCAAGGATTTGGCCATCACTTCGGCGGGCCGGCGCGTGGAGTTGGGCAGTCGTCTGGCCCAAGGATTGGTCGCGGAATCCGACTCGTACCTGATGCAACGTTTCAACGCCGCCGGCCTCGCCACCCTGGGCCGTACCACCACGCCGGAAATGGCCTTCAGCACCGAAACCGAATCCGTCCTGCAAGGCCCGACGCGCAACCCGTGGGACCTTCGTTTATCGGCCGGCGGATCAAGCGGCGGATCAGGCGCAGCAGTCGCCGCCGGCATCGTGCCGATTGCGCATGCCACCGACGCGGCGGGTTCGATCCGCGTACCGGCGGCCTTCAACGGTTTGGTCGGCCTCAAACCGACCCGCGGCCGCGCCTCCAATGGCCCGGCGCTGGACGAAGTATTTACCGGATTCGGCGTGCAACTCGGCCTGTCGCGAACCGTGCGCGACAGCGCGGCATTGATGGACATCGTCCAGGGCGGCGCGCCCGGCGATCCGTATTACACCGCCGCACCGGCCGAAGGCTTTCTCGCCCAAGTCGGCCGCGCCCCGGGACGCTTGCGCATCGGCCTGCTCGACACACCCTGGAACGGCGCCCCGCTCGACCCCGAAATCGCCGACGCCACCCAGGCCGTCGCCTGCGAACTCGAAGCCCTCGGCCACAGCGTCGAGCCAGTCAGCGCCCCGCTCGGCACCTCGTGGGAATCCTTCGTCGAAGCCAACGCGCACATCTGGTGCGCCACCCTCGTCCGCTGGATCGACGGCCTCGCCGCCGCCACCTCGCGCCCGATCGACCTGACCACCCTCGAACCCGCCACCCTCGCCTGCTACGCCTACGGCCAACAGGCCCGCGCCGTGGAGTTCGCCGCCGCGCTGGAAACCCGCAACCTCATAGCGCGCAGCGTGGCAGGTTGGTTCAGTGACTTTGACGTGCTGCTGACACCCACCCTGCCGCGTCTGCCTCAGGCCTTGGGCAACTACAACCTGGGCGCGGAAAACATGGACGGCCTGCAGTGGACGGCGCGGGTGTTTGACCACTCGCCGTTTACCCCGGTATTCAACGTGGCGGGGACACCGGCGATATCGTTGCCGTTGGGGATGTCGGGCGGCCTGCCCATCGGCCTACAGTTTGCAGCGCGATTCGGAGCGGAGGATGTGTTGCTGCGGCTGGCGGCGCAGTTGGAAGTGGCAATGCCATGGCATCAGCGCCGCCCCACAGTCTGGGCAGGCAACCCATAAACCCGAAAACACCCCCAAATCCCCTGTGGGAGCGGGCTTGCTCGCGAAGGCGCCGTATCAGTCAACATCTTCATCGACTGACACCCCGCCTTCGCGAGCAAGCCCGCTCCCACAATGGACGGTGTATAAACCTGAAATAGATCCCGGCAGGCAAATCCCCACAAAGGCACGGAGCACATGAACAGCACCCTCGACCACCTCGCCATCGTCGCCCCCGACCTCGACGCCGGCTGCGCCTTCGTGACCAACGCCCTCGGCGTCGACCTGCAACCCGGCGGCGCCCACCCACGCATGGGCACCCACAACCGTCTGCTGCGCCTCGGTCCCGACATCTACCTGGAAGTGATCGCCATCGACCCATCCGCCCAACGCCCCGACCGGCCGCGCTGGTTTGGCATGGATGAATTGGATTTTGATACGCCGCCACGCCTGGCAACTTGGGTCGCCCGCACCGACGACATCCAAGCCCTAAACGATGCCTGCCGCGACATCATGGGCAACCCCGAACCCATGACCCGAGGCACCTTGTCCTGGCAAATCACCATCCCCGCCGACGGCCGCTTGCCCCTGAACGGATCAGCACCGACGCTGATTCAATGGTCACAAACACCCCACCCCGCAAGTGCCATGCTGGATCGAGGCTGTTCGCTGGTAGCGCTGGAGGTGTTCGATCCCGATCCCGAAAAAGTCCAGGCGATACTCACCGCGATCAACTTTTCCGGCCCGGTTCATCTTCATGCGTTGGAGGCGACTGCGAAGCCTTACTTGGTGGCGCATATTCAAACGCCGCAAGGCTTGAAAACACTGCCGATTTCAAACCTTTAAATCGGCACCTGCGCCGATTTGGATCGTGGGTAATTAAGCGCGTCGATCTCGGACTGGCTGAGTTCGCCCGCCTCAAACTTCGCCATCATGGAACCGGCAACCTTGGCTTTCGGGTGATCGTCCTGATAAGCCATTTTGTGCTCGCCCAGATAGTCGCTCAGATTCATTGAGTAACCTATCACCTGGCAATTTTTATACTTGGCCCTGCCCATGATGTTTTTGAACCGTGCAGCAAACGACTTGTTATCGGCGTCCGGAACGCCGGAAAAACACGCATAGATTTTGATTGTTCCGGCAAACGCCTCGGTAAGCAGTAACGTCTTTGCGAATATATAAGCCAGTTCCGCAGACTTCAGGCCGACCTTGCCACCCACATCCTTGGCAATCAGGTCCACCCCCGGCGCGCAGTGACCACACACATAAATCTGATCTTCAGGGCCGGCACACCCGGCAATCGCCAGTTTGAGCTCTTCAAGTTGGCCCAGATGAAAAAACTTATAGGGTTCAAAGCCCGCAGGGATCTTTCCCGTCTCGATGTCCCTGATTTTATCCAGTTTGCTGCGTCGGGCGGCCGTCCAGTTCTTCTTTGTCTGAGTGGCCTGACCCGTCAAATTATCGAAGGGGAAAATAACAATCCGTTTGCCCTGTTTCATGATCATTCCCTGCCAGTGGGAGCACCTGAATCACAGGATCGGAGCGACCGTTTCCTGCGGTGATATCAAGCCTAGCAGCCAACCGGGAGGATGTAAGGGCTCGATCCTGAGTCTTAAACCTCTGACCAACCGCTCAACATGATGGCCTGGCAATAGGCCATACATTACAATGGCCGCCCTCTCGGTCTGGCAGTTGCTGATCGGCCAATGAATAAGGAGATTCTGGTGTTTCATCGCCCTCCCCGCGTTTTGTCTTTAGGTGTTGTCCTGTTGTCGTGCCTGTCACTGTCGGGTTGTTTTACTGAGGAAGTCGACAACCGCCAGACCCATGAAATCCAGGGCCTGATCTACAAGATTCACGAGAAAGATCCGTTTACCGGCCGAATCCTGAACTTCCCGATGTCGGTGATGGGGCTGTACAGCGTCGGGGCCTGCAGTGTCGATATCAAAAAAGGCCTGCCAGACGGCGAAATGCGCTGTTCCGACAATGCCGGTACGTTGGTAGGCGTGGCTCATTTCGAGGCTGGCAAGCGTGACGGAAGTGACGAAAAATACGATCCAAAAACCACCAAGATGACCAGCCGCGGCCACTGGGCCAAAGGTCAGTTGGACGGCGTCCAGGAATTGTTCAATGCGCAGACCGGTGACCTGATCGGCGAAACGCATTACATCGCGGGCAAGCAAGCCGGCACGGAAAAACTCTGGGACGCCTCGGGCAAAACCCTGATCACCTCGCTGGACTGGCAAAACGGCGTGCAAACCGGCTTCGACAACCGCGGCGAACACCGTCGTAACTTGCTCAATGGCAAGGAGCACGGTGTTCAGCAATCGTTTAGCATTCACAACAACAAGTACTACATCAGCGGCGAAGAAAACTACATCAATGGCGTCCAGAACGGCCCGCAGAAAGACTTCGACTACTTGGGCAACGTTCTGAAAGAAAGCGTGTTCAGTAACGGTGTTCGCCAATCCTTTATACAAAACAAGTACGAAGACGGTCGTCAGACCTACCACGTCAGTCAGATCGAAACCAAAGAAAATACCAATATCTGGGACCTCGATACCCTGGCCAAACAAGGCACAGAACAGTATTGGGATGCCAAGACCGGTGAACTGACTCGGGTGTTGGAATGGAACCGCGGCAAACTGGTCAGCGCCACCCGTACGGTGTGGCTCAACGGCAAAGTTGAAAGCCAGTACCAAGGGATCGGCAAGGATAATTACCGTACCAATCAGAGCGTCGAGAAGGACGGCATTGAACGTATCTTTGACGAAAAGGGCCAGTTACTTGCGCATCTCCAATGGACTGACGGAAAACTCACCGGCGCCATCGTAAGGCTGTCCAAAACACAGCGCCCCGACCATCCAGGCAAGATGGGTGTAATCGACTTGCGCATGTCCGGTTACGGCAGTCCGTCAGTGGAGGAAGATCCGGACTTCTTCACCGACAGCAGTTACGAAGAACCCTACAACGTTCAGTTCGTAGCATTAATCGACCCGCCCACCGCGAATCAAGCAGTCACTGCGACGGCGGCAACGGCAGTCGCCAATAAAAAGTCCCAAGCAGACATTGATGCTTGCGTACAAAAACAAGTGGACGCCATCCACGCCGAAGATGAAGAAGCGCTGATCCGCTCGGACATGCTCGAAGAGTTCGAGCAAGGCTGTAGCTGAGTCAAATCAAGCCGCACGAAAAAATGGGCCACCGTTTGCACGGTGACCCATTTTTTTTACCCGAATACTAAGCCGCGATACCCACAAACTCAGCCTGACTACACCAACCGCTCAATCTTCTGATGCTGCCAGACAAACTTGTAGTAAGCCGTCTGCAACGCCAACATCCCCAGATACGCCACCGGAAACGCCATCCACACACCCTGCAATCCGTACTTCGCGTCCAATAGATACGCCACCGGCAACTGCACACACAGCACGCAAACAATCGAAATCGCCATCGGTATCAACACCGTGCCGCTGGCGCGCATGATCCCGCCGATAATCGCCTGGAAGCCAAACACCAACAAACTCCACAACATGATGTGCAACAGATGCTCAGCCATTGCCCGAGTCGAGTCCTCGGTCAGGAACAACCCCAACAACCAGTGCGACAACAAATAACCCAACAACACCAAACCACCGGTCAAACACACGTTAATCAACAACCCGGTGCGCAAAATCGGCGTGATCCGCTCCAGCCGTCCCGCCCCAATCGCCTGCGCGCCAAGAATCGACGCGGTGATCGCAATCGACAACGCCGGAAACTGCACGTAATTCACAATCTGCGTCACCGCCCCGTACGCCGCCGTCGCCTGCGAACCGTGCTGATTCACCAACGCCAGAATCACCAACTCCGACGCCGACAACACCACCATCTGCAACCCGGTCGGCAACCCGATACGCAACACCTTGCCCAGAATCTCCAGGTCCAACCGCATCGCCGCAAACATCTCCCGATCCGGCGCCAACGGATGCCCCTTGCGAATCAACCGCCACGCCAACCACCCCATCGCCGCCAAATTCCCCGCCAACCCCGCGTACGCCGCACTCTGAATCCCCATCGGCGCAAAACCCAGCCAACCTTTTATCAAGGCGGGAGTCAGCGCCAAACCGATGCACGTCGAAACGACCAACGCCACCAACGGCGAAACCGTATCACTCACCCCGCGCAGCAACTGCGTAAACAACACGTAGACCAACAGCGACGGCATGATCCACATCATCACGTGCGCGTAAGAAACCGCGTCGTCCAGCACATCGGCTGGGGTGCCCAAGCCTTGCAAGGCAGGCCTTGCGAACACACTGCCCAACACCGCCGCGACCAACCCGATCATCGCGCCCAACAACAGGGTTGTGGCGGCGATGGTTTTCACCAGATGCGTTTCACGAGCGCCCCAAGCCTGGCCGATGAGCACACCCGCGCCCGCGCCGAGGCCGATGACCAGGGCGATGAAGAAGAAGACGATGGGGAACATGCCCGACACCGCTGCTAAAGCTTGGGTGCCTAGCATTTGGCCGATGTAGATGCTGTTTATCGTGCCCGACATGGATTGGAGGAAGTTGGAGAGGACCATGGGGGCTAGGAAAAGGAGGTAGGTTTTCCAGAGGGGGGCTGGGTGGGTGGGGGTTTGCATTGAGGCTCCGTCTCGGGGTGGGCTGGGGCTTTGGGGATTCTACGCTAGGGGGCGGGCATCGATGCGTTCCTATTTTGAAGATTTGGGTAGCGAAAAGAATGTATGGTTTCGGCACATAGCAGTCGATTAGTGCCGCAAAAATAAATATGTCTCCATTTTTTCTCTTTTATTGTTATAGGCAGCTACATTGATAGCAGACTGATACTCCTCAGGTTTTCAAGGACGATCCATGCGCATCCAGCACGTAGAGATATCCAACTTCCGAAAACTGCTTTCTGTGCGAATTGACTTTGCTAATGAGACCACGCTGCTTGTAGGTGCAAACAACAGCGGCAAATCCTCAGCCATGCTCGCACTCCGGAGATTTTTGGTTTCGAAGGCTTCTGCTTTTCGGCTCCAGGACTTGACTCTTTGTCATCTCGCCAAGCTGTACGAAATTGGTAAAGAGTGGGAGAACCCACCAGCAAACTTTGAAATTCCTACAGCCAAGGACTGGACAGACTGGCTCCCTAGTCTGGATATCTGGGTGTCGGCAGACCAAGGAGAGTTCCACTTCATTCGCGATCTTATACCCAGCTTTGCGTGGCGCGGGGGGCTTGTGGGAATGCGTTTCCTGCTTGAACCAGATGATATGAATACGCTGTACACGGACTATCGCAAGGAGCGCGCTAGGGTTGCAGAGCTTGAGGATGCTATAGGGAAGGAAGACCCGCCTGGTAGCCCGCTGACACTATGGCCGCAGAGCCTTCATGATTACTTGAACCGTCGCCTTGGAGATAAATTCAAGATTCGTTGGTACCGCCTAGATCCGCAACAACTTAAGAAGCCTGACAAGTCGACTCGAATGGCTCAAATGCAGCAACTGAGTCCTACTACCCTGCCCCTAGAAAGCAATCCCCTCAGTGGATTAATTCGAGTACATGAGATCAATGCACAGCGGGGATTCGGCGACCATTCGGACGACAATCAAGGCGACAACGCTAGACCCAGCGGCGCTCGAAAACTCTCGGAACAACTTAGATCCTATTACTCCCGACACCTTGATCCAGGTGACAGCCCAGATATCTCAGATCTCGAAGCGTTGCGGGCGATAGAAGCAGCACAGTCGGCATTCGATACCAGGCTAAGTAGCAGCTTCGACACTGCTATTAGAGAGGTCGAGGGATTGGGCTACCCCGGCCGAAATGACCCACGCATCAAAGTCAAAAGTCGCCTGGCAACAACTGACGGCATGAATCATGAAGCGGCCGTCCTTTTTGAGTTGGATTCAATTCAGGGCGCCCCAGGAGCCCCTCCACTTCATCTACCAGAGACCGCTAACGGGTTGGGATATCAAAACCTGATATCTATGATTTTCCGGCTGATGGGTTTCAGGGATGAGTGGCTAAGAAAAACCAGAGCCGCCAGCACGGAAGTTATAGACCGGGTCGAGCCCATCCACCTCGTGCTCATTGAGGAGCCTGAGGCCCACCTTCATGTTCAAGTGCAACAGGTGTTCGTGCGACACGCCTACCAAGTTCTATGCCGAGACGCTTTGCTTGAACGCTACCCAAATCTGAAGACCCAGCTTTTGGTGAGCACGCACTCTAGCCATGTAACTCATGAAGTGGAGTACCAGAACCTTAGGTACTTCAGGCGACTCCCAGCTGGAATGTATGGCATCGGCGTACCGGTGTCGACGGTCTCTAATCTCTCTAACGTTTTCGGCGAAGAAACAAAGACGAAAGAGTTCGTAACTAGGTATCTGCGGGCACAGCACGCAGACATATTCTTCGCCGACGCCGTTATCTTGGTAGAGGGCTCAGCAGAGCGAATGATGCTGCCGCATTTTTTGCGGAATAAGTTTCCATTTCTTGACCGCTGCTACATCACAACCCTCGATATCGGTGGCAGTCACGCACACCGACTAAGACCTTTAGTTGACGCCCTTGGCATACTCACCCTTGTTATTACAGACCTCGATGCAGGGCTTAATAAAGCCGCAAAACCGGTGCAAAGAAACGCAAATCAGATTACGAACAACCCGACATTGCGGAGCTGGATGAAGCTGATGCATCTGGGCAGCACAGTGGATGAGTTGCTTGAGCTGCCTGCGAACCAAAAAGAGCACGAGATCGACGAACTGTACTCGGTACGCATCGCCTATCAAACTCCTATTCCCACCCACCTGCCGGCTTCTGGTGAAGCAATACAAGCTCTTCCAAATACCTTTGAAGACAGCTTTGTGCTTAGCAACGCTGGTCACTTTGCGGAAAAGACAGGGACAACCGGTTTAATGAAGGCTTTCGTTAAAGTTTTGAATGAATCGCAAACATCGGAAGCTGTCGGGGAAGGTTTTTTCAACGAATTACGCGAAGGAAAGAAAGCAGAGTTTGTGTTACTCGTTTTAGCTGACAAAAACTTTCCCAGCCTAAAAATCCCTGAATACATCAGTGAAGGCCTCAACTGGCTTGATTCCAAATTGCGAAGCAAGCAAAGAGAGCTGCTGGTAATTCCGCCCGAGGCCGCGGAGGTAACGCCATGAGCGAGGCAGCGGTCGCGGATGCCGACACCACTATGCAGGCCTGCCTGAACTTGACAAATCCGAAGAGTTTTTTTCTTTACGCAGGTGCCGGCTCAGGAAAAACTCACTCACTAGTAGAGGCTATCCGCGAACTCAAAAATCGCGAGCGAGAACGCCTGACGTTCGAGGGCCGGCGCATTGCGGTGATCACCTATACAAATGCGGCCTGCGACGAAATTCTTCGGAGGCTAGAGTTCGATTCACTCGTGGAAGTCTCGACCATTCACGCGTTCGCATGGCGTCTAATCCAAGGATTCGACAACGAGATCAGAGAGTGGCTAAGGATCAAACTTGCCCAGGACATTGAGAAGATCGAGGGCGAGCTAGCCCGCTCGAGAGGTGACAATAAAACCTCTCGAGGAAACAGACGGAAGCTACAAAGCAAAACCCGCAGACTTGAGACTCTCGACGAGATTACGAAGTTCGTCTACAGCCCCACGGGTGACAATAGAGAGCGGCAAGCACTTAATCACGATGAGGTAATCAAATTAACTGCAGCATTCGTTCCTGAACGCCCTTTGTTGGATGTTCTGGTAGACCGCTACCCAGTTGTATTGATCGACGAAAGCCAGGACACCCACGCTCCAGTAATGCAGGCTTTTCTGAAGGTCCAGCAATTGGCGCAGACACGCTTCTGCCTAGGGCTAATGGGCGACACCATGCAACAGATTTACGGCCATGGAGTAACGCGCCTTGATAAAGCGATACCGGGTGACTGGCTGAAACCTGAAAAAGTCGTTAATCGCCGCTGCCCTCGTAGAGTGGTCGACCTGATCAACGTAATTCGAAGCACTGCAGACACTCATCAGCAGACCTCAAAGCCTGATGCCATTGAAGGTGTAGTGCGCATGTACTGCATTAGTCAAAGCCAAGAACAGGCACCAAATCTTGAGGAAGGCATCGCTCATTCGATGGCTGCAATAACCAACGACGGCGAATGGGCCACCGGCCCTGATGGCCGAAAGACCTTGATCCTCGAACATAAGATGGCTGGACGGCGGATGGGCTTCGAGAAACTGTTCACGCCCCTATACGCGGTTGAGCACCTTCAAACAGGCTTGCTGGATGGAACCCTGCCCGCACTTCGCGTTTTCAGCGAAGGCGTTCTTCCCATCCTTACCGCAAAGGATGATCACTTCCTTCTGCTTGAAGCCGTACGCTCTCGCTCACCCTTGCTCAGCAAGGACGCGATGCAATCAACAGGGGATCAATCGGCTCACATGCAGCATGTAGAGGACGCGACGCATGCCCTGCTCGCCCTTTTCGAATCAAACGATCCAACACTGATCGAGGTCGCAACGCTTCTGCTGCAAACCCAACTGCTTGATGTCCCTGACAATCTGGTTGGGGCAATGGTGTTGGGAGCTCCTGGTGAGGCTCCAGATCCTGAAGATACGAACGCGATGACCAACTACGCCTATCAGCAATTCCTTGAGCGTCCATTTTCGGAGCTGGCAGCCTTTGCGAGTTATGCGGATGGCCTTTCACCCTATGGCACACATCAAGGTGTAAAGGGACTAGAGTTTCCACGGGTCATGGTTGTCATCAACGATGAGGAGGCAGGCGGCTTCTTATTCAGCTACGACAAATTGCTGGGTGTAAAAGAACCAACGAAGACTGATCGGGACAACGAGCGTGACGGCAAGGACAATGCACTAGCACGTACTCGTAGGCTACTTTACGTGACGTGTAGTCGGGCTGAAAAAAGCCTGGCGATTGTCGTATACACACCCCAGCCGACCCTGGCCAAGCGAAACGTAGTTGCTGCTGGCTGGCTTCAGGAGAGCGAGGTCGAAATCCTGTGAGGCTTCCTCCCTGGTCTTTAGACAGGTCCATCCGAAGCCGAGATCAAAGGGCAGTTCAGCGTAACTCCAAAAAGTATTCAAGAAATTCCGATTGTAAAATGTAAACCCGTTTGGCGGCTGCTTCGGGGGGTGGCGACTTATGAGCGTTAGCTGCGCTTTGTGGGGAGTGCTAATACGTGCCTATCACCGGAATCGACCTGGTCCCGGCTTCCCTGCTCATCGACACCCACGCTCCACTCGACGTCCTGCAAGCCATGGCCGATTACCGTATTCGCACGGTCACGCAGGTACTGGAAAACATCGCCTACCGCGCCGAGGCCGGTTGCGACACGGTGGTACTGGCAGACTTCTCCAAGCTGTTAGTCATTCCATTACGCGACGGTTGCGACTTGATGGATGTGATCGGTCGGCGTTTGCGGGCGCAGGTTAAGGCGTAAATGAAAACGGGCGCTGTGATGGCGCCCGTTTTTTTGTGTCCGTGATGCCGTAGCATGGTGGGTCTTGCCTCTCCCCTTCTTTTGTCGAGTAACCGATGAACATGGATGAATTTCATCAAGGCAGCTGTCTCTGTGGCGCGGTGCGCTATGAAGTTTCGGGTCAACTAAAAGCCGTGTCCCACTGTCATTGCAGCAAATGCCGAAAGGCCCATGGCGCCGCATTCGCGACGTACGCCAGCGTTCCCCGGTCGGACATTTCCATCGCGAGCAGTGTCGACGCGCTGAAGCGTTATCAATCGTCAGCCGGGGTCACGCGGCAGTTTTGTTCGAGCTGTGGGACTTCGTTGTTCTGGTCGGATTCGAATGGTGCGTTTGCGGATTGGATTTCGATTGCGGTCGGTACGCTTGATACGCCGTTCAACCCGCCCAAGCAGAAACACGTGTGTGTCTCGTCGAAAGCCTCCTGGTTTGAAATAGAGGATCGTTGGCCTCAAGAGGGTTGATGGTTGCTTGTTCGATTTGAATGATAAAAACGGGCGCCGTGATGGCGCCCTTTTTTGGGTTTGCGCGTAATGAATTTCGGTTGTTTGCAGCGCACCCATCATCGTGATTTCCGCTCGTATTTGCGCCCCAGCGACCCCGTCTGATTGCCCGGCCAGCCCTTCCTGATGCGCCGTCCTTCACTCTGCAAATGTGAAAAATTTGTTAAATCCCTGTCCGCAAAGGGTTTTTACAAGCGAAACAATCTGACACACTCGCGAGAATAATTCTCAATACGATTATCATTGCCAAGGACGGCCGTCAGGGAGAGTCAGATTCATGCTTGGGCATCAACCGCAAAGCCGCACGCCTTTTTCACCTGGTCTTCTGGCCGTTGCCATCTACTTCGCAAGCACTCATGCCGCTATCGCCGCTGAAACCGCGAACCCGCCCGCAACGCTGGTACTGGATGCAACCAGCATCACCAGCGAGCAGCTGGGTGCGACCACCGAAGGCACCGGTTCCTACACCACCGGGCCGATGCAGACTGCCACCAAGTTGCCGTTGACCATGCGTGAAACCCCGCAAGCCGTGACGGTGATTACCCGTCAGCGCATGGACGATCAGGCCATGACCAGCGTGAACGATGTGGTGAAGAACACGCCCGGCCTGTTCCTCAGTCAGTCCAGCGGGCCGGGTCGTCAGACTTACAGTTCTCGCGGTTTCGACATCGACAACATCATGTACGACGGTCTGCCGAGTTCCTATTCGGGCTACACCATGGGCGTGCAGCCTAACCTGGCGATGTTTGATCGCGTGGAGGTGATTCGCGGTGCCACGGGGCTGGTCACCGGCGCTGGCAATCCGTCGGCGGCGATCAATATGGTGCGCAAACGCCCGACGTTCACGCCGCAGCTCAGCCTGACGGGTGCGGCCGGCAGTTGGGATGATTATCGCGGCGAGTTTGATGCTTCCGGTCCGCTCAACGACAGCGGTACGTTGCGCGGAAGGATGGTCGGTTCTTACCGGGATGCCGACAGTTTCCGCGACAAGGAGCAAAGCGACCACGGCCTGTTTTACGGGATTGCGGAAGCGGATCTGAGCGACAGTACCACCGCGTCCCTGGGCTTCTCTCGCCAAGAGGACCAGACCAATTTCTTCTGGGGCGGTTTGCCGCTCGGCACGGACGGTCACCACCTGAATCTGCCCCGCTCCACGTATCCCGGCACGGATTGGGAAAACAAAAAGCTGCGGGTCGACACGGTGTTCGGTGACATCGAGCATAGCTTCGACAATGACTGGAAATTGCACTTCGCTGGCTCGACGTCAACGCTGGACGGCATGTTCTCCGGGACTTACCTGTCGCGCTACGACGGTCCGCTGGAGACTACTGCGTGGCAATCGAGGCAGGACGAAAAGCAGACCGCGTTCGATACCTATGCCAGCGGCCCGGTGGAAGCGTTCGGGCGCACGCATGAGGTGGTGATCGGCACCAGCAAGCGCATTTACGACAACACCAGCAAAAACTACAGCCCTTACGACACCGGGTTGCCGATCGGCGCGCCGAAACCGGATTTCGTGCGTGACGGCAAAACCCACAACATCACCACTCAGGACGCCGTTTACCTGACCACTCGCTTGAGCCTGGCTGATCCGCTCACGTTGATTCTCGGCGGCCGCCTGGACTGGTATGACTACGACGACCGCTCGGGGGACGGCGACTATAAGGTCACGCGCAACCTGACGCGCTACGGCGGCCTGATCTACAAGCTCGACGATCACCATTCCGTGTACGCCAGCTACACCGACATTTTCACACCGCAAACCTCGCAGGATCTTTCCGGCAAATTGCTTGATCCGATCGTGGGAGAAAACTACGAAATCGGCATCAAGGGCGAGTACTTCGATGGCGCGCTCAACGCCAGCCTCGCGGTGTTCCAGACCGACCAGAAAAACCGCTCCACCGAAGCCGCCACTCAACTGGGTTGCCCGGTCCTGACCTGCTACGAAGCCTCCGGCCTGGTGCGCAGCCAAGGGATCGACATGGAACTGCAAGGCGCGCTGACCGAAAACTGGCAGGTCGGCGCCGGCTACACCTACACCCGCGCCCACTACATCAAGGACTCCGACCCGGCCAACAAGAATCAGCGTTTCGAGACTGACACGCCTGAGCATCTGTTCAAGCTTTCGACCGTCTACCACCTCCAGGGCCAGCTGGAAAAACTCCGTGTGGGTGGCAACGTCTATTGGCAAAGCCGCATGTACAACGACGTCGCTGTGGCCAATGGGACTTATCGGCTTGAACAAGGCAGCTACGCCGTGGCCGACTTGATGGCGGGTTATCAGGTGACCAAGCATCTGGACTTGCAACTGAACGCCAACAACATCTTCGACCGCGTTTACTACGCGGCGATTGGCAGCAGCACTGTGTGGGGCTCCACGGATACCTATGGCGATCCGCGCAGTTATCGGCTGACGGCGAAGTACAGTTTCTGACGATAAGAGAGCCGTTGGACTCAGGTGCAGGCGATGGTTGTTCAACCATCGCCAACGTCGATAGTCACCATCACGTCAATGAAGTTCTCATAAAAAATCCTCGGCGTAACATCCGCTCCATACCCAACTAACAACACCCGGAGCACACGATCATGAAACGCCAAATCCTTCTCAGCATCGCTTTCTCGGTTTTCGCAGTTAACGCTTTTGCAGCGCCTTCTCGCACAATGATCGCCGAAGGTGGTTCGGATCGGTTGATTGAAAGTCGTGTGGCTGAGGGTGGTTCGGATCGGTTGATCGAGAATCGTGTTGCTGAAGGTGGTTCGGATCGTCTGCTGGAAAAACGCGTTGCCGAAGGTGGTTCCGATCGTCTGATTGAGAACCGCGTTGCTGAAGGTGGCTCGGATCGTCTGCTCGAAAAACGCGTTGCCGAAGGTGGCTCGGATCGTCTGATCGAGAATCGCGTCGCTGAAGGCGGTTCGGATCGTCTGCTGGAAAAACGCGTTGCCGAAGGTGGCTCGGATCGTCTGATCGAGAACCGCGTCGCTGAAGGTGGCTCTGATCGTCTGCTGGAAAAACGCGTCGCTGAAGGTGGCTCCGACCGTCTGATCCAGAATCGCACCGCATAAGTAAATAGCTTTAAAGCAGTCCCCAACAAAGAGCCCGGCCTGATCAGCCGGGCTTTTTCACATCTGAAACTCCACTATGCGACTAACTCGACGTAGCTCGACTCCCCGCCCCCACTCGCGCCCGACAACCAGCCCCACACGAAAGCCAACGTGGTACGCCCTGCGTCATCAACGCCAACCGTGCCGCGAGACCAGCCGGCAAGCATCTCGCCATCCGTCGTCAAGCAGTGATAAAGCAGCTCGATGCTATCGGGACCTGTCACGCGCCCGACTTGATGCCCCATTCGTATCCGGCCGCCCTGGTAAGTACCCGAAATGGCAGCGTCTTCGACCTGGTAATGAAATACGGTGCCTGCGCCGGATACCCCGTGCGCGTTACCCGCTACCGTAAATCGGCGATTGTTCAAACGCTCGCTAATTTGAGAAAAGCCAGTTTCCATAGATGTCGCGTCCTTGAGTCGAGAGGTCCATTCCAGCGTCGATGATCTTAAGCCATTGTGTCGCGACTTATTAAGGCACTGCTTTGCCTGTCGATGACGCTGCAAATTCAAGACAATAAAAAACCCGGTCTTATAAGCCGGGCTTTTTTGTATCTGAAATCAGGTCTTAGTGCGCATTCAACAACATGAAGATACCCATCACCACCCACAGTACCGAGATGTACTGCATCGGCACAAAGAACAGCGTGTGTTTCTTGCGGAAGACAACTTCGCCGCCAGTATCTCTATCGATGTAGACCTTGCCCGGCTGGTTGTTCATCCGGTGGCCAACATAGGCGTTGACGGCCGCACCGAGCAGTAGACCGACACCCAGCCCGAGCCCATTGCCGAGCCCGGCGAAAGGTATGACGCAGAGTAGCGGGATAACAACTGCCAGAAGGCCCCATCCTTGCCAAATAACAAAAAACATAACGCATCCCTGGTTAATTTTTGAGGCGCGCAATCTAACAAAAAAACCGTGGCAGCGGTAACATTTTGAAATCAATTAGCCATCAGCATCCAACTGAGGCGATTCAAACGATGCTTTTGGCTCCTGCATGTTCCACCAACGCGTTGAACGCCCCAATCTCCAGCGGCCGGCTCAAGTAGTAGCCTTGACCTTCATCGCAGGACACCGCTTTCAGCAATCGCAGATGCTCCGCCGTTTCAATTCCCTCTGCCGTCACGGTGAGCGATAACGCACGCCCCAACCCGACGATGGCCTGGACGATCGCCTTGTCATCTTCGCTTTCAACCAGTCGACTCAAAAAGCTGCGGTCGATTTTCAGGCCGTCGAAAGGGAATTCGCGCAGGTAACTCAGCGACGAATATCCCGTGCCGAAGTCGTCCATGGATATCCGCACGCCGAGGCGCTTGAGCGTTCGCATTACCTCCAGCGCACCAGCGGCATCTTCAAGCATGACGCTTTCAGTGATTTCCAACTCTACCCGGGCGGGGTCGATGCCCGAGTCGTGCAGGGTTTGCTGAATGCGCTCGATCAGGTTGCCTTGCCTGAATTCGATCGGTGAAAGGTTGATGGAAACGAACAAACTGTTCGGCCACTGGGCGGCGCAGTTGCAGGCGGTATTGATGACCCAGTTGCTCAACGCGAGAATCAGCCCGGACTCTTCGGCAATCGGGATAAACGTGTCGGGCGGAATTAACCCGCGTACGGGGTGTTGCCAGCGAACCAACGCTTCGGCACCGACCATCTGACCGTCGGCGATTCGATAGCGAGGCTGGAAATGCAGGCGCAGTTCACCGTGTTTGATCGCATAGCGCAGGTCACTTTCCAGGCGACGTCGCTCAATGATCCTGGCGTTCATGTCACCCGCGTAGAAGCGCCAGGTATTGCGCCCTCCAGCCTTGGCCTCGTACAACGCAATGTCCGCGTAACGAAGCAGCTCGGCCGCCTCAAAAGCGTCCGTTGGCGCCATCGCAATGCCGATACTGGCGCTGACGAACACTTCTTGCTCGCCAATTACTATAGGCCGCTCAATCGACTCGATCAGGCGACGACAGAGCGCCTCGACCTCGTCCTGGGTGCTGACATCCGTGAGGATCAGGACAAATTCATCGCCCCCGACACGCGCGACAAGGTCCCCATCGCGCACGCAGTCGGCCAGGCGAGTCGATACCTGGTTAAGGACCAAATCACCGGCGGCGTGCCCGAGCAAGTCATTGACCGGTTTGAACCGATCCAGGTCCAGGCTGAGCATGATCAACGGTTGCTCCGCCGTCGGCAGCGCCTTGAGTTTGCCGTCAAGAAACTCCTGAAGACGCGTCCTGTTGGGGAGCCCGGTCAAGGCGTCGTGCTGCGAGAGGAATTCGATCCGGCGACGGGCTTCAACTTCCTCTGTGACATCGGTCGCGGTCCCGCGGAATCCGTCCCCGGTCATTTCTCGAGCCGAGAGACGGGTGATTCGCTCCTGACCGTTGCTGTCGATATAGCGACACTGGACGCTGATGTCGGGGCGGCGCTTCGGGATGCTGAGCCACTGCGACAACGTGCCGGATTCGAGATGCAACAGATCATCGATCACAGCTCCGGTCCAGGCGTCTCTGGAAAGTCCGGTAACGACTTCGAATCGCTCGGACAAGAAGGTCAAACGCCAGTCGGCATCGATCTCCCAGACCCAGTCCGAACTGGCTTCAACCACGTCGCGAAAACGCGCTTCGCTGGTAGCGAGCGCTTCCTGGCTGCGTTGCTGCAATGTGTAGCTGGCATCGAGTGCCTGCGCCGCGGCGGTCGCACGGCGCAAAATGAACCAGGTCATCAGGCACACCAACAGCGCAGCGATGCCGATCAATGGCAGCCCTACCCCCAATAAACGCAGGCCGGGCTGTGATGAACTCCAGTGCAGGCGACCGGCCGTGCCGTCATCGCCCAATGCAAGGAATGATGTTGTGCCCATTTCGTCAGGCGTGGCGGCGTGCAGGCGATCGACCCCGAAATCGTCGCCGATCAGGGCCAGCTTGGTGCTGTTCAACATATCCACGAAAATCAACACCGACGGCGGCTTCTCGTCAGGCACTACGCTCGGGTCGGTTCCCGGGGTAATGGCGGCGGCCGCGATGAGGGTGGGTATGCCTTTCACATTGATGAAGGTGGTTGTAGGCGTTTCTGTCTCGGCGCCGGCACGTGCTTTATCGAGAATCCCGGCCAGGAGGACTGCTCCAGCCACTCGGCGGCGTCAACGGGCTTGAGCTCACCCTTGATCACGGAGTAAACGGAGCGATTGGCGTCGTCGACGACAAACACCCCCTGGAAGCCAAAATCCGAGTACAGCGTTGAACCCACGTTTTGCCGGGTGTAGGCCCAGTCAATGTCTATATCCGTGTGCAGATGCTTGTAGGCATCACCCCAAAAGGCGTAGTCCTTGACGGTTGAGCGCAGGGATTTTTCCAGCGATTGCACGGCCTTCTTTGTATAGAAAGCGCTTTCGACCTCTTCTGTGCGGTCCAGATCATGCGCGAGATAAATCAGCGAACCGCTTGCCAGTAAAAACACGGCCGCCAACAGCCCCACGAATTTGAATAGAGAGGCACGTGCCAGCGAAAGGCTCGATCGATTGGCGAGCGTTGAGACGATAGGGGCGAGATTGTTCGGCATAATTTCCCGCTGGTCGTGGATGCAAGGCGCTTGCACATAAGGCTATCGGCTGTGATGACAGAATAGTGAATCATCTGACTTTTGCCTGACGGCACCTTAAATCGCGGGTTCAGGGTGGAAAATCGCCAGTGCAAAGGCGCCCTCCTCAACCATTGCCCGCGTCGATAGTCACCATCACATCAATGAAGTTCTCATAAAAATTCCGGGGCGTAACATCGCATCCATACCAACCAATAACTCCCCCGGAGCACACCATCATGAAACGCAAAATCCTTCTCAGCATCGCTTTCTCGGTTTTCGCAGTTAACGCTTTTGCCGCGCCTTCTCGCACCATGATCGCTGAAGGCGGTTCCGATCGCTTGATTGAAAGCCGAGTGGCTGAGGGTGGTTCGGATCGTTTGATCGAGAATCGTGTTGCTGAAGGTGGTTCCGATCGTCTGATCGAGAATCGCGTTGCTGAAGGTGGCTCTGATCGTCTGATTGAGAACCGCGTTGCTGAGGGTGGCTCTGATCGTCTGATTGAGAACCGCGTTGCTGAAGGTGGTTCGGATCGTCTGCTCGAAAAACGCGTTGCCGAAGGTGGTTCCGATCGCCTGATCCAAAACCGCACCGCATAAATGAATGGTTTCATCGCGGTACTCAACAAAAAGCCCGGCCTGATCAGCCGGGCTTTTTCGTGCCTTAAACCCAACCTGTAGCAGCTGGCGAAGCCTGCGTTCGGCTGCGAAGCAGTCGTAAAACCTGAGTGCACGGTTTCCCTGAAACACCGCGTTGACCTATTTCGCGACTGCTTCGCAGCCGAACGCAGGCTTCGCCAGCTGCTACAGGGAACGTGTTTTGTTTGGGATTTTCAGAGTTCCGTTACTGATCTGCCTCAATCGCTGAAGACAGTTCCGATCATCTAATCGAAAACCACTCTGCATAAATGAATGGTTTCATCGCGGTACGTGCCTTAAACCCAACCTGTAGCAGCTGGCGAAGCCTGCGTTCGGCTGCGAAGCAGTCGTAAAACCTGAGGGCACGGTTTCCCTGAAGCACCGCGTTGACCTATTTCGCGACTGCTTCGCAGCCGAACGCAGGCTTCGCCAGCTGCTACAGGGAACGTGCTTTGTTTGGGGTTTTCAGAACTTCGTTACTGATCTGCCTCAATCGCTGAAGACAGTTCCGATCATCTAATCCAAAACCACTGTGCATAAATGAATGGTTTCATCGCGGTACGCCTTAAACCCAACCTGTAGCAGCTGGCGAAGCCTGCGTTCGGCTGCGAAGCAGTCGTAAAACCTGAGGGCACGGTTTCCCTGAAGCACCGCGTTGACCTATTTCGCGACTGCTTCGCAGCCGAACGCAGGCTTCGCCAGCTGCTACAGGGAACGTGCTTTGTTTGGGGTTTTCAGAACTTCGTTACTGATCTGCCTCAATCGCTGAAGACAGTTCCGATCATCTAATCCAAAACCACTGTGCATAAATGAATGGGTTCATCGCGGTACGTGCCTTAAACCCAACCTGTAGCAGCTGGCGTAGCCTGCGTTCGGCTGCGAAGCAGTCGTAAAACCTGAGTGCACGGTTTCCCTGAAGCACCGCGTTGACCTATTTCGCGACTGCTTCGCAGCCGAACGCAGGCTTCGCCAGCTGCTACAGGGAACGTGCTTTATTGGGATTTTCAGAACTTCGTTACTGATCTGCCTCAATCGCTGAAGACAGTTCCGATCATCTGTTCCAAAACCGCACCGCATAAATGAATGGGTTCATCGCGGTACGTGCCTTAAACCCAACCTGTAGCAGCTGGCGTAGCCTGCGTTCGGCTGCGAAGCAGTCGTAAAACCTGAGTGCACGGTCTACCTGAAGCACCGCGTTGACCTATTTCGCGACTGCTTCGCAGCCGAACGCAGGCTTCGCCAGCTGCTACAGAACGTGTTTTGTTTGGGGTTTTCAGAACTCTGTTACTGATCCGTCTCAACCCGCCCAAACCGTTCCACCTCTCCTCGCTTGCGTCCCTGAATCCAATACCCCAACACCGCCACCGGCACGGTCCCCAGCATCACTATCACCGCAGTTTGCAACGGCTGCTCGATCCAGGTCGACACCAGCAAACTCGCGCCAAAGCACGCCCCCAGTTGCAACGCGTTTTGCAGTGCCGCTGCTTTGCCGGAATTTTCCGGGAATGGCATTAGCGCATTCGTAATGATGATCGGGAAACTGGCACCGTTGACCAAGCCCATCAGGCAAAACGGGATCAGTAATGTGGTCAGGGTCGGCGTGGTCAACGTCGCCACCAGGTACAGCGCGACCATGCTCAGGCAAAACGCGAGGATCAGCCACGGCAGCATCAGTTGGCCGCTGATCCGTTGCAGCAAACTGCGGCAGCTAAAGCCGCCGATCAGGAATCCCAAGGTTGGAAGTGCGTAGCTCAGGCCGATGTCGCTGGGGCTGTAGCCCATGCCGCCGAGGATGAACGGTGAGGCAGTGAGCCACGCGAAGAATGCGGCGGAGCAGGCAGCGTAGATCAGCACGTTGCCGCTGAAGGCCGGTGTCTTGAGGAGTTTTCCGAAACTGATGCGGGAACGTTCGCCGCTGGCTGTCAGGCGTTTCGGTGTGGTTTTGAGCAACGCCGTGGGCACCAGCAATGCGACGCTGATGCCGAGCAACACGGCAAAAATCGCCTGCCAGCCCCAGTGATTGAGCAGCATCGCCCCCAGCAGAGGCGCGAGTGCGGGTGACAGGGACATCAGCGGAATGATCCCGGCGAACAAGCGATTGGCCTGGTGTGGCGGGTAGCGGTCGATCACCAGCGCTTGCCAACTGACCGCCGCCGAGCACACGCCGACGGCCTGGATAAAGCGCAGCGCCCAGAGTTGCACTTCGGTTTCAACCCAAAACATACCGAGGCAGCCCAGTGCGAACAGGCTCAAGCCCATTAACAGCACAGGTTTGCGGCCGATGCGGTCGGACAACGGGCCCCACAACAATTGCCCGACGGCAAACCCGGCGAGGAAGATGCTCAGGCTCGCGCCGACCGCGCCGGCCGACAAGTGCAAATCGCCGCCAAGGACGCCGAACGCCGGGAGATACATGTCCATGCCCAGGTAGCCGAGCACGCTCAGCCCAATCAAGTAGCAGGTGAAACCAAACGAGTTTTTCATCAACGCCCTAACGGAATCTTCAAATCAAATAATTTGTTAGCAGCGTGCCATTATGGGCGGTGAGACTTTGCTGTGAAGCGATAATAATTGGACGGTCTTATCAATATTTTTGAAGGCAACTGAATGTGGTCTGAATATTCCCTCGATGTGGTGGATGCCGTGGCTCGGCATGGCAGTTTCAGTGCGGCGGCGCAGGAGCTGCACCGCGTGCCGTCGGCGGTCAGTTACACCGTGCGCCAACTGGAGCAATGGCTGGCGGTGCCACTGTTTGTGCGGCGGCATCGCGATGTCGAGCTGACGCCGGCCGGCAAGCTGTTTATCGAGCAGGCTCGCGGGGTCATGAAAAACATGCTCGACACCCGACGCCTGTGCCAGCAAGTGGCCAACGGCTGGAGCGGCCAGTTGAAAGTCGCGGTGGATGCCATCGTTAAACAGGAGCGCTGCCGGCAATTGGTTCTGGATTTTTATAAACAGTTTCCCGACGTGGAATTGCTGCTCGGCTACGAGGTGTTTAACGGTGTGTGGGACGCCCTCGCCGATGAGCGCACCGACATCGTGATCGGCGCCACCAGTGCGGTGCCGGTGGCCAGTCACTACAGCTTTCGCGACATGGGCCTGTTGAACTGGTTGTGCGTGGCCAGCGCCGGGCATCCGTTGGCGGCAATGGACGGTCCGCTGGACGACGATCAACTGCGCCCCTACCCCGCGCTGTGCATGAACGACACCTCGCGCCACCTGCCGAAACGCGATACCTGGTCGCTGGATAATCAGCGGCGGCTGGTGGTGCCAAATTGGGCCTCGGCCCTGGATTGTTTGCGTGAAGGTTTGTGCGTGGGCATGGCGCCGGCGCACCTGGTGATCCCGCTGATCAAGCAAGGCGAACTGGTCGCCCTGAACCTGCAACGGCCCTTCGCCGCCAGCCCATCGTGCGTGGCGTGGAATCAAAACAAGCTTTCGCCCGCCATGACCTGGTTGCTGGATTATTTGGGAGATGCCGAGACGATGAATCAGGAGTGGTTGAATGGCGTTCTGATCGTTGACGATGAAATGTGAACCCGATCAATTCGCCGACACCAACTTCAACCCGATAACGCCGCCCAAGATCAGCGCGATACAAAGCACCCGCAACGGCGTGGTGGAATCCCCCAATATCGCCATCCCGAGAATCGCCGTGCCCGCCGCGCCGATGCCGGTCCACACCGCGTAAGCCGTGCCCACCGGCAATGAACGCAGCGCTATGGAAAGTATGTAGACGCTCGACACCCCGGTAGCGGCGGCGATGAGTCCCGGGGTTAATCGGGTGAAGCCTTCCGAGCCTTTCATCGCAAACGCGAACGCGATTTCGAGGATGCCGGCGAGACCTAGTAATAACCATGCCATGGTGACAACTCCTATCGTTTAGCAAATGAGAAGTGAGCGAGCGCCGACGCGGCGCTCGCCTAAAGGGTTCAGGCTTTGTTGGCCGCCGCAGGGATCGAGCGGAATGTCACGCCGAAGCGGTTAAAGGCGTTCATCAAGCCGATGGCGTAAGTCAGGTCGGCCAGTTCTTTGTCGTTGAACTCGGCGGCGGTGGCTTGATAGTCCGCGTCTGGCACGCCGGTTTCGGCCACGTTCGTGACGGTTTCGGCCCAGGCGAGAGCGATGCGATCGCGGGTGCTGAATACGGCACCGGCATCGCGCCAGACCGGCACCAGCACCAGTTTTTCCACACTGACGCCGAGTTTGATCAGGTCCCGCGAGTGCATGTCGATGCAGTAGGCGCAGCCGTTGATTTGCGAGACGCGCAGGTACACGAGGTCGATCAGTTCGTGGGGCAGACCGGATTTTTGCAGGGTGACGTAGACGCCGCCGAATGCCTTGTAACCGTCGGGAGAAGCGCTGGCGTAGTCGATGCGATTAGTCATGATGAATCCTCTGTTGGCTGATTTGAGGACTCCATCGTGGTGCTTCATGGACCAGCGGTGAAGGTCCATGATCCGCCTATTGTCATGGGCCATACCCTTGATTCATGGACCAGTCACAAAGGCGTTTCATGGATCTTTTGCCTGGGTCATGGGGTTCGTAGCATGGGAGCCTCTGTCGATCATCCGGAAGGTAAACACCATGAACATCCTGCATGTCAGTTGCAGCCCTCGCGGACAATCGTCCGAGAGCTATCGGCTGTCGCAAAAAGTGATCGGGCATTTATTGCAGCGCGATCCGAACGCTGAACTGATCAATCGAGTGGTAGGCGCCGGCGGCATCGCGCATGTGGATGAGAACTACGCGATCTCCCAACAATCGCTCGAAGACGTCTCTCAAGAGGGTTCTTTTATCCAGTCCGAAACGTTGATCAACGAACTGGAAAGCGCCGATGTGCTGGTCATCAGCACGCCGATGCACAACTTCACCGTGCCCTCGGCATTGAAGGTGTGGATTGATCACGTCGCTCGGGTGCGCCGGACATTTAATGTCGGCGCCCAAGGCAAAACACCGATGCTGCGCGATCGTCCGGTGTTCGTGGCCATTGCTTCGGGCGGGCGATTTTCCGGGGAGCGTGCGCGTCAGCCGGACTTTTTGACGCCGTATCTCAAAGCCGTGCTAAACATGATCGGCCTGCATGATCTAAATTTCTTCACAGTCGAAGGCACCGCCCTGGGCCCGGATGCGATCGCACAGGCAAGGACCGCGACCGATCAGGCGCTGCACACGTATTTCCACCATCACGAGGCGCAATGACAAATCCCGGCAAGCCTTTTTCGCCCTTGGACCCGGCGTCCAAAGAACCGATCTACCGGCAAATCTACTGGCGGTTCCGCAGCGCGATTTCCGATGGCGCGCTCACGCCGGGCGAGCGGATTCCAGCGGCCCGGGCATTGGCGAAAGAACTCGGCCTGGCCCGTGGCACCATCGATACGGCGTATTCCTTGCTGACCGCCGAAGGCTACATTCAGGCGCGCGGTCAGGCCGGCACGGTGGTGGCGCCGGGGATCAATGTGCGGGCGCCCTCTTCTGCCGCCGAGCGAACGGTCGAAAACTCTTCGATCCGGCACAAGGCGCCGATCCTGCCGTTTCAAATGGCCTTGCCGGCGCTGGACGCCTTTCCCAGGAAAATCTGGGCGCAGATCGGCGCCCGTTGCGTTCGCGCCACGCAGGTAACGGACATGGCCAACCCGTCGGTGTATGGGCTGGAATCGTTGCGCATCGCGATTGCCACTTACCTGCAAGTCGCTCGCGGCATTACCTGCGCGCCGTCCCAGGTGTTCATCACCTCGGGTTATCGCAACTCACTGACGCTGATCGCCCACACCTTGCTCCAACCCGGCGACCGCGTGTTGGTCGAAGACCCTGGCTACCTGCCGACCCGGCAATTGCTCGCGCATCTGCAGATTGAAACGGTGCCGGTGCCGGTCGATCAGGACGGCATGCAGGTGGCACAAGCGGTGAACAACGCGACGGGCGCCCGTGCGGCGGTGGTCACGCCGGCGCATCAAAGTCCGCTGTGCGTGTCGCTGTCGTTGCCGCGCAGGCTGGAGTTGCTGGAGTGGGCAAGCCGCGAGCAGGCCTGGATTGTCGAGGACGACTACGACGGCGAATACCGCTACGTCAGCCGCCCGTTGCCCGCGCTCAAGAGCCTGGATCGCGACGGTCGGGTGTTGTATGCCGGCACGTTCAGCAAGGTGCTGTTTCCCGGGATCCGCCTCTCGTATCTGGTGGTGCCGCCGGCGCAGGTCGAGCGCTTCGAGCACGTCGGTCAGACCTTCCTCGGCAACTGCCCGGAACTCACCCAGGCCATCGTCGCCACGTTTCTCACCGAGGGCCATTTCGCCCGGCATATTCAGCGCATGCGAAAACTCTACGGTGAACGCCGGGAGGCGACTGCGCGGGGGCTCAAGGCTGTTTTGGGCGAGCGGATTCGCATTGATGCGCAACCGGGTGGCATGCACTTGATTCTGCGGCTGACGGATCAACAAGCTGATCGCACGCTGGTCGAGCGCCTTCAGCAGGCAGGGATTTATGCCGAAGCGCTGAGCGATTTCAGCATTCGTGGCCAGACCGATTCGGCGCTGCTGCTTGGGTTCGCCAACATCGATTCCCAGGCCACCGCCGAACGCCTCGGCCAGCGCATTCTGGAATTGTTGTAACGGCGTCATGGCCTACTCGATCACTCGATTCTTGGCGCTTTTGCATCAGTCCAACACGCCGCAGGATGAGGCGCTCAGCCCTCAAGCGGACACAATCGATGCCCTCCCCACTTCGCAGCATTGCGGTTTTCTCCGGCTCCAACTTTGGCTTCAACCCCGCCTATACCGAAGGCGCTCGTGCCCTGGGCCGGGAAATCGGCAGACGCGGTTTGCAACTGGTGTACGGCGGCACCGACCGGGGTTTGATGGGGATCGTGGCCGATGCCGTGCTGGCCGAAGGTGGCGAAGTGGTGGGCATCATCACCCGCTATTTGCATGACCTCGGCCACCTGCATGGCGGACTTACCCGGCATGAAATCACCCCGGACATGCGCAGCCGCAAGACCCGCATGAGTGAATGGGCGGACGCCTTCATTGCCTTGCCGGGTGGTTTGGGGACCTTTGAAGAATTGTTCGAAGTCGCGACATTGACCCAACTCGGCGAGCACAACAAAGGCGTCGCCTGCCTGAACATCGGCGACTTCTTCAACCCGGTGCGCAGCCTGTTTGAGCACGCGGTGAAGGAAGGATTCATGAAAACCGAACACAGCGACATGTTGATCTTCGACACCGATCCGGCGGCGCTCATTGATGCGCTGGAGCAATGGCAAGCGCCCAACGTCAACAAATGGATCGCCCCCGCACAGACCTAAAACCACCACAAATCCCTGTAGGAGCGAGGCTTGCCCGCGAAGGCGGCGTGTCAGCCAACATCAAAGTCGACTGACACACCGCCTTCGCGGGCAGGCCTCGCTCCTACAAGGTTAGTGAGACATGCCCAATTGCTCAGTGGCAGGCCCAAGCGCCAACAAACGGACCGCCCCCACACAGACCTAAAACCACCACAAATCCACTGTGGGAGCTGGCTTGCTCGCGAATGCGGTGTGTCAGACAAGTTTATGTCGACTGATACGACGCTTTCGCGAGCAAGCCCGCTCCCACAGTGGGAAATTTGCGTGACGGCAGAAGTTAGTGAGACATGCCCAGCTGCTTCATCAACGTCAGGTTGTCTTCGATGTGCCAGTTTGCGGCGATTTTGCCGTTTTCAATCTGGTAGATATCGGTGGCGATGAAGTCCACGGTTTGCCCGGTGCCTTTGGTCTCGCCAAAGGTCCCGGTGAAATGCCCGCGAAAATGCAGGTGCACCACGACCCGGTCGCCGGCGATGATCATTTGCTCGACTTCACAACTCAGGTCCGGTACCGCACCACGAAACGCCCGGGATGCCAGCAACGGCCCTTCCAGCCCTTGTTTGCGGCCTTCGGGTGGGGTCTTGTCGATGAAGTTGTTGGCTAGCGCCTCTCGGGCAAATGCTTCTTCGCCGGTGTTCCAGAACGTGTCGTAACGGCGAGCGGCGGTTTCCATGAGGTTGAGTTGCGCGGGGCTCAGGCTCTTGTCGGTGATCAACACACCGGGTTTAACCAGCTCGGTGGCGGCGGCAGTGCCGGAGACTGTCACGGCGAACAAAATACCGGCGATGAGGGACGCAGATGCGATTGAACGTGGCATCGTCAGGCTTCCTTTAAATAATGTCGGGCAAGACTCAAATCGTCTCGGTTTCCCGAATGCTGAGTGGGCTGTTGAGGGTGTATTCAGCGATGGCGTCCTTGCGCATGAAGGCGACACCGGGATGGCGTTTGGCGTAGCGCAGAAATTCGTCCCAGACCCGCACCATCTGCGGCGTGCCGCTAATCCGGTCATGCGCACTGACCGACATCATGCGCCGCCGGCTGCCGGCCTCTTCGTAGAGCTGATCGAACTCCAGTTTTATCTGCTCCAGGAATTGCCCCGGCGAGTAGTTGCGACCCTCGATCAGCACGATGTCGTTGTTGCGCAGGGTGTACGGCACCACGACAAAATCCTTGCCGTTGACCTGTTCGATAAAGGGTTCGTCGCGGCTGACATCATCGATGTGATAGACGTAACCCAGCTCCTGCAACAGCGACAACGTATTGGGGCCGCGCCGCAGCCAGTTGCAGTTGTAGCCTTTCACCGGCAGGCCAGTGACCTCGGTCAGCATGCTCGCGGCCTGCTGCAGGAAGGCGCGTTCCTCGTCCCGGCTCATGGCAAATTGCGAGCTCCAGTGCGGGCCGTGCCCCGAGGCTTCATGGCCACGGGCAACGATCTCTTTGGCCAGTGCCGGGTTGCGTTTCACCGCATCGCCGATCATGTGGCTGGTGACTTTGACGCCGTGGCGATCCCACAGGTCGAGCAGCCTCGGAACGCCTTCGCGGTAACCGTAGGCAAACCAGGTATTGGTGGCCGGGTCCGAGGGCACGCTGTCGGGGAAATTCACGCGAGGAAACGGGCTGTCGGTGTCTTTGAGCGGCTGCCCACCGGCTTCGAACTGCATGGAAATCGAAACCACCAACCGCGTATCGCCCGGCCAGAAACCACCCTTGGATTTGCTCGAAGTTGGCGTTGCCGCGCCGGTGCTTTGCGCGGCGGAAGCGTTGGCCGGACTGAGCAAGGCGCCAGCCGCCAGTACGGCCGCCCCTGCACCGGCCTGGGCCAGAAAGGTCCGGCGTTGCGGGTTTGGTGGGCTCGCAGATTCGGTGTTCGTGGGTTCCATGCTGTTGACCTCAAACAATAAGTGATGCGCCGAAGGGGAATGGCGCAACGTTAGTGCTTAAGGTTTATTTTGATAATCAGGCAAAAATCGAAAATCAATTTCGGATATGCCGAAGAATGTTTTCAACGGGCCTTATGCATCAGGTCGATCCGTGATCGGCGCATGCTGCGTCATCAGTTCCGCGACCCAATCGATAAACACCCGTAGCTTGCGGCTGATATGCCGGTTCGGCGGAAACGCTACATAAATCGGCATCGGATCAAGCTGCCAGCCACCGAACAGCCGCACCAAATCACCGCTCGCTTCATGGGCCTTGGACATGTAGTCGGGCATCCACAGCACACCGAGCCCGGCCAGGCCCGCCGCGAGATAAGCGTTGCCGTCATCGACCGCCAGCACGTAGCGACCCTTGATCTCCACGCTCTCACTGTCGCTGCGCATGGCATAGGGCAAGGCCCTGCCGGTGCGCGCCCAGAGGAAACCGACGATGCGATGCGCAGAATCCTCCAGCTCCCGTGGGTGCAACGGCATGCCGACGCGCGCCAGATAGCTCGGCGCCGCAAACACCCCGAGTTGCAGATCGCCGACCCGCCGCGCCATCAGCGACTGATCGGTGAGTTCGCCGCCGCGCACCACGCAATCGACGTTCTCGCCGATGATATCGACCATGCGATCGCTGACGCCCATGTCGATCTGGATGTCGGGATAGCGCGCATGAAACTCAGGCAGCGCCGGCACCAGAATCATGCTCGCCAACGGACTCGGCACATCCACCCGCAGGCGTCCCCGAGGCTGCACCGACGCACCGGACAAACCGGTCTCGGCATCGTCCAGGTCCGCCAGCAGCCGCACCACGCGCTCGTAAAACACCGCGCCATCGGCGGTGACGTTGACCTTGCGCGTGGTGCGATTGAGCAACTTGACCCGTAACCGCGCCTCCAGTTGCTGCACCAGTTGCGTCACGCTGGTCTTGCTCATGTGCAACGTCTCGGCAGCCTTGGTGAAGCTGCCCGCCTCCACGACTCGCGCAAAAGCCTGCATCGCATCAAAACGGTCCATATTCGCCCCGGATTGTTTGGGTTTTACAAACAGTGATAGCTACGGTTGCTCGTTTATCGGGCAGGCGCAAGTCCTTACAGTCACTTCATCGTTAATGACGGGTCACTGTTGACCTGCCGATGGAGGCACTTTATGACTCAGCGTGATGTGGTTTTCCCGCCTGGACGACAGGCACTTTACGAGCGCAATCGCTACTCGCCAGCGATCAAATCTAATGGTTTCCTGTTCGTTTCGGGGCAAGTCGGCAGCACCGAGGACGGTTCGCCCGAGCCGGTTCTGGAGGATCAGGTGCGCCTCGCGTTCAACAACTTGAACGCGATCCTGCGTGAGGCCGGTTGCACGTTTGACGACGTGATTGATGTGACTGTGTTTATCGTCAATCCGCAGGAGCGGTTTGAAAAAATCTGGAGCGTGGTGCCGGAGTTCTGGGGCAATGCGCCGCATCCGACGGTAACCGCTGTGGGTGTGACTTGGCTGTATGGTTTCCAGTTCGAAATCAAAGTCATCGCCAAACTGCCGGAAGCCACCACGAACTGACCTGCCCACCAGCGATCCCCTGTGGGAGCGGGCTTGCTCGCGAAAGCGGTGTAACAGTCAGCATCTATGTTGAATGTTAAGCAGCCTTCGCGAGCAAGCCCGCTCCCACAGGGGTTATGCGTCATGGTTAAAACCGGTGAATCTGAAGCCGCTGCCCCGTTACAGGAGCAGCGGCTTTTTCGTTGTAGGGGAACAGCGTCGCGCCATTACCGAATGGCGACACCCGGTTGCGGATGGAGCCAACCCGGCCTATGGTCCAAGCGTGATTTGCCTGCAACGGGCGGGCGACATTTCGCCGCCAGTTGCTGCCCCCCACAGGAGGTGACGCTATGCCGAATAATTCCCGCCCCGCCGTTCTTGAACTGATCGGCAATACCCCGCTGGTGCGCGTCAGCCGCTTCGACACCGGCCCGTGCACGCTTTTTCTCAAACTCGAATCGCAGAACCCCGGCGGTTCGATCAAGGACCGCATCGGCCTGGCGATGATCGACGCCGCCGAGCGCGATGGACGCCTTAAACCCGGCGGCACCATCGTCGAAGCCACCGCCGGCAACACTGGCCTGGGACTGGCGCTGGTCGGCCGTGCCAAGGGTTATCGCGTAGTGCTGGTGGTGCCGGACAAGATGTCCACCGAGAAGGTCTTGCACTTGAAGGCCATGGGCGCCGAAGTGCACATCACCCGCTCCGATGTCGGCAAGGGCCATCCCGAGTACTACCAGGACGTGGCGGCGCGTTTGGCCAAGGAAATTCCCGACGCGTTCTTTGCCGATCAGTTCAACAACCCGGCCAATCCGCTGGCCCACGAATGCAGCACCGCGCCGGAAATCTGGGCACAAACCCAGCATGATCTGGACGCTATCGTGGTCGGTGTCGGTTCCGCCGGCACCCTGACCGGCCTGACCCGTTTCTTCAAACGCGTACAACCCAACCTCGAAATGGTCCTGGCCGATCCGGTCGGCTCGGTGATGGCCGAATACAGCCGCAGCGGCATCCTCGGCAAGCCCGGCTCGTGGGCGGTGGAAGGCATCGGCGAAGACTTCATTCCGTCGATCACCGACCTCTCCAGCGTGCGCCACGCCTACTCGATCGGCGATGAAGAAAGCTTTGATCATGCCCGCCAACTGCTGCGCGCCGAGGGCATTCTCGGCGGCTCATCGACCGGCACCTTGCTGGCTGCGGCGCTGCGTTATTGCCGCGAACAAACCGAGCCGAAACGCGTGGTCACGTTCGTCTGCGACACCGGCACCCGCTACCTGTCGAAGGTCTACAACGACCAATGGATGAACGACCAGGGCCTGCTGCAGTACAAACGCTACGGCGATCTGCGCGACCTGATTTCCCGGCGCTTCGAGGATGGCCGGGTGATCAGCGTCGGCCCGGATGACACGCTGCTCACCGCGTTCCAGCGCATGCGCCTGGCGGATGTCTCGCAACTGCCAGTGCTGGTAGACGGCAAGCAACTGGTCGGGGTGATCGACGAGTCGGATATTCTGTTCGGCATGCAAGAAGATGCCTCGCACTTTCGCTTGACCGTGGCCAGCGCAATGACCGACAAAGTGCAGACCCTGTCGCCCGGCGCCAGTCTGGCTGAACTGCAAGCCGAACTCGATCGCGGGCTGGTGGCGATTATTGCCGACGCTTCAGGCTTCCACGGCCTGATTACCCGCGTCGACCTGCTCAATCACTTACGGAGATCCCTTACATGAGTCAGCACGATGAAACCGGTGCGCCGCGCGCCTTCGCCACTCGGGTGATCCACGCCGGGCAGGTGCCGGACCCGTCCACCGGGGCGCTGATGCCGCCGATCTACGCCAACTCCACCTACCTGCAATCGAGCCCCGGCGTGCACAAGGGCCTCGACTACGGTCGCTCGCACAACCCGACGCGTTTCGCCCTGGAGCGTTGCGTCGCCGACCTCGAAGGCGGCACCCAGGCCTTCGCATTCGCCTCCGGGCTGGCGGCGATTTCCACCGTGCTTGAGCTGCTCGACGCCGGCTCGCACATCGTCTCCGGCAACGACCTGTATGGCGGCACTTTCCGCCTGTTCGACAAAGTGCGCCAACGCAGCGCCGGGCATCGCTTCAGCTACGTCGACCTGACCGACCTCTCGGCTTTCGAAGCGTCGCTGCAGGACAACACGCGGATGGTCTGGGTCGAAACCCCGAGCAACCCGCTGCTGAGCCTCACCGACCTCAGCGCCATCGCCCGCCTCTGCCGCGACCGCGGGATCATCTGCGTCGCCGACAACACTTTCGCCAGCCCATGGATCCAGCGTCCGCTGGAACTCGGCTTCGACATCGTCGTGCACTCGACCACCAAATACCTCAACGGCCATTCCGACGTGATCGGCGGCATCGCCATCGTCGGGCAGAACCCGGAACTGGCCGAACGCCTGGGCTTCCTGCAAAACTCCGTCGGCGCCATCTCCGGCCCGTTCGACGCCTTCCTCACCCTGCGCGGCGTGAAAACCCTGGCCCTGCGCATGGAACGCCACTGCAGCAACGCACTGGAACTGGCGCAATGGCTGGAACGCCAGCCGCAAGTATCCCGCGTCTACTACCCGGGCCTGCCGTCGCACCCGCAGCACGAATTGGCACGCCGGCAAATGCGCGGGTTTGGCGGGATGATTTCGGTTGACCTGAACACCGACCTGGCGGGCGCCAAACTCTTTCTTGAAAGCGTGAAAATATTTGCCCTGGCTGAAAGTCTGGGTGGCGTGGAGAGCTTGATCGAGCACCCGGCGATCATGACTCACGCGAGTATTCCGGCGGAAACGCGGGCGCAGTTGGGGATTGGCGATGGCTTGGTGCGGTTGTCGGTGGGGGTTGAGGATGTGGAGGATTTGAGAGCGGATCTGGCGCAGGCGTTGGCGCGGATTTGAATCGAAGGCTGGACTGCGAGCATTGCCAAGTCCAGCAATCGACCTGATGAGATCAGCCGCTCGATAGAGTCGCCATTCAATCCCGAGCAATTTGTCATTTGCCAAGGCTTAAGGCAGGGTCGAAACCACTGAGATCCCTGCCAAAGGAGTTACCCCATGTCAAAGCTCTATCCCAGTATCGATCCCGAGGGGCTGGTCGAGTACTCAGTGGTCTATACCGACCGTTCGCTCAACCACATGTCGCAGTCGTTTCAGGACGTGATGAAGAACATTTCCAGGACCCTGAAACAGGTCTACAACGCCCAGGCTGTGGCGGTGGTCCCGGGCAGCGGCACATTCGGCATGGAAGCGGTGGCGCGACAGTTTGCCACCGACCAGCAATGCCTGGTGATACGCAACGGCTGGTTCAGTTATCGCTGGAGCCAGATCCTTGAGATGGGCAAGATCCCGGCGGCCACCACGGTGCTGAAAGCCCGACCGGTCGACACGGGTCACCAGGCTGCCTACGCCCCACCGCCTCTGGACGAAGTGCTGGCAGCCATTGCGGCGCAGAAGCCGCAGATTGTCTTCGCGCCCCACGTTGAAACCTCATCAGGGATTATCCTGCCCGACGAGTACCTGCGGGCCGTCGGCGACGCCGTGCATGCGGTGGGCGGCCTGTTCGTGCTGGACTGCATCGCCTCGGGCACGCTTTGGGTTGATATGCAGAAATGCGCAGTCGACCTGCTGATCAGCGCACCGCAGAAAGGCTGGAGCGCCTCCCCTTGCTGCGCGCTGGTGATGCTCAGTTCTTTGGCCCTCGAGCGCATCGAACAGACGCAAAGCAGCAGCTTCGCCTGCGACCTGAAAAAGTGGCTGCAGATCATGCAGGCCTACGAACAGGGCGGACATGCCTACCATGCGACCATGCCCAGCGATTCCCTCGCGCGATTTAACGAAGTGATGAAAGAGACGCAAGCCTACGGCTTCGAAAAGGTCCGCGACGAACAACAGGCTCTGGGCGATCGGGTGCGCGCAATGTTGACCGGCAAAGGCATCAAAAGCGTGGCCGCAGCCGGCTTCCAGGCCCCTGGCGTAGTGGTGAGCTACACCGATGACGCCGACATCAAGAGCGGTAAGAAATTTGCCAACCACGGCCTACAGATCGCCGCCGGAGTGCTGTTGCAATGCGACGAGCAGGCCGATTTCCAGACCTTCCGCATCGGTCTGTTCGGACTGGAAAAGCTGCACAATATCGAGCGCACGGTCAGCACCCTGGAGCAGGCACTGGACGAGGTGATGGGTAATTAAGGCCGATTCGGGCCGACAGCAGATAGCGAACTTGTGAACTCCAGGAAGGCATTCGGCGTTGGGCACTGCCGGCCCATGGCGCTGATCTTTGGCGAGTTTGACGCTGGTCGCCGGGATGTGGTGTTAGAACCATAAGGGAAAGCCCGTGGACGTGTGTTACTGACACGGGTGCCCTTTTGCGCTAATAGAAAAGGTTTCCAACGAAGCCTTTTCATGGGACGGAGAATTGGCGGCTGAATGAGTTGGATTGACTTGAGGCTGAGGTTTGCCAAGGTCTGCAATCGGCCAAAAGCAGCCCGTCTCCAAGTGCAGATCACGGTTAGGCACATCCTCGGAATATCCTCTACTTACCAGCTTTTCCATCGTCATGCGAGCCGAAAAAAGTTCCCCTTAGGCTTCTCCGCTTTGGGCAATCCACGTAAGCACCTCGGTTGCATTGGCACCGGGGTCCTGAATGTCCTCAAATGTGTTTACAACAAGCCCGTCATGAATGATTAGCGTTATTCGAGCGTAAAATGTTTGTCCCTCCACATCAAAGGTTTTCAGCCCTAAGCTTGATGCCAACTTGCAATGGGGATCAGAGAGTAACGAGTAGTTGAGACTCATACGCTGTACGAGTTCTTGCTGGTACGCACTTGCCTGAGTAGAAAGTCCAAACACATTCAAGAAGCCTGAATCGACCAGTTGATCGCGACTGTCTCTGAACCCGCATGCCTGAGGGGTACAGCCTCTGGCGCCAGGAATTTCCGAAAGCCCCTCAGGTGCCGTCTCGTTGGGATTTCCGGTTCGGGGGTAGATAAAAATCACGCACCACCCTGAAAGGCTGGTCAAATCGATATCCATGCCCGTTGTACATGGCAATGAAATCGCGGGCAGACGCCGGCCGATTAAAACGTTAGTACTGTGATCGATAGGCAAGTTGATGTTCATAAAGCTCTCGTATTGTTGATTATTAACGGCGACGTATTGCGTTTGTCAGAGCGGTGGACACTCTTCCTGGTCAGTTTTCGTCTTGATTCGGGCGTAGAAAGAGCCCACGCAAACAACGAAAACGGCGCCAATGCTTGAAGCAACGTAGTACAGGGTTTTATCCGCGTTCATGCTTGGTTGCACCAAGGTGTCCAAACTTGCCATGCCGCCAGCTATCCACCCGAGCAACCCGGCGCCAAATAGGACCACCTGCGGAAATCGCTCTATCAGATCGAGAACAAACCCGCTGCCCCAGACGATGATGGGGATGCTGATCAATACTCCAAGTGAGACGATAAACATATCCCCTCCCGCGGCGCCCGCTATAGCCAAGACGTTGTCCAAAGACATGACAGCGTCGGCAATGACAATCGTTTTTATCGCATTCAGAAGTAAGACAGTCCCCTTGATAGAATCGTAGTGATCCTCCTCTGCCTTCATCATTTTGATCCCTATCCATAAAAGCAAGATCGCCCCGACGATTCTCAAGCCCGGAAGTGCCAACAACTGCATGGCAAAGAAGAGCATGACGATGCGCAGCACAATGGCCCCCGCCACGCCAGAGATGACGGCTTTGCTTCTTAGATGCCTGGGGAGATTTCGACAAGCCATGGCGATAACCACGGCATTGTCAGCCCCCAACATAATGTCAATGGCTATGATTTGCCCGATCGCCAGCCAAGGACCTGGCAAGTTCAAGAACTCAATCAACTGGAAACTCCTGGCTGCGGCGCAGCGAGCATGATTTTTAAACCCAAGTACTTCTAGCAGATCGCTTTGGGCGTCGGATTGACTTCTAACTCAAGTGGTAAAGCGGAAAGGCGCCGAATAGAAGTCCGCCAGCCAACAGGCTCAAACTGGAAAGAATTGCCCACTTCAGTGCAAAGCGCTGGTGGTCACCCAAATCGACTTTCGCCAAGGAAATCAGTAGATAGAGAGCAGGAACCAACGGGCTCAACAGGTGCACGGGTTGACCCACTATGGAGGCACGAGCAATCTCCAAAGGCGTGATGCCATATTGAGCGGCTGTGTGGGCGATCACAGGCAGGATGCCGAAGTAAAAGGCATCATTGGACATGAAGAACGTCAAAGGCATGCTGATCAGCGCGGTGAACACCGCAAGAAAAGGACCAAAGCTGTCAGGGATGATGCTAAGCAAGCTTTTAGCCATGGCATCGACCATGCCTGTACCCGATAGAATCCCCGTAAATATGCCCGCCGCGAATATAAGCGCAGTCACCGCCAATACATTTGAGGCGTGGGCAGCAATCCGTTCCCTCTGTTGTTCAATCCTTGGGTAGTTGATCACTATCGCGATAGCAAACCCCACCATAAACAATATCTGGATAGGCATTGCACCGACGACGAGGCAGGCAATCAATACGAGCGTAACGATCAAATTGGGCCAGAACATTTTGGGACGTCGAAGTTTTTCACACTCTTCTGCCGAACCATGCCCCAAGGCCAACGAGCCGTTATGAAAATCCTCCAGATGGATAACGCCAAGCCGAGCACGCTCGCGGCGGCCGAGAACTATAGCGGTGAACACCAGGGTCGCCGCGGCAATCAGCAGGGCAGGAATCATCGGGAGAAATATCTCCAGCGCGTCCACGTGCAGCGCGGCGGCAGCACGTGCTGTAGGGCCTCCCCATGGTGAGATATTCATGATTCCGGTAGCGATGCTAAGTATGCAAGTCAGGCCGAGAACATTCATGCCAAGGCGCTGGTAAAGTGGCAAAAATGCTGCGCAGGCGATCATGTACGTCGTGGAGCTGTCGCCATCCAGAGACACGAGCATGGTGAGTATTGCGGTACCCACTAGCACTTTCAGCGGATCACCTTTCACCAACTTTAGAATATTGCGTACCAGCGAATCGAAAAGCCCGGCGTCGATCATGATGCCGAAATAAAGGATTGAGAACGTCAACATGACACCTGTAGGGGCCAATGTCTTTACCCCATCCAGCATCATTGATCCCAGTCCTGCGTAGTGACCTCCCAGAACGGCAAAAACGATAGGAACGATGATCAAGGCAATTAGCGCCGACAGGCGCTTCGTCATGATCAGGTACATGAAGCAGATAACCATTGAAAAGCCGAGGATTGCCAACATGGCCGGACTCTCTTTTTTTATTAGGCGCACAGAGTCCCCAGCGGCCACATCTGGCCGTTCTGAAGACGGTTTCTGGTGGGAAGCGGGTCAGGCTATGGCGGAGGTGCCGCGCTGGATGGCAAGACGTGGATCATGGGAAAACCTCGCATGTTGTTATGTTTGTTTTATGCAGTTCAATGTCATCAAGTGAGCAGGCTGCTTGTTCAAATGCTCAAGCAAATGTATTTGATCTCCAGGTACTCCTCGATCCCGTACTTGGAGCCCTCACGACCCAGCCCGGAGGCTTTTACTCCACCGAAGGGTGCGACCTCGTTTGAGATAAGCCCGGTGTTAATGCCGACCATGCCGTACTCCAGCGCTTCGGCAACGCGAAACACACGGGACAGGTCGTGGGCATAGAAGTAGGAAGCCAGGCCAAATTCAGTATCATTCGCCAAGTCGACGACCTCCGCTTCATCCATAAAGCGAAACAGCGGCGCAAGTGGGCCAAAAGTCTCTTCCCTGGCGACCTTTGCGCTATTAGGGACATCCACCAAAATGGTCGGTAAAAAATAGCCGCCACCCTTGGAATGGGCCTCTCCACCCGCAACGATCCGGGCGCCTTTGCTCACAGCGTCATCAATGTGCTCTTTGATCTTCGCGACGGCCTTGGCATCAATCAAAGGGCCAACGCTTACGCCTTCGTCCAGACCGTTGCCGACCCTCAGTTTCGCGACGGCAACCCTTAGTTTTTCGCAGAACGCATCGTAAACGCCGTCCTGCACATACAGTCGGTTAACGCAGACACATGTCTGCCCCGCATTGCGATACTTCGAAGCAATGGCGCCTTCCACGGCTTTGTCCAAATCAGCGTCATCAAAGACGATGAAGGGCGCATTCCCCCCCAACTCAAGGGACAACTTCTTCAACGTCGGTGCGCTCTGCGCCATCAACCTGGAGCCAATTTCAGTAGAGCCAGTAAAGGAAATTTTGCGCACGATGGGGTTTTCAGTCAGCTCGGCACCAATCTCAGTGGCCGAACCCGTGACAACGTTGAGCACACCTTTGGGGATGCCAGCGCGCTCCGCCAATTCGGCCAGGGCCAGTGCCGTGAACGGTGTCTGACTGGCAGGCTTGACCACCATCGTACATCCGGCCGCCAGCGCCGGCCCCGCTTTGCGGGTGATCATCGCCGCTGGAAAATTCCACGGGGTAATCGCGGCGGTGACACCGATCGGCTGCTTGATGACAAGGAGGCGTTTGTCGGCCTGATGTCCTGGAATCGTATCGCCATAGACCCGCTTGGCCTCTTCGGCAAACCACTCTAGAAACGAAGCGGCATAGATAATCTCGCCCTTGGCCTCCAGTAGCGGTTTTCCCTGCTCAAGGGTCATGAGCCGGGCCAAGTCATCCTGGTTCTCAAGCACCAGCTCGTACCAGCGACGCAACTTGATTGAGCGCTCTTTTGCGGTCAGCGAACGCCAACCTTGCAATGCGCGTTGGGCTGCATCAATGGCGCGTTGAGTCTCGATACGCCCCAACCCGGGAACCGTACCAAGCGTCTTTCCATTGGCTGGATTGTCCACGGCAAACGTGGCGCCGTTGTCGGCATTGATCCAGATGCCGTCCACATAGGCTTGTTGTCGAAACAGGGAAGCATCTTTGAGCTGCATGACGTTCTCTTCTTGTTGGAGGGCCGGGGTCCCTGAGGTTTGCGTGACGAGGAGCGATTTCATACCGCAGCACTCAACGCCTTGATCTCCTGATGCAGGATGCGGTCGTTCTCCGAATAGTCGACCGGGCAGTCGATCACATGCACACCGGGGGTCTCCAGGCAGTGCTGTACCAACGGCGCGAAAGCGGCTGCGCTGTTAACCCGGTGGCCAAAGGCACCGTAGCTTTGGGCGTAAAGCACGAAGTCCGGGTTTCCGTAGTCCAGACCAAAATCCTCAAACCCCATCTGTGCCTGCTTCCAGCGAATCATTCCGTAAGCGTCGTCGCGCAGGATGATGACCACCAGATTCATCTTCAAACGCACGGCGGTTTCAAGCTCCTGGCTGTTCATCATGAATCCACCATCGCCACACACCGCCACAATCGGAATCTGGGGATAGACGAGGCGTGCCGCCATCGCCGAAGGCAGACCGGCTCCCATGGTTGCCAATGCGTTATCCAGCAATACGGTGTTCGGCATGTAGGCCTTGTAGTTGCGGGCAAACCAGATTTTGTAGATACCATTGTCCAAGGCAACGATGCCGTTGGCCGGCATGACCTGGCGCAGGTCCGCGACCAGTCGTTGCGGGTAAACCGGAAAACGATCGTCGGTAGCGCCTTCGGCTACGTGAGCTTCGTTGGCTTCACGAATCGCCAGCAAACGTTTGAAATCCCAGGTTGGCTGCGCAACTAGTGCATCGTTGATCTCCCAGATCGCATTGGCGATATCACCCACCACCTCGATCTGAGGGAAATACACAGGATCAACCTCGGCGGAACGGAAACTGACATGGATTACTTCGGAGCCACCACGAACCATAAAAAAAGGCGGCTTTTCAATCACGTCATGGCCGATGTTGACGATTAGATCAGCCGCCTCCAGCGCACGGTGAACGAAGTCATTGGCCGACAACGCCGCATTGCCCAAAAAACGCGGATGGCGTTCGTCGACGACGCCCTTGCCCAACTGCGTCGTTACGAACGGAATGCCGGTTTTCTCTATCAGTTGAAGTAGCACCCGGGCAGTCGACTTGCGGTTAGCCCCGGCACCGATGACCAACACCGGACTGCGTGCGGCTTGCAACTTGGCAACCGCGGCACGGATGGATTTTGCTTCGGCCACTGGGCGACGGCTGAGGCTTGGCGCAATGGGCGTGCTGTCGGTGTCTTCGGCGGCGATATCTTCAGGCAGCTCCAGGTGCACCGATCCTGGTTTTTCTTCTTCGGCCAGCCGGATTGCTTCACGGATACGCGACGGAATGTTATCGGCGGAAGCCAGTTGATGGGTGTACTTGGTCAGGGGCGCCATCATCCCGCAGACATCGAGAATCTGGAAACGGCCCTGCTTTGATTTTTTGATAGGCTTCTGACCTGTGATCATCAGCATCGGCATGCCTCCCAGATAGGCATAGGCTCCGGCGGTGACCAGGTTGGTCGCACCCGGGCCAAGCGTCGAGAGGCAGACACCGGTCTTGCCTGTGAGACGACCGTAAGTGGCGGCCATGAAGCCAGCGGGCTGCTCGTGGCGCGTCAGAATCAGCTTGATCGGCGAACGGGACAGCGAGTCCAGTAGGTCGAGGTTTTCTTCGCCGGGGATGCCGAATACATATTCAACACCCTCGTTTTCCAGACAGCGCACAACCAGCTCAGCAGCTTTCATTTTTTTACGCTCTTCGATAATTCAGTGAACAACCACGTTCTAATGGCGTGCATCAATCGGCGGAGCTTATCCAGCCAGGTAACGGCCTGGGCAGGTTTCGCCGTCAATGCATTGGCTTGCGCTATGACTGATGCGTCCTGAGTTTCACAGGGAGAACGTCAGCTCTTTATTGAAGTAACTCACCGACAGGACATGACCGGGCCCTTTGATATCGAAGGGCTCGCACATAGCCCCAGTCGACACTAGGTGACCGGCACGCAGCGTCACGCCCCGCTCGGCGGCATGCTGGTAGAGGGCAGCCAGCGAACTCAGAGGATCTGTAGCCGTGTCACCAAACAGACCTTTTGCCCTGGGTACGCCGTCCAGATTGACGACGGCCGTTTCCGCCAGCTCGCGCATGGCGTGCAGGTCTATGCCTTCACAAATCGACTTGCCCACAACCAGCGCTTCAAAACCGACGTTATCCGCAGCAAAGCTTGGCCATCCGACTGTTTTGCGGTCGGTGAAGCGCGAGCGCACCACCTCAAAGGTCACGCAAGTGGAGCGGATGTCCTCAGGGTTGACCGTTCTGCCCATCACAGGAGGCAGGTCCCGATCCAGGACAAAAGCAATTTCGCACTCGATCGTCACCGGCGTATCGGCAGGCAGTTGCAGGTGAATGCCAGTCCCATGCAGGCGCGCTCTTTCGAGCTGTCCTACCAGAGGCCGTGACAATTTCGCGGCGCGCATCGCAGCGGGGCTGCCCACGCCAAGCTTCCAGCCCGCCTGAGTACCGCCGGCCAATTTGAATAGCTCGTCCTGTGCGTCATAACCCTGTTTGAGCGTTTCCGGTTTGACTTCAGCAGGCAGCAGGTTTAACAGCTCGCCACTGCGCCACGCCTTCAACAAAACCGCTGCGGTCGCATTTGGATCAAAAAGAGAAGTTGGCATGTTGATCTCCTGATTATTGAGCGCGCAGTCGTTGGCAGACGGCGTCAGCAAATTCGAGTGTGGAGGCCTGACCTGTCAGGTCCCGAGTCCGTACATTGTCGGTATTCAAGGTTTCGTCGATGGCAACGCGCAGCCGCTGGGCGTCTTGTTCCAGGCCTACATGAGTCAGCATCATGGCCGCGGCCAGCATCAACGAAATCGGGTTGGCGATACCCATGCCGGCGATATCTGGTGCAGAACCATGAACCGCCTCGAAAATCGCGGTATCGGTGCCAAAGTTGGAGCCAGGCGCCATGCCCAGACCGCCCACCAAGCCGGCCAACTGGTCGGAGAGAATGTCGCCAAACAGGTTGGTGCAAAGCAACATGTCGAAACGCCAAGGGTTGAGCACCAGTTGCATGGCGCAGGCATCCACGATCATGTCCTCTATCTCGACCCGTCCTTCGTACTCCTTTGCGACTTCCCGAGCGGCTTCAAGGAACAACCCCGTCAGCTTCTTGAGTATGTTGGCCTTGTGCACGACCGTGATTTTCTTACGGCCATTTTTAATGGCGTACTCAAAGGCAAACCGCGCAATGCGCTCGCTGCCTTCACGTGTGTTGATGCCACTGGAAACGGCGATCGCCCGAGGATCGTTACCCACCGGGATGTAATACTCATTGGCGACGTAGAAACCCGCCAGGTTCTCCCGAATGAGGACCAGATCGATGTCCTGATAGCGTCCCGGGATCAGCGTCTTGGCTGGACGGACATTGCCGAACAATTCAAACGTTTCGCGCAGTCGCACGTTGGATGAGCGGAAACCTTCGCCGACTGGCGTCGTCAGCGGGCCTTTGAGCACTAGCTTGCGTGCACGGATACTGTCCAGGGTGGCGGTCGGCAGTGGATCGCCCACCGCTGCGACGCCGGCCATCCCCGCCACTTGGACATCCCAGTCGAAAGGGCTTCCCAGCGCGTCCAGAACCCTGACGGTGGCTTCGACCACTTCCGGCCCGATACCATCACCTGGAATCAGCGTTGCCGGAATTTTGTTTGAAGATGTATTTTCCACGATGGTTTCTCTTTAGAAGGTGCCGGGTTACTGAAGATGAGCGGTGGAGCCACCTGCTGACGGGGCTGTGGCGCGAAACTCCACGCCCAGCAGCCGCTCATACACTTTGATCATCGCGCCCTTGTCACTGTCGCCATGGCCCTGGAGTACGGCGGTCTGGTAGGTCGCCGTGGCGGCGGATAACACGGGTAGCGGAATGCCCATCTTCGTGCTCAACCCGGCGCCACTGACGAGATCCTTGTAGGCATGTTTAAGCGGGTATCCGCTGCTGAACTGGCCAGCCAGAATATGGGGCACGAAAAACTCTGAGGCGTAGCTACGCCCTGTTCCGCTGTTCACGATCGCCGCCACTTTCTCGGCGTTGAGGCCAAGCTTGACGGCCATCGGTAAGATTTCAGCAATGGCCGCGCAGTTAATATCGAACAACAGCTGATTGATGAGTTTGGCCAGTTGACCCGCACCCGCCGCCCCCATGTAGAGAATATTGGAGGCCATTTTTTCCAGGTAAGGAGCGACCTCGTTGAATACCTGCTCGTTCCCGCCACACATGGCAGTCAATGTCCCGTCAACGGCCCGGGAAGCCATGCCGGAAACCGGGGCGTCGAGAAAGTGGATACCTAGTGCGGCCAATTTCGCTTCGATACTCACGGTCAGCGCATAACTGATCGTGCTGGTATCGACGACGATGCTGCCGGGACGCATCCATTGCGCGAGACCTTCGGCACCAAACAGGAAGTGATCGACCACTTCATCATCAGGCAGTGACAAAAACACCAAGTCGCAGTCGGCCAGGGCGCGGCGATCGTCAGTCGCTATCGCTCCCAGCCGTTCCAACTCGGCGTAGGCCCGGCCACTGGCCGTATTGACCAATAAACCGGGGTGAGAACGCAGCAGGTTGATTGCCATGGGCCTGCCCATTTGGCCAAGCCCGATGAATGCCATTTTCATGTTGAATTTCCCTGATTCGATCATGTACGCGGAACAGCGCCATTGAGCGTCGTGGCCTGCAAGAAATCAAAATCCACACCGGTGTCAGCTTGAGTGACCGATTGCAGGAACAACTTGTGGTAGCCACGATCGCCTGTCGGTATCACGACCGGCCTGGCTTCGGAACGCCGGCGCATTTCCTCATCCGAAATCAGCACCGATATCTCCCGATTCGATAGGCTGAGACGAATGCGATCTCCGTTCTGGACATAGGCGAGCGGACCGCCGACCGCCGCTTCGGGGGTGACGTGCAGGACGATGGTGCCGAATGCCGTTCCGCTCATGCGTCCATCGGAAATTCTGATGATGTCCTTCACGCCGGCCTTGGCCAGTTTTTGCGGGATGGGTATATAGCCCGCCTCTGGCATACCCGGTCCGCCCTTGGGGCCAATGTTCTTGAGCACCAGGACATCCTCTGGAGTGACGTCCAGTTCATCGCTGTCGATGCGGGCGGCGAGATCCTCCATATTCTCGAAAACCACGGCACGGCCTTCATGCTCCATCAGACCTGCGTCAGCCGCCGATTGCTTGATGATTGCACCGCCTGGCGCCAGATTACCGCGAAGTACTGCAATGCCTCCCTGGGGATAGATGGGCTGCAAGAAGGGGCGCACTACATTTTGATTGAACGCCGGTTCGCCTCGTTCGAGTTCTTCGCCCAAGGTCCGCCCGGTAACGGTCAGCGCTTCAAGGTTGAGTAAGGGTTTTAACTCACGCAGCAGCGTGGTCATCCCGCCGGCATCGTGAAAATCCTCCATGTACTGGGTGCCAGAAGGCTTGAGATCCACCAATACGGGCGTCTCACGACTCATCCGGTCCAAGGCGGCCAAATCCACTTCCAATCCCATGCGACCGGCAATGGCCGTGAGGTGGACAATACCGTTGGTGGATCCACCAATGGCCAGCAGCACACGCATGGCATTTTCGAACGCGGCCGGGGTCAGGATCTTGTCGATGGTTCGACGCTGGCGAGCCATATCGACGATGCACGTGCCGGTTTCCTCAGCAATGCGCATGCGATCCGAGGTAACGGCTGGAGGTGTCGCGCAACCCGGCACGGTCATGCCCAGCGCTTCAGCGATACAGGCCATTGTGCTGGCGGTGCCCATGACCGAGCAGGTCCCCACACTCGCGACCAGCCGGCTGTTAACGTCGGCGATTTCAACGCCGTCTATTTCGCCGGCACGGAATTTACCCCAGTAGCGTCGGCAGTCAGTGCACGCCCCTACCCGCTCGCCCCGGTGACTGCCCGTGAGCATTGAACCGGTAATCAACTGGATGGCGGGGATACCGGCCGAGGCGGCTCCCATCAACTGCGCTGGGACGGTTTTGTCGCAGCCACCGATCAGGACGACTGCATCCATAGGCTGAGCCCGAAGCATTTCCTCAGTGTCCATCGACATCAGATTGCGCAGGTACATGCTGGTGGGCGCCGAAAAGCTTTCACCGATCGAGATCGTTGGAAATTCCATTGGCAAGCCACCAGCGTGCTGGATACCACGCTTCAGCGCTTCCACCAGTTGGGGCATGTTTCCGTGACAGGGGTTGTACGCACTACCGGTGGAGGCGATGCCTATGACGGGTTTCTCAAGCGCACCGTCGGTGTAACCCGATCCTTTGATAAACGCTTTTCGTAGAAACAGCGAAAAGCCTTTGTCTCCATAGTTGGTGAGGCCACGGCGAAGGCCCGAGGTTTCACTCGAATCTTTCGGGGCACTGGAAGGCAAATCATCGTCAAAAGGCATGGCGTCATATTCCGGGTTGCGTAGGGAACGGGAATGCTGTGTCGCCATACTAGGAACGCTTACTCATCATGTGAAATATATTGTTATGATCAGTTTCATCACAAAGTGTGATGTGGAATCAGAAAGTGGAGTGCGCGGAAGTGAATTTGAAAGCGCTCAGATGCTGTGTCGAAATAGCCCGTCAAGGCAGCTTTACCAAGGCGGCACACACGCTTCATATCGCCCAGCCTGCATTGAGCATGGCCGTGACTCGCCTTGAGGAAGAGTTGGACGTCATCCTTTTCAACCGTGCGCCACGACAAATCACGGTCACGGCTGAAGGGCAATGCTTTCTGGCCCGTGTCGAAGTGGCGCTGTTGGAGTTGGACATGGCGCGCCAGGAACTGCGTGACATGGCTCAACTGCACAGTGGCGAAATAAAGGTGGGCGTACCGCCGATGTTCGGGATCAACTATGTCCCGGATCTGCTCAGCGCCTTCCGACGCGAGTACCCCGGGATCGTGATGACCGTCATCGAAGGCAGCGCGGACGCGATTGGCCAGCGCCTCGAAAATCGCGAAATCGACGTGGCGTTGCTCGAATCCCGGCGAGTGGGAAGCGCATGGGAATCGGTGTTGCTGGGCAACGACGAAATGGTGCTGTGCATGAGGGAGGATCATTCACTGGCTACTGAACCTCACCTCGAAGCCCATCAATTACAAGGCGCAGAGATGGTGGTATTCGATCAGACATTCCTGCAACGCCATCTGCTCGATGCCTTCTGCAACGCCTCCGGCATCAGCTATCGGATTGCACTGCAAAGCAATTTTGTATCCCTTGTGACAAAAGCGACGTTCGACGGAATGGGGATATCCACGCTCCTGCGCTCAGTTCAGGAACGCGAGCCGGGGATCGTTGGGGTGCCGTTCAAACCAGCCCAGACCATGAGCTTCAGGTTATGTTGGCGAGCTAACGAATACCTTTCCCTGGCGAATAAGCGTTTCGTCGACTTTGCCCAGACTGCTGGTTTCTTCAACAGACCGTAAGTTTGAGATGCAACCAAACAAGCGAGCGCCTGAACCAAAGCTTTGCACACTGGGCGTGCCCTTCAATCCATTGCAGATCATGAGCTTCAGCTTGTGCTGGCGCGCCAATGAATACCTTTCATTGGCGAACAAACGGTTTATTGAATTTGCTCAGAAGGCTGGTTTTTTTATTAACCAAGAGACGCATCCATCTCACAAAAAAAAGCCCGGCGGATAAGGCCGGGCTATCGTCGAGTACTGCGGTAGAACCATGCATTCAGGCGGCACGGCGTTCAATCAGGCGGTCAGAACCACTTTCGGCAACCTGGTTGCCTTTCAGATGATCCGAACCATCAGAGGCAACAGAATCGCTGAACAGTGGATCGGTTTCAGTCGAGGCAACGGCGTCGCTGAACAGCGGGTCAGTCTCATTAGCGGCAACGGCGTCGCTGAACAATGGATCGGTTTCAGTAGCGGCTACGGCGTCGCTGAAAAGACGATCCGAAGCATCCGCAACAGCGCGTTTTTCCAGAAGACGATCTGCGCCACCTTCGGCAACACGATTCTGCATCAGGTGATCCGAGCCGCCTTCAGCGACCACAGGTTGAGTAGAAGTGGCAGCGAATGCATTCAGTGCGAAGATCGAGAACGCGATGCCGAGGATGGTTTGGCGTTTCATGATGGTGTGCTCCGGGGTGTAGTGGTTGGGTATGGAGCCGATCTTACGCCGCGGTATTAATAAGAGAACTTCATTGAGTCAATGGTTGTTATTGACACGATTAATGAGTGATCGGCAGATGCGAGAAACACATCTGTTGGCCGCAAGCCGGTGCGCCTCTCTCAGGCAAACGCCGCCTCGACAAATGCCTCCAGCGCCTTGTCTTCCAGGATCTCGATGGAGAAGTGACCAAAGCGTTTGGGCAGCCAGATGATGCGTTTCCCGGACGGAGATTGCAGGTTCTCCAAGGCCAGTGGCTTGCCGTTTTCGTCCTCTGGCTGAACACCGGCGAGGATCAATTCGTCGTAGGTTTTCTCGATGTCCGGTGTCGTGTAGCAGTGACGGTAAATCATCCCTTCGCCCACAGTGTCCAACAGCTCCTTCAGGTTCCCCGCCAGCGGCTGTACCAACATGAAACGCTCTTGCCCGATCAGCGCAATCGCGTAGCGCACGTGCAGGCCGCCTCGTTCCCAGATGAGGGTTTTGGAAATCCTGGCTTGCAGTATCTGCGCGTAGTAAGCACAGGCTTCTTCCAGATTCTTGACCAGTACATCGACGTGACTGAACTTCAATTCCATTGCATGCCTCCTGCCCACCGGTGTCGTATTGACCCATCCTACAAGCGATTGCGATCACGATTCATCAGTCGAATTTGATCAAGTCCTTGAAGATCAACTGACCCCAGCTATTTCCGCGTGCCTGCACCAGCAGTCCACCTTCCGAAAGCCCGCCCAGTTTAATCGGCGAGAATCCGAGATTTTCCGCGAGCGTAGCAATCTCCGCTGCGGCGCCGTCATCGTCGCTCGCCAGGAACACGACTCGCTTGCCACCTTTTACCGCCGGATCCTGGTCAAGAACGCCAGCGACCAAATGGTTGAAGCCCTTGACCAGTCTTGCACCCGTGAAGGCCTGCGCGATGAACTTGGAAGAAGGCTGTCCTCCCAGTTCCTCGGGAGGTACGCCGTAGGCATTGGTCACATCGATGAGGGTCTTGCCCTTCCAGCTCGGCAGGGCCTTCGCGACATCCCGATAGGACTCGAATCGGACAGCCAAAAAGATGATGTCTGCCTTGAGGGCATCTGCCAGTGTTTTGGGAAGGATCTCGGGGCCGATTGCGGCCGTAGTGGAGGCAAAGCTTTCCGGGTCGCGAGTGGTTGCGACGGATACTTCGATGCCGCTGCGGGCAAATGCCTTGGCCAGCGCCTGGCCGAGTTTGCCGAAGCCGATAATTGCGTAGCTCATGTATTTTCCTCAGGTTTTATTGCGCCCAGCAGGCTCCGAATATCGATGGAGTAACCGGCCGGGCGTAGGGATTCAGATTTGCGCCAGACCGCCGTCGACGGCGACCTCGCTGGCGGTCATAAAGCTACTGTCTTGCGACGCGAGAAACGCGGCCGCCGCGCCGATCTCTGTCGGATCCGCCATGCGCTGGAGTGGATTCATCGAAGCGAAGAGCTTCATGCCTTCTTCGCCTAACGCTGCCTTCGCGAGTTCCGTCGCCGTCGGGCCGGGCGACAGCACGTTGACCCGGATGCCGGTGCCCTTCAGGTCCTCGGCCCAGGTCCGCGCAAGGTTGCGTACTGCCGCTTTGCTTGCGCTGTAGACGCTGAATGCCGGGGCGCCTGTGGTGCCGGCGCTCGATCCGGTGAGGATGATCGAACCGCCCTGCCCCATCAGCGGCAGCGCCTGCTGGACCGTGAAGATCAAGCCCTTCACGTTGGTTTCAAAGGTTTCGTCAATGTGCTCGGCGGTGATCTTGCCGAGCGGAAGTTGGCTGCCCGCCCCGGCATTGGCGAAGACGATGTCGAGGGTTCCGCGCTCGGCCTTCACCGCCGCGTAGAGCCGGTCGAGATCGGCCAGCTCGGAGACCGAGCCCTTCACTGCGCGGGCATTCGGCCCGAGTTCCGCCACAGCAGCGTCGAGCGCTTCCTGTCGGCGGCCGAAGATGAAGACGAACGCGCCCTCCTCGATGAAGCGTTTTGCTGCGGCGAGGCCGATGCCGGTAGCGCCGCCGGTGATCACCGCGGTCTTTCCATTCAGTCTGGTCATGTCGTGCATCCTTCGTTGGAGTTGTGCCCAAGCAGGATTGCTTGCTTGAGACGAGGATGCAGCGCTGATAACCTAAGGACAAGTATGCACCTTTTGGTAAGTATCAAAATATGACGACGACTTCTGAAATCTGTGGCACCGGTTGCGGGCTCAACGCCACGCTGCGCATCATCTCGGGCAAGTGGAAACCGCTGGTCTTGTTTTTCCTGCGCGACGGCCCGAAACGCTACGGAGAACTCAAACGTTTGATCCCGGGCGTCAGCGACAAGGTGTTGATCCAGCAATTGAAGGATCTGGAAGCCGATCGCGTGCTGGCGCGGAACGACTACAAGGAAGTGCCGCCACGCGTGGACTACACGCTGACCCCGCTCGGTCGCAGCCTGGCTGACGCGATCATGCCGCTGTGCGCCTGGGGCACCGAGAACGCCGCGCAAATGGCCAGCATCTTTGCCGAGCGCGACGCTCTGGCCTAGCGGGATGCTGAAGTACCGCTGTGTCAGGCGACCCTGCGCAGGCGCGCGCCATCTTTTCGCAGAGCGAACACCTGAGCCGCCACACCAACCACCAGCGCCAGGGCGATGAAACCCAGCGCACCTTTGAGCAACGGGGAATTCGGGTCGGTGACGATGGGGTGGCCATCGGGGACTCGACGCAACGTTTCGGAGACGGTCGGGACCATCAGCAAGAACGCCGTCAGGCTCAGAAGAATGGTTTCAAGGTACACCCCTGCCCGGCCCAGCCAGGCAATGAAGCCTACCCCGTAACCGGCGAGCAACAACACGATCGTGACCGCGCCGATCACCGGGCTGATCGGTTGATGGGCCACCAGAAACACAGTCAAGCCGCCGATCAGCATCGAGACGAAATACGCAAGGCCGGCACGCGAGCGAGGCACGATTCGTCCGTGCTTGATGAACATGTAGGCCGCCAATGGAATGGCTGGCAGGCTTCCAAGGGTGTGAACCCAGCCAAGGGTAGAGATCCCGAACATTCGACTATTCCTTCTTTGATTGGATGATGTACATCACGCAGCGCACGCTGTGCGTTGTCGATCAACCGCGTGAAAGCGTTATGCTTCGGGGCTCAGACTATTGAAGGCGTGGCCGGACTGACATGACGGATCTACTTGAAGACTTGACCATTCGTCCAGAGATGCAGCTGGAGGGGCTGGCCACAGGGGATCTGCTCTCGCAGGTATTGGCGCAGATTCGTCTGACCGGGGATCGCGTCTACTCCACCACGCAGGCCTTGGGTCAACGCCTGAAACTGGACGAAAAAAGCTCGCACATCTGCGTCCTGCAACAGGGACAGCTGCACATTGAAGGCGCTGACGGGCAGGTCCAGACGATCGAACAGGGCGACATCCTGCTGCTGCCCCACGATCCATCATCGCTGAACATCACCGTCTCCGAGGGACCTGCGTCGCTCGTCATCTGTCGCTTCTGGTTCGATGCCAGCAGCTTCCAGGCCATGCTGTTCGCCCTGCCGTGGCTGATCCATATCAAGCACGCCGAAGCTTCGGCGTGGTCGGAAGGTATCCTGCATTTCATGCTGATCGAGGCCAATGACACGCAGCCTGGCGGCGCGTTGATGATTTCGCGCCTGATTGACCTCACCGTCATTCGTATCCTGCGCACCTGGGTTCAGCACGGCATGGCGTCAGGCTGGCTAGGCGGCTTGTCCGACGAGCGCATCGCCCGAACCCTCAGAGCCATCCATGAAAAGCCCGGGCAACAATGGCGCATCGAGGCACTCGCCACGATCGCCGGCATGTCACGCTCAAGCTTCTGCGATCGGTTCAGCGCGCTGGTGGGACGCTCGCCACTGCGTTACCAGAATGAATGGCGCCTGACCCTGGCAAAAACCATGCTGGCCAAGCACAACAGCCGCATCGGCGAGGTCGGGTTTGCAATTGGCTACGAGTCCGAGGCTTCTTTCAGCCGCGCCTACAAGGCGTATTTCGGACGCTCGCCACGGGACGACAACAGCCAGGGTGGGGTTGAAGAACAGGTTTGAATCAGACGCGGCGTCCTCAGAACTGATCCACAGCCTCGAACACGCCCTTATCCTCCCCCAGGAACCCGCCGCTTTGATGCTGCCACAGCCGCGCATACACGCCGTTCTTCCCAAGCAATTCGGCGTGAGTGCCCTGTTCGATGATGCGTCCATCATCCATGACGATAAGCCGGTCCATGGCCGCAATCGTGGACAGCCGATGGGCGATGGCGATCACGGTCTTGCCCTGCATCATTTCATCGAGGCTTTCCTGAATCGCCACTTCGACTTCCGAGTCCAGCGCGCTGGTAGCCTCGTCGAGCAGCAGGATCGGGGCGTTCTTGAGCATCACCCGAGCAATCGCGACCCGTTGGCGCTGGCCGCCCGACAGCTTGATGCCGCGCTCACCCACCAGAGTGTCGTAGCCGGTGTGGCCTTGTCGGTCGCTCAGTTGGCTGATGAACCCATCGGCCTGGGCATTCGCCGCGGCGTTGCGGATCTGCGCGTCGGTCGCATCGGGACGGCCGTAAGCGATGTTGTCGCGAATCGAACGGTGCAGCAGCGAGGTATCCTGCGTGACCATGCCGATAGCGCCGCGCAGGCTGTCTTGCGTCACGTGTGCGATGTTTTGGCCGTCGATGCGAATCACCCCGCTGTCGACGTCGTAGAAGCGCAGCAGCAGGTTGATCAGCGTGGATTTGCCGGCGCCGGAGCGGCCCACCAGGCCAATCTTTTCGCCCGGGCGAATGCTCAGGCTCAGGCCATCGAGCACCTGGCGTTCGCCGTTGTAGTTGAAGCTGACGTTGTCGAAAGTGACCGCGCCGCCGGAGGTCGCCAGCACGCCCGCGTCCGGCGCATCCTGCACCTTGGCGCCCTGAGTCAGCGTCGCCATGCCATCCTGTACGGTGCCGATGCTCTCGAACAGCGAAGTCATTTGCCACATGATCCAGTGCGACATGCCATTGATCCGCAACGCCATGGCAGTGATCGCCGCCACGGCACCTGCGCCGACCTCGCCCTGGTGCCATAGCCACAGCGCATAACCACCGGCGGCCATGATCAACGCCACGACCAATGCCTGGTTGACGATCTCGAACAGGCTGACCAGGCGCATCTGGCGAAAGCCGGTTTGCTTGAAATCCTCCATCGCAGCACGCGCGAAGTGCGCTTCACGATTGGAGTGGGAGAACAGCTTCACCGTCGTGATGTTGGTGTAAGCGTCCGAGATACGCCCGGTCATCATCGACCGCGCATTCGCCTGTTCCTGCCCGACTTTCCCCAGGCGCGGCACGAAGTACAACATGGCCACGCCGAACAACACGACCCAGGCAACAAAAGGCAGCATCAGTTTCAGCGCGAAGCCACCGGCCAACGCGATGATTGCGATGAAATACACGCCGATCCCGGGCAAAATCTCGATCAGCGTGAACAGCACGTCGCGCACCGCCAGCGCAGTCTGCATGACCTTGGTCGTGACCCGGCCGGAGAACTCATCGGAAAAAAACGAAAGGCTTTGCCGCAGCATCAAGCGATGGAAATCCCAGCGCAGCCGCAACGGCAAGTTAATCGCCAATATCTGGTGCTGCACCATCGTGCGCAACGCCACCAGCCCGACGCTGGCCACCATGACAATGCCCATGCCCCACAACACGCGACTTTCCTGCGCTGCCGCCTCACCGCCGGCCTGCCAGGTCGAGAGCAGGTCCACGACCTGCCCGAGGAAGGAAAACAGCCAGGCTTCGTAAATCGACACCGCTGCACTGAGCAGCGCCAGCGCCAGGATGTAACCGCGAGCACCCCGGGTGCAGGCCCACAGGAAGCGAGCCAGGCCGTTGGGTGGCGGTGGTACCTCGTCAGGAGGAAAAGGGTCGAGTCTTCGTTCAAACGCACGAAGCATGGTGTTCTCCAAAACGATCAAGTTGAGGAGATTCTGCCATTGATCGGTTGCGTTGAGGGTTTTGCGGAGTTGAGGTTGCTTGTGAACAGCAGCAGACCACTTGACCGGTTACATCGCAATGCGTCGCAACGGCCAAGCTTTTTCGATGCTTGCTGGAGCCCGAGCACGCAAGGCCAGACGGCGCAAACGGCTGATGTCATTGGCGACAATTTTGAAACTTGGGCGACTGACTGCAACGGGTCGATAGCTGCCTGTCGTGAAGGACAGCTATCGGCCATTAGCTGCCACTCAAGATCGACAGCAGTTGGCCACTCTCTGCCCCACGCATCGATTTCCAGCGTCGCCCAGCGTTAAAAACTCAAGCTAAAGATTCTAACTTGTCGTCATAGACGGCAGAGCGCCTGAGCTCCAGGATCGTGCGCTCATGCACTGCGCCCCACTCTCGCATCGCACTCACCAACGGCGCGAGTGAGTTACCCAATTCTGTGAGCGAATACTCCACCTTTGGCGGCACCTCGCGGTAGATTTCGCGATGAATAACCCCGTCAGTTTCCAGTTCTCTCAACTGGAGTGTCAGCATCCTTTGAGTGATATCAGGGATTAGCCTACGTATCTCGTTGAAGCGCTTCGTTCCTGACATCAGGTGAAAAAGTATGAGTGATTTCCATTTTCCACCAATGACATCGACAGTAAACGCGACGGGACAAGCGAAAGCCTCAATTTCATCCTGAGGGTTACATTTTTTCACTGATATCACCATGGTATAAAAAGTGTGCCTACAGCACAAAATTGTGCGTACTTACCGAAATGTACTGTGCAAGCTAGCATGATTCCATATCAACCACTATGGAATCCCCCCCGATGAGCTTGTTGCTATCCCCCCACGAAATCAAAGGTCTCAAACTGAAAAACCGGGTCGTCATGTCCCCTATGTGCATGCACATGGCAGCGGATGATGGCTTCGTGACTGACTGGCACCGCGTTCATTATGGAGCTCGTGCCTTGGGCCAGGCGGCGCTGATTTTTCCCGAAACGCTGGCTATTCAGGCTGACGGTCGTATCGGAGCCGGTGACCTTGGGATCTGGAGCGATGAGCACGTTGTTGGCTTAAAGGCGCTGACGGAACTGCTTCACAACTTTGGTGCAAAAGCCGGCGCTCAGATCGGTCATGCCGGGCGCAATGCTGACCTGCCCAATCTCATTCACATCGCTCCCTCGGCGATTCCGTTCACGGAAGCCAGCCCTGTTCCTCGCGAACTCGCGGCTGATGAAATTCCGGGTCTGGTTAAGCTTTATGGGGATGCCGCACGGCGTGCCAGCGACGCTGGATTCGATGTGCTTGAGATCCATGCCGCGCACGGCTACTTATTGAGTGAATTCCTCTCGCCGCTGGCTAACACCCGTGACGATGAATATGGCGGTGATGCCAAGCGTCGCTATCGCTTCCTGCGCGAGGTGCTGGAAGAGGTTAAAACTCATTGGGGAAATCGCCCTCTATTCGTTCGCATCTCCAGTTCTGATTACGCCGAAGGCGGAAACACGCCCGAGTCGTTCCTCGAATATGGTCGCTGGATGAAAGAGCAGGGGGTTGACTTGATCGATTGCAGCTCCGGTGGGATCAAGATGGTCAAGGTCGAGACCTACCCAGGTTACCAAGTACCGGCCGCTGAATTACTGCGTAAGGAGTTGCATATTGCGACAGGCGCTGTGGGTGTAATCCAAAGTGGGCGTCAGGCCGAAGAAATCTTGCAGAACGGCCGAGCTGATCTGGTGTTCGTCGGTCGGCAAATGCTCCGAGATCCATTCTGGGTTCGCACTGCTGCAGATGATTTAAAAGAAATCATTGAGATTCCTAAAGCCTATACGCGTTATGGATCTACCTGGCTTGATACCAAAGCCTGATGCTTTTTTTTTGCACTAATCAGATCAGTTATAGACAGCAATCCGATAAAGCAGGAAGAAAACCATGAGCAAACCTACTTACGTGGAAGAATACCAAGCCATTTCCGAGGTGCTTAACAAGTACATTGAGGGCTGCAAGCAGGCCAAAAGCAGCATCATGAAGCCAGCCTTCAGTGAGCAAGCGACGATGTACAGCGTCGATGGCGACGGTAAGCTGGCTGGCGGCGCAATTCCAATCCTGTTCGAAGGAATTGACAAGGGTTTCCACCCCTCTCCTGACGCACCGGCTGCTATCGTCCGTATAGACGTCGTGGGAACCGCGGCTAGCGCTCGCATCGACGCCAATGAAATGTCAGGCATCTCTTTCACTGACTTTTTTCATCTGCTGAAGGTTGATGGCAAGTGGACTGTGGTCAGCAAGATTTTCCACACCCTCGTCGCGCCTTGATCCTTTCCCTCTTGGGGTATGTGTGGGGGGAGTGATTCTCCCCAACATGCAAGCTGTGCTATTTGCAGTTGATCATGAGTTAACAACCGTAGTCCCTACTCAGTTAAGAGTGAGCAAATGAAAGTTACTTCGACCATGAGTTTGTTTTTTGTCGCCCTGATTTTGAGTTTAGGCCCAACCGTTCAAGCTAATAACTTACCGGACGACAGACAAGTTAATAGCAAGGAAGTGAGCAAGTCCACGTATGCAGAAGAGTACCAAGCCATTGCTGAGGTGCTTAACAAATATATTGAAGGTTGCAAGCAGGCTAAGAGCAGTATCATGAAGCCCGCTTTCAATGAACTTGCGACTATGTACAGCGTCGGCGCCGATGGAAAACTGGCAGGCGGTGCGATTCCAATATTGTTCGACGGGGTAGATAGGGATTTCCGTCCATCCCCTGACGCAAAGGCCGCTATCACCCGCATAGAGATCGTCGGTACTGCCGCTAGTGCTCGCATCGACGCCAACGATATGTCAGGCATCGCCTTCACCGACTTTTTTCATCTACTGAAGGTTGAGGGCAAGTGGACTGTGATTAGCAAGATTTTTCAAGCGCATGTAGCGCCTTGATGACGTGTGCCGTCCGGCGGCTATGTGTTCGACTTTCTAGTGGTTATGCGTTGACCCAGGCGTCCATATTGCGGCCGTAGAAACCAGGGAAACCGAATTCTTCTGCGAATACGCTGTGGAATGTTTGCCAGTCAGTTATCAGGTTTGCATCCACTCGCACCATTGTCAGATCAACCTCCGTCGAATTGGAAAAAACAGGTATGGCGGTCTCGCGAGGTGAAGTCAATTGCTGACAGCATATTTGCGCAACCGTGGGCTCGATCCGCGACGAACGAAGTTCCAGCGGCCGTTGCTGGCCATAGCAGCCTTTCTTGAAGGTCTGCTTTCGCCCCATAGTGGACACTCACAAATGGAGAGGTTGACTGTCCGTCTCTGGCCGAAATCACCCCTCCGCCCCCCCACAACAATCAACCAATCGCACCCCGCATCACTACCTGGCACCCTGCTGATACTCACGAGGCGTACACCCAAACTCGCGACGAAACACCGTGTGCAGATACTGTGCAGATTTGAAACCACAATCGCGCGCAACGTCTGCAATCGCTGTCTCGGTATTTTCCAACCCGCTGGTAGCCGCCGCCAATTTGAAACGCAAAATCTCGTCGTGCACGCTGCAGCCCCTCTCAGTGCGAAAGTGCGACTCCAGCGATGAGCGCGACACGCCGACATAAGCCGCCACCTGCGCGGTCTTGATGCCCTGGCAGGCATATTGGCGGATGAACAGTAGCGCTTGCATGACGTAGGGGTTGCCCAACGGTTGGTGCAAGCTCGACACCTGCACGTTGATCGCGTCAGGCGGAATCAGGATGTGCGTGCCGGTGGACGGCATGCCGTGCAGCATCTGGTGCAGTAGTTGCGCGGCGGTGCGGCCCATGGTTTCGGTGCCCTGGATGACCGAGCTCAGTGGGACGCGGGTCAGGCTGCGTGTCAGGGGGTCGTTGTCGATGCCGATTAACGCGACCTGCTCCGGCACGGCGATTCCGGCGGTCAGGCAGGCTTGCAGCAGCTGCCGGGCGCGGGCGTCGCTGACGGCGATGATGCCGATGGGCTTGGGCAGGCTTTGCAGCCAGGCGATCAGTTGTTCGACGGCGCTGTCCCAGAGCGGTGCGCTGGTGCCCATGCCGCGATAGACCTCGGCGTGCAAGCCGTCACGTTGCATCAGTCGTCGAAAGGCTTTTTCCCGCTCCTGAGCCCAACGATTGGCCTGCGCTTCAGGCAGGCTGAAACAGGCAAAACGCTGCAGCCCGGCCTCGATCAAGTGCGCGTAAGCCAGGGTGATCAGTGCGTTGTTGTCGGTGGCGACGTACGGAATCCCTTTCGGGTAGGCGCGCTCATCCTGATAAGAACCACCCACCGCCACCACCGGCAACTTGATGTCGGCCAGCGCCTCGCCAATCAGCGGGTCGTCGAAGTCGGCAATGATCCCGTCACCTTGCCAGCGCTCGATCCCTTTCAACCGGCAGAGAAAATCCTCTTCCAGGAATAGGTCCCAGGACGCGCGAGTGCTGCTCAGGTAGTTGCCGATGCCGCTGATGATGCCCCGGTCATAGATCTTGCTCCCGTTGAACAACAGCGCGATGCGGTGAACAGGCGGTACTGTTTTCATTGTTTTCAGGCTTGTTCCGGGGCCCCTTCTCACGGAGGCGGTTTGCACAGACTAGGCGCGCAGACGACGAATCTCAATACGCAAAATCGCACCCTGTGTTGGTGATTTTCATAATCAGCAGGCATGGGGCCGTTGCTAGTATCGAGACACCGCCAAGAACAACAAGGACATTGCCAATGCTGTACTTCCCCGATGTCGACAAGATTCGCTACGAAGGCCCTGCCAGCGATTCTCCCCTCGCCTTCCGTCACTACGACGCCGACAAAATCATCCTCGGCAAACCCATGCGCGAACACCTGCGCATGGCCGCCTGCTATTGGCACACCTTCGTCTGGCCGGGCTCCGATGTGTTCGGCGCAGGTACTTTCAAGCGCCCGTGGCAACACGCCGGCGACCCGATGGAACTGGCCATCGGCAAGGCGCAAGCCGCGTTCGAGTTCTTCTCCAAACTGGGTATCGACTATTACTGCTTCCACGACACGGATGTCGCCCCGGAAGGCAATTCGCTGAAGGAATATCGCAACCACTTCGCGCAGATGATTGATCACCTGGAGCGACACCAGGAAGAAAGCGGGATCAAGCTGCTGTGGGGCACCGCCAACTGCTTCAGCAATCCGCGCTTTGCCGCCGGCGCCGCCAGCAACCCGGACCCCGAAGTGTTTGCCTTCGCTGCTGCCCAGGTCTTCAGCGCAATGAACGCGACTCAGCGCCTGAAAGGCTCCAACTACGTGTTGTGGGGTGGTCGCGAAGGCTACGAAACCCTGCTCAATACCGACTTGAAACGTGAACGCGAACAACTGGGCCGCTTCATGCGCATGGTGGTCGAGCACAAGCACAAGATCGGCTTCAAAGGCGACCTGCTGATCGAGCCCAAGCCGCAGGAGCCGACCAAGCACCAATACGATTACGACAGCGCCACCGTGTTTGGCTTCCTCCAGCAGTTCGGCCTGGAAAAGGAAATCAAGGTCAACATCGAAGCCAACCACGCGACCCTGGCCGGTCATAGTTTTCATCACGAGATTGCGACGGCCGTCTCGCTGGGGATTTTCGGCAGCATCGACGCCAACCGTGGTGATCCGCAAAACGGCTGGGACACCGATCAATTCCCCAACAGCGTCGAAGAAATGACCCTGGCCACCTATGAAATTCTCAAGGCCGGCGGGTTCAAGAATGGCGGGTACAACTTCGACTCCAAGGTGCGCCGCCAGAGCCTCGATGAGATCGATCTGTTCCATGGTCACGTCGGCGCAATGGACGTCCTCGCCCTGTCCCTGGAGCGGGCAGCCGCCATGGTCCAGAACGATCAACTTCAACTGCTCAAGGATCAACGCTACGCCGGGTGGCAGCAGCCGTTCGGGCAAGCTGTGCTGACGGGTGAGTTCAATCTCCAGTCATTGGCCGAACATGCCTTCGCCAACGAACTGAATCCGCAGGCCGTCAGCGGCAGGCAGGAAATGCTCGAAAACGTCGTCAACCGCTTTATCTATCGCTAATCGCCAACGGAGTCTGCGGGCGCAACAACGCTGTGACATTCGCACGACAAATCTGTGTCCGCTGCGTCTGCCGATTCTCTACAGTTCTACCAGCCCGAGACTCATCGTCAGGCAGTGTCTTTCAAACAAAAATAAAAGGACGCACCACCATGAAGAATGTAAAACGCGCGCTATTGGCCAGCGCCCTGGCGCTGCTGTCGCTGCCAGTAATGGCCGATGCTGCCCACCCGAAAATCGGCTTCTCCATTGATGACCTGCGGCTGGAACGCTGGTCGCGTGACCGCGATTACTTCGTCGCGGCGGCGGAGAAAATGGACGCCAAGGTCTTCGTACAGTCGGCCGATGCCAACGAGCAAAAGCAGATCTCGCAAATCGAAAACCTCATCTCACGTGGCGTCGATGTGATCGTCATCGTGCCGTTCAACGCCACGGTGCTGACCAACGCGGTGGCCGAAGCGAAGAAGGCCGGGATCAAGGTCGTGTCCTATGACCGCCTGATACTCAACGCGGATATCGACGCCTACATTTCCTTCGATAACGAAAAGGTCGGCGAGATGCAGGCCAGTGGCGTGCTGCACGCGGCGCCCAAAGGCAATTACTTTCTGCTCGGCGGCGCGCCCACCGACAACAACGCAAAAGTCCTGCGCGAAGGTCAGATGAAAGTGCTGCAACCGGCCATCGACAAGGGCGATATCAAGATCGTCGGCCAACAATGGGTGAAGGAATGGAACCCTACCGAAGCGCTGAGCATTGTTGAAAACGCCCTGACCCGCAACGACAACAAAATCGACGGCATCGTCGCCTCCAACGACGCCACGGCAGGCGGCGCCATCCAGGCACTGGCGGCTCAGCAACTGGCCGGCAAGGTGCCGATTTCCGGGCAGGACGCAGACCTCGCAGCGGTCAAGCGAGTGATCGCCGGCACGCAAACCATGACCGTGTACAAACCGCTCAAACTCATCGCCTCCGAAGCCGCCAAGCTCTCGGTGCAACTGGCGCGTAACGAGAAACCCGCCTACAGCTCGCAGTACGACAACGGCAGCAAAAAAGTCGACACCATCCTGCTCACTCCGACTCCGTTGACCAAGGACAACATTGACTTGCTGGAACAGGACGGGTTCTACACCAAGGCGCAGATTGCCGGGCAGTGACCAAGGCACCAATCCCTGATTATGCGAAACCCCTTGTGGGAGCGAGCCTGCTCGCGAAGACGGTGGTTCAGCCTACATCGCGTTTGAATGTGCTGACGCCTTCGCGAGCAGGCTCGCTCCCACAAAGATGAGTGCCATGTGAGTCTTTGTTATACGAGCCCTCTCCATGTCCGACTATCTGCTGCAAATGAACGGTATCGTCAAAACCTTCGGCGGTGTCAAAGCGCTCAATGGCATCGACATCAAGGTCAAGCCGGGTGAGTGCGTCGGGCTGTGCGGCGAGAATGGCGCCGGCAAGTCCACGCTGATGAAGATCCTCTCTGCGGTCTACCCCCATGGCACCTGGGACGGTGAAATCCTCTGGGAAGGTCAACCGCTCAAGGCGCAATCGATCAGCGAAACGGAAGCTGCCGGTATCGTCATCATTCACCAGGAACTGACGCTGGTTCCCGACCTGTCGGTGGCCGAGAACATTTTCATGGGCCATGAACTGACGCTGCCCGGTGGGCGGATGAATTACCCGGCGATGATTCACCGCGCCGAAGCCCTGATGCGTGAATTGAAAGTGCCAGACATGAACGTATCGCTGCCGGTATCGCAGTACGGCGGCGGCTATCAGCAACTGGTGGAAATCGCCAAGGCACTGAACAAGCACGCGCGCCTGCTGATCCTCGACGAGCCTTCATCGGCCTTGACCCGTTCGGAAATCGAGGTGCTGCTGGACATCATCCGCGACCTCAAAGCCAAGGGTGTTGCCTGTGTCTACATCTCCCACAAGCTCGATGAAGTGGCCGCCGTGTGCGACACCATTTCGGTGATCCGTGACGGCAAACACATCGCCACGACCGCCATGGCGGACATGGATATTCCACAGATCATCACCCAGATGGTCGGACGGGAAATGAGCAACCTCTACCCCACCGAGCCGCACGACATTGGCGAGGTGATTTTCGAGGCGCGCCACATCACTTGCTATGACGTCGACAACCCCAGGCGCAAACGGGTCGACGATATTTCGTTCAGTCTCAAGCGCGGGGAGATCCTCGGCATCGCCGGGCTGGTCGGTGCAGGCCGCACGGAACTGGTGACAGCGCTGTTCGGCGCCTACCCCGGTCGCCACGAAGGCGAGGTCTGGCTGGATGGCCAACTCATCGACACCCGCACGCCGCTCAAGTCAATCCGTGCCGGCCTGTGCCTGGTGCCCGAGGACCGCAAGCGCCAGGGCATCATTCCAGACCTGGGCGTCGGCCAGAACATCACCCTGGCCGTGCTCGACAGTTACTCGAAACTGACCCGCATCGATGCCGAAGCCGAACTGGGCAGCATCGGTCGAGAAATTTCGCGCCTGCACCTCAAGACTGCGAGTCCGTTCCTGCCGATCACCAGTCTGTCCGGTGGCAATCAACAAAAAGCCGTATTGGCGAAGATGCTGCTGACCAAACCCCGGGTGCTGATTCTCGATGAGCCCACCCGCGGTGTGGATGTCGGCGCCAAGTACGAGATCTACAAGCTGATGGGGGCGCTGGCGGCCGAAGGTGTGTCGATCATCATGGTGTCGTCGGAGCTGGCCGAAGTGCTCGGCGTTTCCGACCGCGTACTGGTGATCGGTGAAGGCCAGTTGCGGGGCGACTTCATCAACCACGGACTCACCCAGGAACAGCTGCTCGCCGCCGCACTCAGCCAGCCTGATGGCCATAACAATAATGATCGGAAATCCGCGTAAATGAATCAGGTCAAACAACTCTTCACCCGCTACAAGATGCTCGCGCTGGTATTTGCCGTGGCGTTTATCTGGCTGTTCTTCAGTTGGCAGACCGAGGGCGGATTCCTTACACCGCGCAACCTCTCCAACCTGCTGCGCCAGATGTCCATTACCGGGATTCTCGCCTGCGGCATGGTGCTGGTCATCATCAGCGGCGAGATCGATTTGTCGGTCGGCTCATTGCTGGGCCTGCTCGGTGGCGTCGCGGCTATTCTCGACGTTGTCTACCACATACCGCTGCTGGCGAACCTGAGCCTAGTCGCCCTGTGCGGACTGCTGATCGGCCTCGCCAACGGCTACATGGCCGCCTACCTGCGCATTCCGTCTTTCATCGTCGGGCTGGGAGGCATGCTGGCTTTCCGGGGCATTTTGCTGGGGATTACCGGCGGCACGACCATCGCCCCGGTGTCGCCGGAACTCGTCTACATCGGCCAGGGTTATTTGCCCCACACGATCGGCACGGGCCTGGGCGTTCTGCTGTTCGCACTGACGTTGTTCCTGACCTGGAAACAACGGCGCAATCGCGCCCTTCACGGCCTTGCGGCACATTCACTGGTGCGTGACGTCGTGCGCGTGCTGTTGATCGGCGCGGTGCTGGCTGGCTTCGTCCAGACCCTCAACAGCTATGACGGCATTCCCGTACCAGTCCTGCTTCTGCTGGTTCTACTAGGAGGGTTCAGCTACGTGACCAGCCAGACCGTCTTCGGCCGACGCGTGTATTCCGTGGGCAGCAACATGGAAGCGACACGCCTGTCCGGTATCAATGTGCAGGCCGTGAAGCTGTGGATTTTCGGGATCATGGGCGTGATGTGCGCCCTCGCCGGCGTGGTCAACACCGCACGCCTGGCCGCCGGTTCACCCTCGGCCGGCAGCATGGGCGAACTCGACGCCATCGCCGCCTGCTTCATCGGCGGCACCTCCATGCGCGGCGGCTCCGGCACCGTCTACGGCGCCCTCCTCGGCGCGCTGGTCATCACCAGCCTGGACAACGGCATGTCTATGCTCGATGTCGACAGTTACTGGCAGATGATCGTCAAGGGCAGCATTCTGGTGTTGGCCGTGTGGGTCGATGTGAGCACTCGGACCGGGAGACGTTGATGCGCTGAGGATGAAGTGATCCTCGGCAGTTTGCTTCTGGCCAGACTTTAATTGCCCATGCAAAACCTGCACAATCGCCGGCTTTTTCTGTGACAGGACGTCCCCATGCAACGGATTGTAATCCTGGGCAATGCCGGTAGCGGCAAATCTACCCTCGCCCGCGCCTTGGGCAAGCGCCTCGACCTTCCCGTTGTGCACCTGGACACCCTGTTCTGGGAGCCCGGCTGGGTCGAGCCCGATGCCGAGCAATTTCGCTTACGCGTCAGCGAAGCGATCGCTACGGATGCCTGGATTTGTGAGGGCAACTATGCCCGGCGCACATTCGACCTGCGCCTGCCCCGTGCCGACCTGATCATTTGGCTCGATACGCCACGGCTCACCTGTTTCACCCGGGTGATCCTGCGCAGCATCATGAACCGCCCTCGCTCAGACCTTCCAGCAGGCTGCACAGAAAAGCTCGACCGGGCGTTCCTGACCTTTCTGAACTTCGTCTGGAATTTCGATCGTGGCTACCGCCCAGGTATCGACGCGGTGCGCCAAGCCATTGGCCCGCAGATTCCTACGGTGCATTTGCGGGGCCGGCGTCAGATTGAGGCATTTCTAGGTAGCTTGCCTGGGGCGCCTGAGGCCTGCTTTGAATAGATGACCCATCTCGACGCATCAAAAAAATTTGAACCGCTTTTTGACGCGCTCTCCTAATGATCAGCATGTGGAGAATCCCACAGGCAATGTGCCAATACCGGCATACTTCGAAAGGTGGTCAACGTGGCTAAAGATGAGAAGAAAAGCAAAGGCGAGTCTTCAAAAGCCAGCAAGGATTTGAAAGACAAAAAGTCATCACCGGCAAAAAAATCAGCTGCGGCGTCGGCTCTTTCGAAAGCTTCCGATAAGAAAGACAAGAAAAAAGATGCCGAACCAAAGAAATCTGCAAAAAAAGCTGATAGCAAGCCAGAAAAGGCTAAAAAATCAGAGAAGGCAGAAAAGCCGGCGAAAAAGAAAAAATGACATCTACTATCTGCTAGGGCTTTACCCCCTAGCATCCTCACGCTGTGTTGCCTTCAATGTCGCCACCGGTAGCAATAGGTTGGAAACGGCCAATCGCGACAGGCTCCGATCGGTCAGAAGCGGACGTTCACCCGGTCCTCGATGGTTGGCGTGGGTGGCTTTGCTCAATGCGGCTTGGAAGCATTAAGCAAAGCTGCTGCTGGCTAGTTTTAGTACTTAAGCGCCGCGCTAACGGATTGAGCAATCAGGGTCGTTGGACGTCCCAACAACTCACTCAGTTGGCGAGAGTCATCAAACAGATCGCCTTTAGCTGCTGCGGCATCAGAATCAGCCAGCAGCCCGGCGAACTCTGCCGGCAGGCCCAATCCAATGAGTACTGCCTTGTATTGCTCTTGTGGAAGATCGTTGTAAACAACGGTCTTACCGGATTGTTTGGCGACTTCCGTGGCCAGTTCGGATAACGAGTAACTCTCATCACCCGCCAGTTCGTATACCTTGCCTGCCTGACCTTCGCTGGTCAGTACAACGGCTGCCGCGTCAGCATAATCTTTTCGCGCTGCGGAGGAGATTCGACCCTCTTGCGCACAACCCAGAATGGCTCCGTGCTCGACCGCAGGCGACACGCTGGCGGTGTAGTTCTCGCTGTACCAACCATTACGCAGCAGTACGTAATTCAATCCAGACTCTACCAACGCCCGTTCGGTATCCCGGTGCTCGACAGCCAGGCCAAGTGTCGACTTGTCTGCGTGCAGCATGCTGGTGTACGCCAGAAGTTGAACGCCCGAAGATTTGGCCGCCTCAATGACGGCACGATGTTGTGCCGTACGCTGGCCGACTTCGCTTGACGAAATCAGCAGCAGACGCTGAACACCGACCAAAGCACCAAGGAGGGTTTCAGGCTGGTTGTAATCTGCTTGGCGGACGTTAACGCCTTTCGCGCCAAGATCTTGCGCCTTGAGTGGGTCGCGCACCAACGCGACGATTTCGTGTGGGTTGACGGTTTTAAGCAGCGAATCGATAACGAGACGGCCCAATTGGCCGGTAGCACCTGTGACGGCAATCATAATGAAGCACCTTGATTCCAAAGGAAGGAGTGATCATCCTATGGCACAGGCTAACTAATAGTAAGTACGTACAAAAAGGTAAGTATCATGAGCCGCCAAGATTATGTCCCTCACCTTGTTTCCGACAAAATACGTCGCGGCGAACTTATGCATGCTGATTGCCCTTCGCGAGAGGTCCTCAAGCATATGACCAGCCGCTGGGGCGTCCTGGTGCTAGTTGTTTTATTGGGGGGCACGCATCGTTTTAGTGAGCTGCGTCGGAAAATCGGTGGAGTGAGTGAGAAAATGCTTTCACAGACACTCCAGGGGTTAGAGGGCGATGGGCTCGTCAACCGGCTCTCTCGACCGATAGTGCCACCCTATGTGGAATACACGTTGACTCCCCTGGGAGAGGCAGCAGCGACCAAGGTAGAAGCAATGGTCGACTGGATTGAAAACAACCTGCCCGAGATTATGCAGTTCAGGAGCGAAAACGCGGACGCAGAAAAGAGCTGACCTCCGCGAAGGACCGCTTTGGGTCAATAGCTGCTTTCCACGGAGGGCACTCCGGGTCGCATATTCGAGAGTGCCCTCCCCCCCATAGAAGCAAAACTTGATGCGCCCCCCAGCATCACCCATCCCCCCCCAACAAGCCCAAGTTGCTGCTGCATGACGGAAGCCGCGTTGTAGCAATTAAAAGAGATGACCTTTCCACCCTCCAGGTGAAAAACGTCACAACACGGAACATCAATTACCTTGCCCGTTGGGGCGACAGGCCCTGAGGGAAGTGTCAGCTCACCTTTATGCGTCCCCCGAATGGCGAGTTCGACGACTACGACATTCTCCGCGACGTAGATGTTGAATAGCTCGCGGTGAACATCAGGGAATGCACTTGCGAATGCGTCGATTGCATCGCCAATCGCCTGCCCGCGCAACGTCATGCCGGTAGGAATGTCGCGCATGTATCCTTCTTTCGAGAAGAAGGAGACGAACTTCGCAATGTCTTTTCCGCTTCCCTCCCCGGCGGCGTACAGTTCTGTGACGATTTGTTTATTGTTAAACATCATCAATCCTCCACGTAGTGGGTACAGACTAAGTTGGCGCTGTAGCCGCTGCTCAACGGCTGGCGTTCGGCTCGGAGGCCCGTGCCAGTGCTTGTGTATCGATATATTCCCGGATGTGCGTCACTTTTCCATTGCGTACAGTAATGGCGAAGACCCAATCGTCCTGCCACGTCTTGTTCGTCGCTTTAATTTTGCCTCTGGCGAAGCCGAGGACCAGGACGCGGTCGCCCTGCGCTATGAATTCTCGGGGTTCCAGGAGTGAGGTTTCCATCGTTTCGGATTGCGTCTTGAACAAATTTGTCAATCCGGCGTGTCCGCGGTGTGTGCCGGCCAGCGGCCATTTCTCGCCGGGAATGACCCACTCGATATCTTCGGCAAACAACGCCAGCAGACCTTGCCTGTCGCCGCTGCCGATGGCTGCAAACGCATCCTTCACAATCTGGACATTCTCTTGCTCGTTCATCGAAATCTCTCCGTTTCTCGGGCGTCTGACTCAGCCGATATCGACGTTCAAGGCGATGTCCCAACTGCCGGCACCGTTTTTCGCCAGGCCGATCATCATCAGGCCGAGCGCCTCGAGCGTTTGGGCCATGTGCAGGCCGCCGACGTCCAGCGGGCGCAGCCCGATACTCTCGATGAACGTCGAGACGCGCGCCTTGGCCTGCGAATCGTCGGCTGCAATAAAGGCGTCGAGGCGTCCACCCTTGGCTAGAACGTGGCCGAACAGGGTGTTGAACGCCTTCACCACATGCGCGCCGGCGGGGGCGATTTTGGCGATTTCCTGTGCACCGGAACTGCCGGCCGGAGAGACGAGTCCCGTGAGGTCCGGGGAGGCTGTGTTGGTGATGTCGATGATCACTTTGCCGTCGAGCGCGTCGCCGTAGTCGGCCACCACCGACTCCGCACCGGTGTATGGCACGGCGAGGATGACGATGTCGCCAGCCGGCGCGGCCCCGTAGATTCCAGTGGTCGCGCCAGCGGCGAGTTTGTCGGCCAGCGCCTGCGCCTTGGCCGGGTCGCGGCTGATCACCTCAACGGTATGTCCGGCTTTGGCGGTACGACCGGCAATCGCCGCGGCCATGCCGCCCGAGCCGATAATGCTGATAGTGCTCATGGGTATTTTCCTAGTGAAATTGTTGTCCGCCGGGCCAGTGGCGGCCCGGTTGCCTGCTCGACTCAAATCAGTCGGCAGGGAAGTAATGACCGTTGTCCAGGTCATCGAGCAGGCCAGGCTGAGCAGGCTTCCATCCGAGGGTCTGGCGGGTGATGAGGTTGGACGCCGGCAGGTCCAGCGTGACCATATTCGCGAGGAACCCGAAGTACCCCGGCAGCATCAGTACGTCCGCGGGAATGCTCACGGCCGGCATGCCCAGACGGCTGCCAATGGCCTCGGCGATCTCGCGGAAGCGGATGCCCTCGCCTTCAATCCCGTGCCAGGATTTGCCAGCGGGACCTTTCTCCAGCGCGAGGCGGAACAACGAGGCGAGGTCGCGGGCGTGCACGGCAGGCCACAGGTTCGCGCCGTCTGCGGGATAGCCGATGACGCCCTTCTCCTTCGCGAGCCCGATCAGCAGCGTGAGGAAGCCGGCATCGGTCGTGCTGTGCGCGATCGGAGGAATACGCACGACCGACGACCGCACGCCCCGCTCCGCGAGGCCGATTACGGTAGTTTCCACAACGTTACGCACCCGCAAAGTCCCTTTGTACTGGTCGCCGCCGGGAAGAGCCGGGTCCTCCTCAGTGGCTGGCCGGCCGAGGTTTTCCCACCCCGGCGAGCCAATGCTCCCGGATACAACCAGCGGCTTTCCGGTGCCGGCCAGTGCCTCGCCGTACGCGAGCATGATCTGGCGCTCCGCGATCGCCACGGCGTCAATGCCGCCGGAGGGAAGCAGGTCTTGCCGGTGCGCAACGTGGATAACGCCGTCTGATTCCGATGCTGCCGACTTGAGCACGTCGAGGTCGGAAATATCCCCGCGACGCACCTTGGCGCCGAGTGCGGACAACGCCGCCGCGGACTCGTCGGACCGGGCCAGGCCAGTGACTTCGTGGCCGGCGGCGATAAGGTCGGGGATGATGTACGAACCGATATGGCCGGTTCCGCCAGTGACTAAAACGTGCATGTTAAGGCTCCATGGGCGAGATGTGATGCGAGAAAGAGTGATGCGGGAACGCTCAGCCGAGATGGCTGACGTCGATTGAGAATGTAAAACCATGCTGGTCTCTTCACTTGCAAAAAGCAAGCAATCAGCCGAATTTTACTTGCAGCATGCAAGCGATGCTAAGATCCCGCCATGAAGAAAACTCTTAAAGAAGACATTCGATCCCATTGCGCGGTGAACTACGGCGTGGAGATCTTCGGTGACCGCTGGTCGCTCTTGATCATTCGCGACATCGTTTTTGTTGGAAAGAAAACCTATGGCGATTTCCTGAAATCGGAAGAGGGAATCGCGACCAATGTTCTGGCTTCCCGACTGGCCTTTCTGGAGGAACAAGGCGTTCTCTCGAAGGCGCCCAACCCCAACGACAAGCGCAAGGATTTCTACACGCTGACCGAGAAGGGCCTGGACCTCATTCCTGTTGTGATCAGCATCGTGCTGTGGAGCGCGAAGCATGATTCAAAGTCGTATGTGCGGCGCCAAGAGGATTTGATTGCTCGATTGAGCCAAAACCCCATGCAGGCGAGCGAGGAAGTGAAAGCGCTGGTCCGCAATGGCGGGTGCATCTTTCCTGAGAACGGGAATTGAACAACGCGGCAAACGCGCCCTGCCCCACCCATCGCTTCAAAGCCCCTCTCTCCATCCGTCTTCTACACTGACCAAGCCCGCTCGTGCCCCTTGGCGCACGACTGCGGGCTCACTGCCTTTTGCACGCCCCACACCCACCAAAACGCGAGGGGACACACGCCATGAACTCAATTACGACCAAAGACGGCACGCAGATTTTCTACAAGGATTGGGGGCCGAAAGACGCGACGCCCATTGTGTTTCACCACGGCTGGCCGTTGAGCGCGGACGACTGGGACAACCAGATGATGTTCTTCCTGCTAAAAGGCTTCCGGGTGATCGCCCACGACCGTCGCGGTCACGGACGCTCGACCCAGACCTGGGAAGGCAATGAAATGGACACCTACACCGCCGACGTCATCGAGCTGACCGATGCGCTCGACCTCAAGGGTGCGATTCATGTCGGCCATTCCACCGGTGGCGGTGAAGTCGCACGCTACGCCGCCCGGGCCAAACCGGGACGGGTGGCCAAAGCGGTGCTGATCAGCGCGGTTCCGCCGATCATGGTCAAGTCGGAAAAGAACCCCGGCGGGTTACCCCTGGAGGTGTTCGACGGGTTCCGCGCGGCATTGGTCGCCAGTCGCGCGCAGTTTTACGTGGACGTGCCGGCGGGGCCTTTCTATGGGTTCAATCGGCCAGGCGCCAAAGTCTCGCAAGGCGTCATCGATAACTGGTGGCGGCAAGGCATGATGGGCGGCGCGAAAGCGCATTACGATTGCATCAAGGCGTTTTCAGAAACCGACTTCACCGAAGACCTGAAAGCGATTCAGGTACCGACGTTAGTCATGCATGGTGAGGACGATCAAATCGTGCCGTTCGCCGACTCGGCGCCGCTGTCGGCCAAACTGTTGAAGCATCCGACGCTCAAGACCTACCCGGGCTTCCCGCACGGGATGCCGACGACGAATGCGGATCAGATCAACGCGGATCTACTGGCGTTTATTCGCGGCTGAAGATAAGGGGCCACGTTGGTTTTCAAAGAAAATTGATCTGTGCCCTTTTTCTCCCATGCAGCATTTATCGCCATCTGGGCGAAACGTCAGACTCCAGGCCAAGGTAATGGAGATGCTTTAAATGGAAATCAATGACAAGGGTTTATTCGACCGAATCACCTTGGCCAACAGAGTGATCAAAGTCGTTCAGGGGTTGCTGGGAGATACGCCACTCAATCGAAGGGGAAAACTTGAAGAAGTTGAAAGTCTGACCGTTGATGTTCTCGGCGACATGAACACTTTCTTCAAAGTAGTGGCGGTCCGAGAGTACCTTCATACGCGAAGTGACCAACTTCGAACGCGACCGGCACAGCAGAGACACGAGACACGAGTAGCTAACAAACAAATCCGGGCATATGACCCCACTGAAACAGCGAACCGGCCCAAAGTAGTTCTGGGGTCACTTTCGGTTCCTGGCAGCAAAGGTATGTGCCAGGAATACGCAGCGCTGACGTATGGCCTACTTCGGTATTTGCTGCCGCAGACCGATAAGGTTTGTTATGTCTATGAGGACCATATCAAGCATTACTTTTGCACAATTGGCGATCATGACACCCGTGACAGCATCCCTGAAAATTTGATTGTGGTTGATGCCTGGTATACCAAATCAGAGGCGGTCCTCTGGAAAGACAGTGATCATAAGAACAAGGGATACACAGGCTCCGCCATTTATTGCAAACCCGGTAAGAGCGCTGTCAATTTCAACGAGGCCGTAGTCAATGAAGCGTTAGCCCGAGATTTGATCGCCAAAGCCAGACACTCTTACATGGGTCGATTCATGGAAGAGAATTACGAGAGGACCATACAGGGGAGAATTAACGAAGCGAAGGTGGTTCAAAAATCACCTACCACCTTAGTGCTACATGATAGAAATCAATACCCTGGCCATATGTCCACCTTTGCCCGATCGGATAATTATGTGGGCTACGAATTTGTGGCTAAGTAAAAAAGAGGACAGGTTTTTTTTCAAAAAAATAAACCTGTCCTCTTTTCAGTCCAAACCTTGACCCATCCTTTGGTCGACTCGCGCCTGGGCCCCCTAGCACAAATGGCTTATCTGGCTAGCCTATCCATCAAGAGCCACATGTGTCAGGCAACGAAATGTGGATGCCCGCCAGTGGAAGCAAGTACCACAGGGCATCAGAGGGCGAACATGGACAATCAAGAGCGCGCCGCGAGACAGTACGAAATCGCACGCGATTTGCACAATCACGTGGAAGGCCAGGCGTCACTCGCCGTCATGAAATCAACGGTGCTGTTGGCGGCCCATGCATTGCTTTGCACGGCCTATATTCAGGTGGGAATAAAGCTCAAGATATTCGCTAAGTCAGAATATAGTCCCCCAGAAGCGCTGTTCGTTTTCTCAGGAATATTGATCCTCGCCGCCTTATTGGTGTCATTGCGGTCCATCTGGCCAAAACTCGAATCCACAGATGACGGTAGGCTCATGTTTTTTGCAGGTATCCAACGGTACCCACAGGCCAGTGACTATGTGAAGGATTACAACAAAACGTCTGAGGCGTTACTCAAATCAATGCTTTTATCAAATATCTACGGAAAATCAGTTTGGCTTTACAGCACCTTTTTGGCGATTCGAATCGCGATCTGCTGCTCGGGTGCCGGCACCTTGCTTTGCGTTATTGCGTTGTGGCTAATAGGGTTTCCCGATGCCCCGGCCCACTCTCTATCATGGCTTTTACATGTGTTTGCAAATGGGTGACTCAGATAAGGGGGCCGATTTACTTTCGAAGTAAATAGATCGGCCCTCTTTTTCTCAATCGAAAAACGCCTCAACCAACACCCGACTCCCCACAAAAAAACTATCCGCAACCAGCCGCAACGGCTGCAAGTCCAAGTCACTGGCCTTGTCGCCAATCAACTGCTGAAAATGCCGATACACCGCCGCGTACTCGCCCTCTTCCGACACCGCCTGGCGCACGCCATCGATGCTCAACAGCGCACCGCCATTGTCCAGGCGCAGCACGCCTTCGGCGCAGCGGATTTCGATGCTCCAGAGTTCATCATGGCCGTGGTCGAAGTCGAACTCCGCGCGGATATCGAGCTGGCGTGCGTCGGACATTTTGATGTCCGCAGCAATCGGCGACTGGCAGTTGTTGGGGACGCGCAGTTCGGCGGATTCGACAAACAGCGGCGACGGCAGCAGATGAGTAACTATCGACAAGGCATTGATGCCCGGATCGAACACGCCCAGGCCGCCGGGCTGCCAGATCCACGCCTGGCCGGGGTGCCATTTGCGCACGTCTTCCTTCCAGTCGATCTGCACGCTTTGCAAGGTGCGGGTGGTCAGCCAGTCGCGGGCGGCTTCGATGCCGGGCGCGTAGCGCGAATGCCAGGCGAACAAACCACTGACGCCTTGTTCCGCGACCTGATTCACCAGCGCCATCGCTTCACCCAAGGTGGCGCACGGCGGTTTTTCCACCAGCACGTGTTTGCCAGCGGCCAGCGCCTGCTGCACCAGGGCGAAGCGGCCTTGCGGGGGTGTGCAGAACGCAATCGCATCGACGGGCGGGCCGTTTTCCAACAGCTCGCCCAGGGACTTGAAGTTCTCCACCCCGGCGCACGGTTGCCCTTGGGTGGCGACAGACACTAACTGGAACGCGGGATTGGCATGGATCGCGGGGACGTGTTGATCCTGGGCAATCTTGCCGTAGCCCACCAGACCGAGACGGATCGGTTGCATCACTGACTCCTGATTGTTTTTCTTATCTTGATAAGCGAACGCGCAAGATTACACCTCTCGGATCATTGATCGCAGCCCCCACCGAACCTTTACCCGGCAACTACCGTCCGAGTTAGAGCGTTAATGCCAAACACTCGCCGCGAGGTCGCCGCTTGAAAGCCGCTGTCATCAAAAAATACCGCCTGATCATCAAGACCATGGGCTATGTGGGTTGGGCCCTGTTCTGGTTATTGTTGTGGGATATCGCCGTCACCGTGGACTTCATGCTGTTTCTCAACAGCAAGATCAACTTGCCGCTGATGCCTTTGACGTTGCTGGGTTCGGCGTTGGTGGTGCTGATCAGTTTTCGCAACAGCAGTGCCTACAATCGCTGGTGGGAAGCGCGCACGTTGTGGGGCGCGATGGTCAATAACTCCCGCAGCTTTGCGCGGCAAGTCCTGACGTTGCTGGATGACCGGGGTAACGAGGTCAATCCGATGAAGGCCACCTTGTTGCGACGCCACGTGGCGTATGTGAATTGCCTGGCGGCGCACTTGCGAGGCCAGCCGTGTCCGGACGAGATACGCGCGTTTATTCCCGCCGAAGAGTTCGCGCGCAGCGGCACCACCAATAATTTTTCCAACGATATTCTCAACGGAACGGCGGCGTTGCTGGCCCAGGAATACAAGGCCGGGCGCCTCGACAGTATTCGTCTGGCGCGGCTCGAATCGACCCTGGTTGACCTGTCCAACAGCCAGGGCGGCATGGAGCGGATTGCCAATACGCCTCTGCCCTACCCTTACGTGTATTTTCCACGGCTGTTTATTTCGCTGTTTTGCCTGATTGTGCCGGTTGGGCTGGTCGAGTCCCTGGGCTGGTTTACTCCGCTGGCCTCGACGGTGGTGGGCTTCATGCTGCTGGCCATCGAACGCATCGGCACCGATCTGCAAAGCCCGTTTCGCGACAGCGAGCACCAGATCCAGATGGAAGCCCTGTGCGAAACCATCGAGAAAAACCTGCAATCGATGCAGCGTGATTCGCTGCATGGCGATCGACTCGCGCCCCCCGCTGTCGCGTAGGGCTGATAAAAAAAGCGCTGGGCGGTGAATTATTCAGTGTCCTCATGTATCTGAACCAAAGAGTACGTGCCATTAAAACAATGGCAATGAAATGGATCAGCAACAGAGTAACTCGGATGAAATCACGCAAAAAAACCGTCAATCCGATCGGATTGGAAGACATCACCATTGTCGACGACGCCAAGATGCGCAAGGCGATCACCGCCGCCGCACTGGGCAATGCCATGGAATGGTTCGACTTCGGCGTCTATGGCTTTGTCGCCTATGTGCTCGGCAAGGTGTTCTTTCCCGATGCGTCCCCCAGCGTTCAGATGATTGCCGCACTGGCGACCTTCTCGGTGCCGTTCCTGATCCGTCCCCTGGGCGGTCTGTTCTTCGGCGCATTGGGCGACAAATACGGGCGACAGAAAGTCCTCGCGGCCACCATCGTGATCATGTCCCTCAGCACCTTTGCCATCGGACTGATTCCCTCCTATGCCTCGATCGGCATATGGGCGCCGATCCTGCTGTTGCTGGCCAAGATGGCCCAAGGCTTCTCGGTGGGCGGCGAATACACCGGCGCCTCGATCTTCGTCGCCGAGTATGCCCCGGACCGCAAGCGCGGCTTTCTCGGGAGCTGGCTGGACTTCGGCTCGATCGCCGGCTTCGTCCTCGGCGCAGGCCTGGTGGTGATGATTTCTGCGGTAGTCGGCGAAGAGAAATTCCAGGATTGGGGCTGGCGCTTGCCGTTCTTCCTCGCCCTGCCCTTGGGCATGATCGGCCTCTACTTGCGTAACGCGCTCGAAGAGACCCCGGCGTTCCAACAGCACGTTGAAAAGCTTGAGCAAGGCGACCGTGAAGGCTTAGCGCGCGGCCCGAAAGTGTCGTTCAAGGAAGTCGCCACCAAGCACTGGCGCAGCCTGATGACCTGCATCGGCGTGGTGGCCGTGACCAACGTCACCTACTACATGCTGCTCACCTACATGCCGAGCTACCTCTCGCACAACCTGCACTACAGCGAAAACCGTGGCGTGCTGATCATCATCGCGATCATGGTCGGCATGTTGTTCGTGCAGCCCCTGATCGGTTTTATCAGCGACAAGATTGGCCGCAGGCCCTTCATCCTGTTTGGCAGCATCGCGCTGTTCTGCCTGGCGATTCCGGCCTTCATGCTGATCAACAGCGGCAAGCTCGGGCTGATTTTCTCGGGTCTGCTGATCATTGCCGTGGTGCTCAACTTCTTCATCGGCGTAATGGCTTCGACCCTGCCGGCGATGTTCCCCACCCACATCCGCTACAGCGCGCTGGCCAGTGCGTTCAACGTTTCGGTGCTGATCGCGGGTTTGACCCCGACCCTGGTGGCGTGGCTGGTGGAAAGCACCAACAACCTGTACATGCCGGCGTACTACCTGATGGTGATCGCCATTGTGGGTCTGGTGACCGGCATCACCATGAAGGAAACCGCCAACATGCCCTTGCGCGGCGCAGCCCCGGCGGCGTCCGACTTAGAGGAAGCGAAGGAACTGCTGCAGGAGCACGAAGATAATATCGAGCAGAAAATCGAAGACATCGACGCGCAGATCGCCGAACTGGAAGCCAAGCGCAAGAACCTGGTGCAACAGCATCCGCGCATCAACTAAGCCCTAGTGACCGATCAGGGTTGTCGCCAACAACGCCTTCAACCCCATCGGTTTGGCAAAGTAATAACCCTGGGCCTGCCCCGCGCCCATTTCGCGCAGCAGGTCCAGGGTCGCTTCATCCTCGACACCTTCCGCCACCACGCTCAGGTCCAGCGATTCGGCCATGCGCACAATCGCCCGGACGATTGCGCGACTGCGCGGGCTGGTGGTCAGTTCGAGGATGAACGACTTGTCGATTTTCAAGCCACTGAAACGGTATTGATGCACGTAGCTCAGGGATGAAAACCCTGCGCCGAAGTCGTCGAGCACCACCGACATGCCGTTGTCGGCCAGTTGCTGCATGGTCAGTCGCGCAATCGCCGGCTCGGCGACCAGCGCACCCTCGGTCAATTCCAGGCAGATCCGCGACGGCGCGACCCCGTGCTGCGCCAGCAGAGCCAGCACGTCACTGGCGAAGTCCGGACGCGTCATGCTGTAGCTGGAACAGTTGACGTGCACTGGCGGCCAATTGGCGTGCTCGGGTTGGGCGAGGATCACGGCGATGCTGGTCAGCATGTACAAATCCAGTCGGCCGATCAGGCGCAAGCCCTCGACATCCGGCAAAAACTCGCCCGGCGCGATCACCCGGCCGTCCGGCTGATGCCACCGGATTAGCGCTTCGAGGGCCAGCAGTTCGCCGGTTTCGACGCTGACTATCGGTTGGAAATACGGCAGCAATTCGTTGGTGCGTTTGAGCGCGTTGCGCAAGGCGCCTTCTCGTTCGACCTGGTCCGAGACTTCGCGGCGCACTTCCTGGTTGAACACCGCGTAGCTGTCGCGCCCCGCACTCTTGACCCGGTACATCGCCGCATCGGCATCGCGCAGCAAGTCCGCGGGCTCGTGATGGAACTGACTGTCGGCGCTGACAATGCCGATACTGCAGGATGAAAAAACCTGGTGGCCATTGATGTTAAACGGCAGGTCAAACGCCACCAGGATCCGTTCGGCGATTTCGATCACCACCTCCAGCGGCGCCTCGGGCGCGAGCACCGAAAACTCATCGCCCCCCAACCGCGCGAGCATGTCGGTGTCGCGCAGGCAGCCACGCAGACGCTGGGCGGCCTGCATCAACAGCAGGTCGCCGAAATGGTGGCCGAGGCTGTCGTTGACCATTTTGAAACGGTCGAGGTCGATGAACATCACGGCCAGGTGCCCGCCCTCGCTGCCAAACTGCGACCAGGCCTGATTAAGGCGCTGTTGCAGGTAGGTACGGTTTGGCAGCCCGGTCAGCGCATCGTGGGAATTTTCGTGTTGCAACTTGGCATTGGCGTGATCGAGTTCACGGGTGCGGTTCTGCACCCGGGCTTCGAGCTTGAGGTTGGCGGCATGGATTGCTTCAGCGGCGGTGCGGCGCGACAGGGCGGTGTCGATGTGTCGCGACACGAACGTCAGCAGTTCCTGATCGCGCAGGGTGTAGCGCACTTGCGAGGTATAGCTTTGCACCGCCAGCACGCCGCGCACCACATCGCCATCGAACAACGGGATGCCCAGCCAGGAATAGGATCGGTAATACACATCGGCGGGTTCGATTTCAGCGTCCACCGTCAATCGTTCAGCCTCATCGGCATCGATCAGGCAAGCTCGACGCTGACGGATCACGTACTCGGTCAAGCCCCGGCTGCCACGCCGTGCTAGCGGGCGAACCGTTTGCCGCTCATCGACGTAATACGGAAAGGTCACTTCAGTGGTCGCGTCGTCGAACAGCGCAATATAGAAGTTCTGCGCGAACAACAGATCGCCGACGATGCCATGTAAGGTTTTAAACAACTCGGCCATGTCGCCGGGCTGGCTCGACAGTTCAGCGATCTGGAACAGCGCGCTCTGCAGATGTTCGGCGCGCTCCCGGTCGGCCACTTCCTGGCGCAAGGCGTCGTTGAGTGCCGAAAGCTCCAGGGTGCGACGCATTACCGTCTCTTCCAGGTCGGCGCGGTGCAGAATCCGGTCCAGTGCCATCGCCACGTGGCGGGCCACCACCAGAAACAGCGCGCGGTCTTCAGCGCTGTAGGCACGGGAAACGTCGTAGACCTGCATCGCCAGCATGCCAAACACGTCGTCTGAGGCATTTTTCAGCGGTGCGCCCATCCAGAACTCGGGACGATCACCCACGCAGTAGAAACGCCCCTCGGCCTGAGCCGCGAGAATGCCCGCAGAGTCGATCAGTAACGGCTGGCCCGTGGTCAACACATAAGCGGTCAGCGACAGGTGCGCAGGGTCGAGGTATTCGTAGTTCTCAGACTCCAGGGCTTCAACATCGATGATGTCGACGTAATACGGGTAGTCCATCTTACCGGTGCGCGGGTCATACAGCGCGAGGTAGAAGTTCTCAGCGTCGATCAGGCTGGCCAGTAGTTGGTGAACCCCCACCAGAAACACCGAGCGGTCGCGGGTCGAACTGGCCAGGTAAGTGATTTCATACAGCACGCGCTGGGTAATCTGCGCGCGGGCCAGGGTATCGGTCTGGACCTGAATGCCCAGGCGCTGGGCAAATTCGTCGAGCGCCGGTTCTTCGGCATCGTCAATCGGCGCGAGCAACCAGCCGAGCACACTTTCGCCGCGACCGGTCGGCCAGCGATGCAGGCGCCAGGTCTGGCAGAAGGCTTCAAAGTCTTCATTCGCAACACTTGATGGCCACTGCACCCGAGGGTCGCCTTGCCCGACCAGGTGCATTTGCTCACCGGCGCGATAAACCACCCACGAGGTGGTATACGTCCAGTTGCGTGCTGATTCCAGCAAATGTTCGATGGTATCCCCGTTGCCAGCGTAGGCCATGCCGAGCGTATCCACGTTCCCTTTTAGTTGAGAGGTGGTAACGCCGCAATCGTTCGATTGCCGCGCAGAGTCGGTCAATGGACGAAAACTCATTAGCGCTCCCTGAGCTAAAAAACTGGCGATACTTTCTTATTGAAAACTAGCAATGTGCCAGTGATCTTTCCGTTTAAAGCTTATGGCAACTTTTATCAATAGTTTTATGCGCTTTAGTGCCAACTATGGGACAGACGATGACTTATTCGCTAGTTATTGCTCAGAACAACCGCTTCCTGGCAAAACAACGTGTCCTATCCTTTATCCAACCAACCACTCTGGACACCGACATGCCCGCCCCAGAATCCACCCTTCTCGACAGTTGGCACCACAACGCCCAACCGTGGATTGATGCCATCCGCAACGGCACGATCGAAAGCCGCCTGCAGGTCACCGACCAGGCGATCCTGCTGGCGGTGCTAAGCCGTCAGCCCGAACGGGTTCTGGACCTCGGTTGCGGTGAGGGCTGGTTGTTGCGTGCATTGGCTGATCGAGCCATTGAGGCGGTCGGGGTGGATGGCGATGCGACGCTGGTCGAGGCGGCACGGGCGGCGGGTTCTTCGCGGGTACAGGTGGCGAGCTATGAAGCGTTGGTGGAGGCGAAGATTGATATCGGCAGCGGCTACGACCTGATCTGCGCCAACTTCGCCCTGTTGCACCAGGACATCATCCCGCTGCTTGCCGCCATGAACGCCCTGCTCGCCCCCGGCGGCGCAATGGTGATCCAGACGCTGCATCCGTGGACTGCGGCGGCAGGTGACTATCAGGACGGCTGGCGCGAAGAGACGTTTGCCGGGTTCAAGGGCCAGTGGCAGCCCATGCCGTGGTACTTCCGCACCTTGTCGAGTTGGCTCAATGCACTGGACATGGCCGGTTTTCGGCTGGTCGGCCTGCAAGAACCGCAGCACCCGCAAAGTCCGGTGCCGCAGTCGTTGTTGTTGGTAGCTGAGCAACGGGGCTGAGCGCTGGCCTCACACGACTTGATTACGCCCATTGCGCTTGGCCTTGTACAGCGCGTCATCGGCCCGAACCACCAGGCTTTCCACCGTGTCGTTCGCGTTGGCAAGGGCGACTCCGAACGACGCCGTCACTGTATCCAGCACTTCATTAGTGCCGCGCGCCTTGATCCGCAGCGCCTGAATCTTCTGGCGCAGCAACTCGGCAACGTCACGGACAGCCGAGAGGTCGGCGCAACCACGCAAGATCACGCAAAACTCTTCGCCGCCATAACGGGCCGCCAGGGCTTGGGGTGGCAGTGAGTTGCGCAGCACCTGCCCCACATGTTCAAGCACGCGGTCGCCCAGCGGGTGGCCGTACTGATCATTGAATTGCTTGAAGTGATCGATATCCAGCATGACCAGCGCGACACCCTGCGCCTCGGTGCGCAACGCTTGCTCCAGCACGCGAGAAAAGGTGTTGCGGTTGAGCACTTGGGTCAGGCCGTCGAGCGTCGCGTCGAGTTGGGCTCGCTGCAGTTTATCGCGCAGGCTTTTGATCTCGTTTTGCGCCGAGTGCAGTTGAGCGAGGAAGCGCTCTTGCTGATCGTGCATCGCCTGAGTGCTCTGTTGCAGCTCGATGAGGATGGTCGGCAATCGCTTGTCGTCCGGCTCTTCGAGCATTTCCAGGCATTGTCCGAGGCTGGCCTTGAAGTTGAGACTGCCACTGACGCTATGGGAGACGTCGCGCTCCATGCCATCAACCAGGTTGATCGCTTGTTGCTGGCCGGCGCGGGCATCCTCCAGTTCGTCGCGAATGATGAAGTCGCGGAACAACTTGGATGCGGACTCCGAAGGGAAATAGTCGAAGTCTTTGACCACCCGATCCAGATGACGATTGAGCTCCGGCTCCAGGCCTTTGCTGTAGGTGTACCACAGCGCGTAGTGCACCGGATTCGGCGCAATGTTGTGTCGCACCATGAGCGGCACGGCTTGTTTCAACAACGCGGCCGCCTCGCGGTAGTCCTCTGGATACAGTGCTAAAGCAGTCGCATGCAGCTCTGATTGGCTCATGACTTCACTATTATTGGTTGTTGTTGGCGAACTCGAATGCGCGGCAGCATAGCGTTACGTAAATCAAACGACCATCCCACCGAGCCTTTATCGTCAGCCCTTAACCTGTGGGAGCGAGCTTGCTCGCGATGGCGGTTTTACCTTCACAGGTGAGTTGCCTGTTGGTCCGCAATCGCGAGCAAGCTCGCTCCCACAGTGAATGTGGATGCCCGGCTATTTGCGTCGCACCGCTATGCACTTGATTTCAACCAACAACCCCGGATGAGCCAGTTCACTCACACCGATACACGTCCAGGCGCACAGTCCCTTGGGGAACAGACGGTTTTTCACGTCCCGGAACACTGCCATGTGCTTCGACATATCGACGTGATAGGTCGTCATCTCGACCACGTCCTCGAAGGTACAACCGCCCGCCTCGAGCACCTGGCCGAGGTTTTCCCAGGCGCACATGAACTGCTGCTCGGGGTCTTCGATGACTTGCAGGTCAGGTGTCCGTCCCACCTGGCCGGCACAGTAGAGTGTGTCGCCGACCTTGACCGCTGGGGCATAACCCGCGCGTTCGACGATGGCTTTCATGGCGGCAGGAATGATGATTTCACGGTCAGGCATTACGGGGCTCCGGGAGGTTATTTGACCAACCGCGTTTCCTTGGACGGTCGGTAGCCAAAGTACGAGCTGTAGCATTTGCTGAAATGGCTAGGCGACACAAAACCGCAAGCCACCAGCACGTCCACCTGGGACAGTTCGGTGTGCTGCAGCAAGCGCCGCGCCTCGGTAATGCGCAGTTCCATGTAATAGCGTTGCGGCGTGGTGCCCAGTTGCTCCTTGAACAGACGCTCGAGTTGGCGACGGGAACGACCGGCATAAACCGCCAGTTGTTCCAGCTCAAGCGGTTCTTCGAGGTTGGCATCCATCAGCTTCACCACCTCGCGCAAAGGTGCGCTGACGCAGATGTTTTCCGTCGGTTTGATGCGCCGGTAGCGGGATTCTTCGAAGGCCAGGATGTCTTCGATGCCTTCGACCAAGGCCTTGTCGTGCAAGCCTTTGATCCAGTCCAGCGCCATGTGAAAGGCCCCGGAAGGACTGGATGCCGTGAGCCGGTCGCGATCAATCACGTAGGGTTCGCTGGTGACTTGCGCGGCTTTGGCAATTTCCGCCAGTGCGGGGCGATGTTCGGGGTGAATGGCGCAACGGTAGCCGTCGAGCAAACCGGCGCTGCCGAGGAACCACGCGCCGTTCCACAATCCGGACAGGATTACGCCGTGGTCTGCCGCGCTTCTGAGCAAGTGGATCAACTCATCGCTGGCTTTGAGTTCAGTGCGGTAGCCACCACAAATGACCAGCAGGTCCAGGTCTTGAATCGCGACACCGTCGAAACGCGCATCGGGCCGGATCACCAGGCCCAGGTCGCTGATGACTTCGCCATCGTGCAAACCGAACGTTCGGGTGGAAAACAACTTGGGGCGAAGCAGGTTCGCGGTGACGATCGTGTCCAGCGCTTGCGTGAAGGCCGGCAGTGAAAAATGCTCCAGCAGCAAAAAACCTGTGCGCGCCATGGGGACTGGCTCACCAGATTGCTCATTCAAATAGCGGAGATTTTTCCCCTTCATGCCTCCGCTGAATTGGCGTCGTTCGATCAAGGTCTGGGTTACTCGGTGATGAGGGCTGATAACCCCACATGCTAACCCCCAGACTGGTGTTCGGGCTATCGGGCTGAATCCCTGACCTTTCTTTTGATCTTTGTAGGAGCGAGGCTTGCCCGCGAAGAACGATGACGCGGTGTGTCAGACCTGACGCCTTCGCGAGCAAGCTTCGCTCCTACAGGGTCTGGTGTTGGCCGCAAATCCTGTGACCAACACAAACCCCATGTGGGAGCGGTGCTGGCCGCAACTCCTGAGACCAACACAAAACCAATGTGGGAGCGGGCTTGCTCGCGAAAGCGGTGTGTCAGATGGCAGAGTTTTCGGCTGGGCTGACGCCTTCGCGAGCAAGCCCGCTCCCACAAAGGGATCGATGTGTTGGCCGCAATTCTTGCGAACGACACCTAACCCATGTGGGAGCGAGCCTGCTCGCGATGACGGTGGCACAGCCACCCTCGATCCAGCTGAAGAACCGCTTACAGATCAGTAATTTCCTTATGCTGCGGCACCAGCGCTTTCATCACGCTCCACGCCACCAGATAGGCCAGTGCGCAGATGGCGAACATGATCATGTAGCCGGTGTGAATGTCGTTGATCGATTTGTAGTAGTCGAACACCCAACCGCCGATCTTGGTCATCACTACGCCGCCCAAACCACCGGCCATGCCGCCAATCCCCACCACCGACGCCACGGTTTTTTGCGGGAACATGTCGGACACGGTGGTGAAGATGTTGCACGACCAAGCCTGGTGCGCCGACGCGCCCACACCGATCAACAGCACCGGCACCCAGAAGCTGATGTAGCCGAACGGCTGCGCCAGCAACACCAGCAGCGGGAACAGCGCGATCACCAGCATGGCTTTCATGCGGCCGTCATACGGCTTGTCGCCGCGTGCCATGAAGTAGCTCGGGAACCAGCCGCCACCGATGCTACCGACCATGGTCATGCTGTACAGCACCGCCAACGGAACCACGATGTCCGAGCCTTTCATGCCGTATTGCGCCGACAGGTAGGTCGGCAGCCAGAACAGGAAGAACCACCACACGCCATCGGTCATGAACTTGCCGAACGCAAAAGCCCAAGTCTGGCGATAAGTCAGCAACTTGAACCACGAGACTTTCTTCACTACCTCGCCCGCCACCGGCGTAGCGATCACTTGCACCGGTTCATCGCTGCGGATGTAAGCCAGCTCCGCCGCCGACAGACGCTTCTGCTGCTCCGGCTTCTGGTACAGCGTGATCCACACGGCCACCCAGACGAAGCCCAACATGCCGATCACGATAAACGCCGCTTCCCAACCCCACAGGCCCGCAATCAACGGCACGCAGATCGGCGCCAGGATTGCACCCACGTTGGCACCGGAGTTGAAGATGCCGGTCGCGAACGAGCGTTCTTTCTTCGGAAAATATTCCGCAGTGGCCTTGATCGCGATCGGGAAGTTACCCGCCTCACCAATCGCCAACACCGCGCGGGACAACATGAAACCGGCAATCGACACCGGAATCACCGCCAGGCCGAACGCGCTGCACACCGCGGCGATCCCCTCGCCCATCGGCACCGCAAACGCATGCATCATCGCCCCGGTCGACCAGATGCAGATCGCCACCACAAACGCGGTCTTGGTGCCGATTTTGTCGACCACACGACCCGCGAACAACATGGAAATGGCGTAGACAAACTGGAACACCGAAGCAATGTTGGCGTAATCGGTGTTACTCCAACCGAACTCCGTCGACAAACCCGGCGCCAACAGGCTGAGCACCTGGCGGTCGAGGTAATTGACGGTGGTAGCAAAAAACAACAGCGCGCAGATCGTCCAACGGTATTTGCCTACGGCTTGGCCGACACGTTGCGCATTGATGGGCTCATTCAGATTCATAGCATCACTTTATTATTGGATTAGGGTGATGAACTCTCGACAACCGGACGAGAGCACAGGTGCACGTTCTCCATACCCGGGGGCTGGAGTCAGACCTGTAGCAACTGCTATGGGGTGTTTGTTGAAACCGTTGCCTGCAACGGACCGGACTGTGCATCAAGGCATGCAGTCAGGAGCGAACCACGGGGAGCGGCATTCGGGGAGACGAGTACGCAGGTTGGATTCATGATGGGGCCGACACTCATTTTTATTTTTAGGGTTCAACAGTCGATCTATCGTCTGTCGTCGTACAACTATGCCTTTTATATCGAGGCTCATAGCTGGCTGTCAATCTGAAAGATGGCCGTTCGTCATGACACGACCTCTCGATCCAGATCCAGCTCTGTAGGGAATACGACGGGTACAGGCAGGTTCAGTGCTGTGATTTACTGCGCGAATAGCAGATGCGATGGAAAAATCCGTTGTACGACAACGAAAGATCTAACTGACGCGGGATATCATTCCTCGGCGCTGCAATCGACATCCCCTGCGCCCATATGATCGAAGCCAGTCAGCACGACCGAAGTAACTCCTGAAGACGGATCGCTTGGGCGTTTACCCGTCGAATCATCAGTCGATTCATATTGAACGCTGGTGTCCATGATATTTTCCGGCACTGTCCCCTGCTCTGCTTCTGACAACAAATAGGCTTCGGCACGCGGCAATTTAAAGGCGTTGCGGACCTCGGCCTCGTTGAATGTGCCCTTGAGCAAGAGCGTCACCTGCTGCAACTCCCCATGCTCCCAGCTCAATTGCACCTGCGTCGCGAGCGGATGAATCCGGGCAGCCAGGTTTGCGGGCAATTCCGGGCCTTCGGTGTAGACGTCATCATTGCTGCAGGGGTCGCCTTGATTTTCGTAGCCCTTCAAGCTGCAGTTGAAGCGCTTGTCGCGATGCCCCAGCGACTGCTCCATATAGCAACCAAACTCGCTCGAGGACATGCGCGGCCATGCCAGCACATCGACGGTGGGCGGCGGCAGTCCAGCCCCCAAGGTCTGCCCTGCACAGGCGAGCAACGCGATGAACATCGCCATATCGGTATTGATCTTGAGCATGTTTTTTTGTACCAAAGGGCCAGGGTCGATCATTCCACCAACGATACCAGACGCGGCTCCATCGACGTCGCCAGCACCTCAAGCAGCGCCAACGTCACCGGCAACTTGAAGCGCCGCCGCCCTGCACTGCCGGGATTGAGATAAAGCCGCTCGCCCCGCCATTCAATCAGTGGCTTATGCGAATGGCCGGTGATCACCAGCCTGACGTCCGCATCGAGTGCAACGGGGACGTCGGCAATGTCATGCACCAACAGCGTCCTCCAGCCATTGAGGTCGAAATACAGAAGATCGGGAATCTGTTTTGCCCACGGCGCTTCCAGGTCGTTGTTACCCCGCACGACGTACAGCGGAGCGATGGCCGTCAGTTGCTCAAGGATTTGCGCGCTGCCAATGTCACCCGCATGAACGATCCGCTCACAGCCCTGCAGCGCCGCAACCGCTTCATCACGGAGCAAACCATGGGTGTCAGAAATCACACCAATTTTCATGTATCGCTCCAGATAAATGAGTGACCTCGCCACCGGTCATTGCCATTGAACTCTTGCATCACAGCACCGTCCAGCAGCGCCTGCAAACCCGCAATCTTCCCTTCAGAAATCAATCAGTAACAACAACCGAAAACGCTTTGAATTTTTTTCTGACGCCACCACTCCTTTATCTATGAGCAAATGGAGGGGGCCTCATGAAGACCGATCTTTACATCATTGAATACAAGCTTCACGGGCAAACAAAATCATTCATCATCCGCGCGCAAAGCATGACCAATGCCCAGGCCTGGCACTGGGCGAGTTGTGATGCGGGGATAGCGCCGATACCGAAACCTGGCAGGCCACCACTCAAAGTCGTGTCCAAACCCCAGGCGGAAAAGTATGGGCTAACCGAGGTGAAATGGCGGGAGTCGGCGACGTTGAACTGGACGGAGGTTTCGACATCATGACCTCGAAACGTTGATCTACGCAGTGCACAAGGCGGCGCGGTGGTCGAAGGTTGATTGAATCGGGGGGTTGAGGTGTGAAAAAAGCCGAGCAAGGCGATGACGCACCGTTGCGCGCCGCCTTGTTTGCCCACCTCAACCCAAGCTGAACCATGTAAGCCAAAAAAACACAGCCCCGCCTTTATGCCCTTTGTACTCCGCTTGCATTCCAAGCTGCTTGCGACAACGAAATAAACTGATCGTGGCGGGAATGAGTAATAGATTAAACATCCACTGAAATGCATTAGTTGATTCGAAGATGATGATCGCAAGAACATTAATCAGAATCATGCCAATGATTAAGAGGTTGTATCGAATATGTCGGCGTTGAATTGAAGCAAAACCTTCCCAATCGTAAATCAACCAGTCGTGGGAAAAATTCTCGCATTCGGGGCATTTGTGAGTTGGCGGAGGACTGTTTGCGATGTAACCACAGCTGGGGCATCGAGCTTTCATCGAGCTAACCATTATTAGATAACCTGCGATGCCACATTGACCTTCGCGATCCAGTCGCGGTAGGTCCGAGCTCTGTTGAGCAAGGCGTGACTAGGGAAAGAGTAAGCCCGACTGCGGTGGTGAGATTAGCAGTGCATCCACTGTTTTCCACTGTCTGTTCAGCGATTGATTCCAGCCAAAATCAGCCGTCCAATTTGTTGAAAAATCGATCCCCAACCAGACGCTTGAATCAATATCCGAGACCAGTAAGCGGCCTTCTATCCTGTCAGCACCAGAGACATGTCCGGATACTTCGCGCATATGAAATCAACGAATGCTCGAACTTTTGGAGTAATCAGGCGCCTGGAGGTATGCAAGACCCAAAGCTCGGGTTCTACACCCGATACCGTGCCCCACTGGACCAACTCGCCACGGGCGAGCTGGTTCCATGCGATGGACTGTGGAATCAGGGCAACACCACCACCGGCGACAGCCGCATCGCGGACCATCAGTAAGGAGGAGAATCGCAGCTTTGGAATAGGCTCCAGAACCAAACGCCCTCCGTCGAGACTCCAGTGGGTCGGCTGGAAGCTCGACGTTACGATGCCAGGAATGGGCCTGATTTCTCCGGGATCGGGCTTAAGCACTTCTGGCGCCGCCACTACTACCAGCCGGTCTTTGGCGAAGCATCGGCCTACCAAATTGCTGTCTGGGCTCGGGTTGATCCGAATGGCGACGTCGAATTGTTCCTCCACAAGGTCGACCAGGCGATCCTCCGCCACGACTTCGATTTCGACCTCCGGGTAGGCGGCGCAGAATTCTGCTCCGATGCGGCCCATTGCGAGCTGGGAGAACAGGACTGGGGAGGCGACACGCAAGCGTCCGCGAGGCGTCGATACGCCCTCGCGAGCCGTTGTCATGGCATCGGCCACCTCGCTCAACGGTCCTTCTGTTCGAGCCATCAACATTTCGCCAGCTTCGGTCAGCTTCAAGCCGCGAGCGCTGCGCTCGATGAGCCTCACCCCGAGTTGCTCCTCAAGGTCGGAGATTCGACGCGACAAGGTGGCTTTGGATATGCCGCTCGCACGGCTCGCCTTTCCAAGGCCCTCATTCGTTGCGACGAGTATGAAGTCGATCAGAGCGTTCAGATTCATGGTGTTCCAATTTTGAAACGAAGTGTCTGCATTTTGGTGTCTGCACATCATCCGTGCAACAGCCTATCTTCTCGTCATCGGAACTCGATACGAGGAACTGCAAATGAGCACCCTGCAACGAGCTGTACTGATCCGGGCATACGGCGGCGCTGGCGTCGTGGAAGTGGCCAAAATCCAAAAACCGGAACCTGAACAGGACGAGGTTCTCGTCCGGGTTCGTGCCGCCGGCGTAAACGGCATTGACTGGAAAGTCCGCGAAGGTCATGTCCGAAACGCGTTTACGCTTCCGTTGCCAATAGTGCTGGGCGCCGAAATTGCGGGGGTTGTCGAGGCTGTCGGCCCCGGTGCCTCTCGCTTTCGCATCGGCGATCGTGTCATGGGCGCGATAGGGAAACTGGGCGCCTACGCCGAATTCGTGAGCGTCAGTGAATCGAGCCTCTCCCTGACGCCTGAGAATATTGATGATATGCATGCGGCTGCGGTTCCTGTCGCAGCCGTGGCAGCCTGGAAGAGCCTCCATCATGCGGGGCCGATTCATCCCGGCCAGCGAATCCTTGTCCACGGTGGTGCCGGTGGGCTGGGCGCCTATGCCGTGCAGTTTGCCAAGCGGGCAGCCGCCGAGGTCTTCGCAACGGCGGGCGCGGCGGACCTGGATTATGTGCGCAGCCTCGGCGCCGATCATGTCATCGACTATCAAGCCCAACGTTTCGAGGAAGTCATCCGGGACATTGACCTGGTGCTCGACTACGTCGGGGGTGAAGTGCTGGATCGCTCCTGGCAGGTGCTGGCTGAGAACGGCGTCATTGTCGGCACGTCCTCACCTGACATTCTGGCGCGCACGCCGGCGAATCGCCGAGGCCTGTGGTTCATGAACAAACCTGATCCCGAACTTCTGGCTTCGCTGGCAAAAGAAATCGCCAACGGCACGCTGCGGTCCAGGATCGGCGAGGTCATTGGCTTCGCAGACATACCCACGGCGATTGAACGCAATCGCACCGTTTCCGGAACTGGAAAAGTCGTTGCGGACTTCTCTCGCTGATCCACTCCCTCTAATCACCGCAGGAGATTCAAAATGAGCATTCTCGTTATTGGCGCCACGGGCACTATTGGTTCACTCGTCACTCAGGGTCTTGCCGACGCGGGCGCCGAAGTCAAAGCGCTCGTGCGCCAAGCGGGTAAACGCGACTTCCCGGCAGGCGTCACTGAAGTTGTCGCAGACCTCACCGATGTACCTTCGATGCGTGCTGCGCTGTCTTCGGTACGGACGCTGTTTTTGCTCAACGCCGTTACGCCCGACGAGGTCACGCAAGCCCTCATTACGTTGAACCTCGCTCACGAGGCTGGCATTGAGCGCATCGTTTACCTCTCGGTGATTCATGCCGACAAGTTCACCAATGTTCCGCACTTCACTGGCAAGCATACCGTTGAGCGCATGCTCGAAAGCCTCGACATCCCCGCGACTATTCTGCGTCCCGCTTACTTTATGCAAAACGACCTGATGGTCCAACAGACGATCCAGAACTACTCGGTGTACCCGATGCCGATCGGCTCGGCGGGCGTCTCGATGATTGATGCACGCGACATTGCCGATGTCGCCGTGGCAGAACTGCTGCGACGCGACAAGGCATCTTCGGCTCTCGATCGTGTAACACTGGAGTTGGTTGGGCCACAAGCACTGACGGGTGCATCCGTGGCCAAGACCTGGAGTTCAGCCCTGGGTCGTGAGATCGCTTACGGCGGTGACGATGTAGCGGCTTTCGAAGGGCAACTGGCTTCGTACGGCCCCGGCTGGTTGGCATACGACATGCGCCTGATGATGGCGGGTATCCAGACGTTCGGCATGCAAGCCGCTGAAGGAACCGTGAACCGGCTGGAAGCCATCATTGGGCACCCGCTGCGCTCTTATGAAGACTTCGTCCGCGAAGCGACTGCTGGCGTTTAAAACAGGGCGGGGGGCATTATTTTCAACCAATGCATTGCCCCCTGTTAACCCATCTTCGTTGGGCTCCGCGCCGTCTAAAGTGGACACTGAAATGAGTAATAAAGCGTTCAATCAATCCGCCAGCACGAGCACGGCGTTGAAGTACACGTCCCTTGGATTACGCCTTATAGCGGCCTTGGTGTTTTTGGCAGCTGGCGGCGCCAAGCTCGCTGGCGTGCCAATGATGGTCGAGATCTTCGAACATATTGGCTTGGGTCAGTGGTTTCGTATCGCGACGGGGCTGATCGAAATCAGCGCTGCTGTCGCTTTGTTCATACCCGTCACTATAGGATTGGGAGGGCTGCTGCTGGCGATCACTATGTGCGTTGCAATTTTCACCCACCTCTTCGTTATCGAGGGCCGCCCTGTACCGGCCATCTTGTTGCTACTCATCACAGCCAGTATTGCCTGGCTCCATCGCGACAGTACTTTGAGTCTGATCCGTCGAGTGTAAGCCTCACCTTGCGGGAATCAACGCGATGACTACTTCCTCAACCCCTCCTGACACCCGAGTGTCCCGGCCTATTACTCATCGCACTCGAGAAGCGGCAGGTCATGAGCCTATAACCCGTCTGATGAGTCCTTCTGTCTGGGTCAGCGCCTCAAGCCCTTCGTGTTCCTTGATATCTTTGACGTCAGGGGCAACGTCATGCGCGAGTTATTGCCAATAAATTCGGCCTGACTAGTCAGTCGTCAAGACTCCAAAAGTCAGTCTGCCCTTTACGTCCTTGTTGAATTGGCGATCGCTTGCCGTACCTCGCGCACGTCGCGTGCAGGCGATACGCCGAATTGCCTTAGGTACTCGCGGCTAAACTGTGATGCGCTCTCATAGCCGACAGCGAACGCCACGTCAGACGCGCGATGCTCGCCAGCAAGCAAAAGCTGGCGAGCTTCCTGCAATCTGAGCTGTTTCTGATATCGGAGGGGACTGAGGCCGGTCATCGACAGAAAATGGCGATGCAGACTTGCCCGGCTCATGCCGCTTGCATCGCACAACGCATCGATGCGAAGTCGGACATTGTAATTGTCTCGGATCCACGCAACGGCCCGCCGGATGCTACCCAGTGCGCCTTCGGGTTGGGCAATCTGACGCAGTAGCCGCCCCTGAGGGCCTAGTAGAAGACGATAGAGCAACTCCCGTTCAACCATGGGGCCGAGCACCGGGATATCGGCAGGCGTGTCAAGCAATGACAATAAGCGCAGCAACGTGTCACGTAGCGAAGCGGTCATCGGGTTAATCGTGATGCCTATCCCCTTTTGTTCGCTCTCGCGAACCGGCGGCATGGTGGTCGCCAGTTCCGCCAGTATGGCCGGATCCAGAACGAGCGATACCGCAACGTAGGGCTGCCCTCCTTCAGCATCTATAATCTGCCCGATCAACGGCAGGTCCAGGGCGCTGATGAGATATTGCTCACTGTCGTAGCTTAGAAGATTGTCGTTAATCGCAACGCGCTTCGAACCTTGCAGAATGAAGCAGATCATCGAGCGATACAGGCATGGCGCCTTGTCTGTAGAGCCTTGTCCGACGCAGATGTCCACACGCGGAATCGGTGTAAAAGTCAAACCCGGTGGCGCATGGCGCAGGGCTATATCAAGATGCGGTGCAAGATCATTGGTCATGAGCCGATTATGCCTACGCCCCGCTACCGCGCAATGTGATTGATACAATCAGGCAATAAACTGAGCTTATTGGGTGTGGGTTACAAACCTGTCATTGCCTATCTTGAGCGGGTCAAAAACGCGCAGAAAAGCGCGCTTACCTAGCAGAGACAATCCATGACCAATCAGATCGCACTCATCACTGGCGCCAGCCGTGGCCTTGGCCGCAACATGGCGCTTCACCTAGCCAAGCGCGGCGTCCACATCATCGGCACCTATCGTAGCGGCGAGGCAGAAGCCGAATCGCTGATGCGAGAAATCGAGGCACAGGGCGGCAAGGCCGCGATGCTGCCGCTAGACATCACCGATACTGCCAGCTATCAAGATTTTTCTAACGCACTGACTGATACGCTGAAGACAGACTTCGGCCGCGAGCGCTTCGACTTCCTCATCAACAATGCCGGCAATGGCCTCTTTGCGAACTTTGTTGACGCGACCGAGGACCAGTTCGGTTCACTGGTCGCCACACACCTTCGCGGGCCGATTTTCCTGACACAGAAGCTGTTACCGCTCGTGGAAGACGGCGGTCGTATCCTGAACGTTTCCTCTGGCTTCGTGCGCTTTACTCTGCCGGGCTACAGCATTTATGCGGCGGTTAAGGCTGCAGTCGAGGTGCTGACCCGTTTCATGGCCGTAGAACTCGGTTCGCGCCGAATTCGGGTGAATGCAATTGCCCCAGGCGCCATCGCAACCGATTTTGGCGGTGGTGCGGTGCGCGACAACAAGGATGTGAACGCCTATGTGGCACAGGGCATCGCGCTGGGCCGTGTCGGTCTGCCGGATGATATAGGCGGTGCGGTTGCCGCCATCCTGTCCGATGACATGGCCTGGGCTAACGGGACGACTTTTGACATCTCGGGCGGGCAGTTGCTGTAGCCACCGCTGCCTTCACTCCATCCTGTCGCCGCCCTATCGAGAGACAACCCGATGGGAAAGGTGCCGTTGCCCAACGGTGGAACTGCCGGATAGGACGCAGGCAATACAATAGCGGTAGGCTCCCCACCCCCACCCTACCGCTGCTGAAAAGCCACCTTGACCCCAAGCCCGACAAACATCGTCCCGATGATTTTCCCTTCCCACCGACGCAGACCCGACAGGCCTTTGATCAACCGGCTCAAAGGACGAATGCTGAGTGCAAGAACGCTGGTATAGGTCGCGCTGAGCGCCGAGAAGAGCAAGCCAAGCACCGCGAATTGAATCAAGGACGAGCCCGACTCCGGGTGAATGAATTGAGGCAGGAAGGCCAGGAAGAAAATCGCGGTTTTCGGGTTCAGCACTTCTGCGCCGACCGCTTGGAAAAAAGCCTGGGTCGAGGTCACGTCAGCCAATTGCTTTCGCTCAGTGGCGCCTGGCTTGGCCAGAAAGGCGCGCACACCCAGGTAGATCAGATAGCACGCGCCCACCGTCTTCACGACATTAAACGCGAGCGCCGAGGTCATCAAAATGGCCGATAGCCCCAGCGCAGCGCTCAGCGTATGAATCAGGTCCCCCGATGCAACGCCCAGCCCCGTGGCAATCCCGACTTTGCGTCCACCCTGAATGGTGCGCGTGATGACCAACAGCACCGCAGGGCCAGGGATTAGAAACAGACCGATCACGACGGCTACGTACGTCACGATAGAGGGCAGATCAAACATCGCGGGTCACCTCGAGGCAGGACAGAGCCACAGTTATCCTGATACGAGGTTCGAAAGCAACAGGTGCTTATGGATCAACTTGCCCCATCATTTCCGCGACCGTTTCCGTGCGATTGGCGTAGCGCTGCGCCAACACCGCACACACCATCAATTGAATCTGATGGAACAACATCAACGGCAGAATCAGCACGCCCAAGGTGCTTCCGGCAAACAGCACCTGGGCCATCGGCACGCCGGTGGCCAGGCTTTTCTTCGAGCCGCAGAAGAGGATGGTGATGCGGTCTTCCTGGCTGAAACCGAAGGCTTTACCGAGTACCGTGGAAGCCAGCAACACCAGCCCCAGGACGATGCAGCACACCACCACCAGGCCGCCCAGTTCCCAGAGCGGAATCTGATGCCAGATGCCTTCGTTCACTGCCTCGCTGAAGGCACCGTAGACCACTAACAGGATCGAGCCCTGATCGACGAATTTCAGCCAGTTCTTGTTGCGCGCCACCCAGTTGCCGACCCAGCGCCGCGCGATCTGCCCGGCCACGAATGGCAGTAGCAGTTGCACACTGATCTTCAGGATCGCATCGATGGTAGAGCCACCATCGCCGTGCACATCCAGCAGCAAGGTGACCAGCAGCGGTGTGAGGAAAATCCCGAACAGACTGGACGCCGCCGCACTGCAAATCGCCGCCGGGACGTTGCCCCGCGCCAGCGAGGTGAAAGCAATTGCCGACTGAACGGTGGCGGGCAGCGCGCAGAGGTAGAGCATGCCCATGTACAGATCGTTGCCGATGAGCGGCGACAGCAATGGTTTGAGCGCCAGCCCGATGATAGGAAACAGGATGAAGGTCAGGCTGAACACCAGCAGGTGCAAGCGCCAGTGGCCCGCGCCGGCGATGATTGATTCACGGGAGAGTTTGGCGCCGTGCAGGAAAAACAGCAGGGCAATCGCGATGTTGGTCAACCAGCCAAAACCGACCGCGACCTGGCCGCTGGCGGGCAGGAGACTGGCGAGAATCACCACGCAGATCAGGGTCAGGGTGAAGTTGTCGGGCAAGAAACGGGGGCGGGTCATCAGTAGGGTCATCCGGGCGCCAGGAACATAGCGACCACTCTATCCCGATGTCCAGTGACCGACTAACGCCAACGGGCCAGCAGATAGCGCCAAAAGGACAGAAAACCTATCGGCTGACCACTGAGTGGTAATCCCCTCCCGCCACCGCGCGCGAATAAGCCGCATCCGCCTCCAGCCGCAAGTCTCGCCACTCCTCCCAATTCACAATGCCCTGGCGATCCATTTCATCCGCTTGGCGAAGCAGCTCCTCATGATAGGCATCTGGGCAATCCATCCGCAGCGCGCAGTTCTCGAGCGCACAGTGCCAGGCATCCAGGGCACAGAGCCGCTGTTCTTGAGCAGGAGTCAGCTGGTTTTGGAATGATTTCATGACGGTATCCTGAGAAAGGAACTACACCGGTAGACGTCGCGTGACGATCAGTTCCACGGCCGCGATGCGATCAACCTGTTCATAGCCGGCCTCCAGCAACTCCTCGCCGAAGACGTCCGGGTCAAGCTCACGGTAACTCCAGTCCAGCGCCGGTTGATCCAAAGCCTCTTTGACTGAGGCGAGAAACGGATCCTGGACATCCACAATGGCAACGCCGGTATACAGCAGCAATGACCCGCCCACGGCCAAGCGCTCAATCGATTCGTGAACGATCCGCACCGACAGGTCCGCACCCAGCGCATCACCGCCATGGCGATAGGCCCGTTGCCTGGAATCCTTCATGTACGGCGGATTGGCGACGATCAAGTCGAAGCGCCCTTCTACATCATTCAGCACATTGCTGGCGTGGCAGACCACGTTGTTCAAGCCTGCCAGTTTGGCGTTGATCGCGGTGAATTCGAGCGCCTTGGGGTTGATGTCCACTGCGAAGACTTCAGCCTGGGGCTTCGCCTGGGCGATAAGCATTGCGCCGGCGCCTGTGCCGCAACCGATGTCGACGGCGCACTTGATGGCGCAATCGGTGGTTTGCAAATGGCGGTTTATGGTTTGAGCAAAACGATAGGTATCCGGGCCGAAGAACACCGAGTCTTCCTGGGTGGTCGGGAAGGCAGAATGAACCAGCAACAGGTTATCCAGCGATGACCATCTGACGGTACTTTTGAGCTGCTCATGATCACGTTCCAACACACCGCTTTCGATCAGTTCGCTCTCTTCTTGGCGTGGCAGCAAACCTTGCGCGAATGGCCGATTCCAGCCAAACGCATCGCGCAGTGTGCTGCCGATGGCATTGCCAGCCCTGTCGTTGACCCGTTGATGAGTGATCGGCGTTGGCGTCACGAACGTGTATCCGCTAGCTCGCAGCAGCTTGCCCAATTGCAACAGCGCGGTTTGTCCGCTCATACCGCTTGCCCCTTTACGTTTTCGCTCATCACCTTGACGAACTCCCGAGTGGCGTAGAGCCCGGCCGGTGTCGCATGCATGGCCGGGCACATGAACGCGCCAAGCACAGCCATTTTTTCACTGGCCGCGCAGTGTTCGAGATCGCTGAGCAGCCCTTGCAGGTCCGGGTCGGTTGGAATGGCCGGCGACGCTACATCCGCATCTGCAGAGGTCTTGCTCCTGAACTGAAATCGAAAGGCGTTGGCAGCGCTTTCGTCCACGATCCGTTCGCCAGCAATCCAATCCCACAGCAGCTGTTTTTCGTAACCCGAGAAAACGCCAAACATCGGCGCGCCCGCTCCGTCGATCAGCTTCCAGAACCGACTGTTGGCCGGGTCTTCATCGCGCTTGATCCAGCCTTTGTTCAGCAAGACGTCGAGGAATGCTGGGATCTGATCGGGTTCCGCCAGCCACTCATTCACGGTCTTGCCTTCCAGACGGCAATAGTCGGAATGCATGTGCTGGCCGAACGAGCGTTTGCGTTCGAGCATGGCGATGACTTGCTGGTCCAAGTCGAAGGACTTGATGATCGCCGTCGAGCCAATTCCGAGTTCATTGAGCTTGTAGCCTTGCACGACACGCCGATAAAACTCATCGCGCTCCGCCCCCATCGGCATCAGCGACAGCACACTCTGGGCGGCCTTGCGCGCATGACCGGTGCTGGCGTTGTCGATGGTCACGTGCAGCGAAAAATAGTACGGATCGATGCCGAGTTCATTCAATTCGAACGAGGTAATCAGCAAGTGCAACGGCAGTTGTTCATAGCCCAGGTTGTAGCCGATGACTTCGGGCAGGAACGCCGCGCCGTGCTGCCCCAGCGCCAGCTGGATCGCGCCCTGCTCGTAATAGATATCCGCCAGCGTATAGCCGGGGTCGCAATCCAGATCAGCGATGAGTTTTTTATACAACGCCACATGGTTGAGCGCCGGTTCGCCGTCGCCCAATTCTTCCAGATACGTACGAATCAGCCCATGAAACCGATAATCCGCCCACTGCGGCAGCAGGCCGTAGAGCCACGCGCCGTCGACTAACTTGGTCGGTGCGACATGCTGCAAGAAGTACAGCGCATGGCTGCGCCCCGTGAAGAAACGTCGGGGACCGCCGGCATGTCGTTCTTGCAGATACGCCGAGTATTGCTCGGCGACGTTCGCCACACCCTGGCCGATCCAGTCTTCAAGCACCTGCGGGTTGCTCGGCACTTCGCAAACTGTGTGCTCGGCACGGGCCAGCTCGTGGTGCAGAAAGTCGACAACATCGACATCGCGCAGTGCTTCGCTCGGCTGCATCAAGGCGTCATAAACAGTCTTGGCCTGATTGCTGTCGGTGGCTACCGGGCTACCTATTGGCGTGCCTGTAAGGGTCTGAAGGTGTGTCATGGGGGTGTACCTGGCAGTCATCTCAAAAGAATCCCGGCTTTGTACCTGATGCCGACCCGTTAACTACTGAACGCGGAAATTCATGTGGGAGCGAGGTTGCTCGCGATAGCGGTATCACGTTCAACATTGATGCTGACTGTTACGCCGCTATCGCGAGCAAGCTCGCTCCCACAGGTTCCGCGCCTTACTTAACTGACGGGCATCAGGCTTTGCGCCGCTCTAATTCTTACGATTCACCCCTATTCAGAAGATTCATTGAATTTCACGAATGTCCGTTGGACGGCAATTTGCACAACCCCAGCTACCCTTCCATGAGCCCGCCCCTTTGGAGAACGCTGATGATCCGCGCCTTGCTGACCGCTTCCCTGCTGCTAGCCCTGAGCCTTCCGGCACTGGCTGATGTAACGCCATTCCCCGCTGCTTTCCTGACCAAGGACATTCCCGTGGAAGGGGTCACGATGCATGTGCGCGTCGGTGGCAAGGGACCGGCGGTGGTGCTTTTGCATGGTTTCGGTGATACCGGCGACATGTGGGCGCCGCTCGCAGCGGATCTCGCCAAGGATCACACCCTGGTGGTGCCCGACCTGCGTGGCATGGGGTTGTCGTCGATCCCGGACAGCGGATTCGACAAGAAGACCCAGGCGGGCGATATTCGTGGAGTGTTGGCGGCGTTGGGCATCGAGCATTCGGTGGTCATCGGCCATGACATCGGCACCATGGTCGCCTTCGCCTACGCCGCGCGTTACCCGCAATTGACTGATCGACTGGTGGTGATGGATGCGCCGGTGCCGGGCATTACGCCCTGGAACGAGATCGTCCGCTCGCCGATGCTGTGGCACTTCGACTTTGGCGGCCCGGATGCCGAGCGCCTGGTTGCCGGCCGTGAGCGCATTTACCTGGACCGCTTCTGGAACGAGTTCGCTGGCGACCCCAGCAAAGTCGACGAAGCCACCCGTCAGCATTACGCCAAGCTCTACGCCCGCCCCGGCGCCATGCACGCGGCTTTCGCGCAGTTTCGCAGCATTCGCCAGGACGCCGTGGACAATGAAGCAACAATGAAGAACCGGCTGAAGATGCCGGTGCTGGCCATCGGCGGTGAAAAATCCTTCGGCAACAACGAAGCGATCGTGATGCGCAATGCCGCGGACAAGGTCACGGAAGTGGTGATCCCAGGGGCCGGCCATTGGTTGATGGAAGAAGCGCCGACCGCGACCATTCGGGCGATTCGCGACTTTATTGCGCAGTGACGGGGCCGCTCATTTCGCCGCTTTCGAAGTATTGAGTTTCACGGCCGCACGAATCAGCGCCTTCAACGCGGCCTCATCAATCTTCTCGTCCTGGTGAATATCAATCGCGCGCCGGGTGTTGCCTTCGAGGCTGGAATTGAACAGGCCTGAAGGGTCCTCCAGCGAGGCGCCCTTGGCGAAGGTCATTTTCACCACGGCCTTGTAGGTCTCGCCGGTGCAGAGGATGCCGGCGTGGGACCACACCGGCACGCCGCGCCATTTCACTTCTTCGACTACTTCGGGGTCGGCCTTGTGGATCAGCGCGCGGATATGCGCCAGGGTTTCGCCTCGCCAGTCGTTCAGTTCGTGGATTTTTGCGTCGATCTGCGCAGCGGCGCTAGCGCCCTCTTCTGCGTCCGTTGCCTTTTTCATGCTGTTCGCCTCGCGGGGTGGTTGCCGACCCTTGAGTATTGCTGACGACGGATTTTTCTCCAGGCGCCGCGACCGCTGGGTAGGCTCGCCTCGCACATCCCTGAACCTCGGTCGATACTACAACGTTGTGGGCTGCACACGTTCATCGAGGACTGAAAGATGCCGCTGACTCTTTACTACCATCCGCTCTCGTCGTACTGCCACAAAGTGCTGATTGCGCTGTACGAAAATGGCCATGAATTCGAAAAGAGGATTGTCGATCTGGCGAGCGAGGCCGACCGCGCCGAGCTTCAGGCGCGCTGGCCGATCGGCAAGTTTCCGGTGGTCCACGATCACACGCGCGAGCGCGACGTGCCGGAGTCCACGATCATCATCGAATACCTGAACCGCTTTTATCCTGGTCCGCAGCCGTTGGTTCCCGAAGATTGGGAGGCTGCGCTGGAGGTGCGTTTGTGGGATCGCTTTTTCGATCTGTACGTTCAGGGGCCGATGCAGCGGATTGTGGCGGATCGTCTGTTCTCCCTGCATGGCGATTTGACCAAGGAGCGTGCGCTGCTGTCGACGGCGTATCACATGCTGGAGCGGCGGATGGCGTCGAGGATCTGGGTAGCCAGCGAGGCCTTCAGCCTGGCCGACTGCGCGGCGGTCCCGGCGCTGTTCTACGCCAGCACGCTGCTACCGTTTCCCAACGACTGCGGGCATCTGAGTGCAAACTTTGAACGGTTGATCCAGCGACCGTCGGTGCAGCGGGTCATCGAGGAAGCCAAGCCGTACTTTCAGTTTTATCCGTTCGCGGAGGCGATTCCGTTGCGGTTTCGCTGATGCACAGATTCGGATTACTGCGGCTGAAAGGTTTGCAGGTAGGCCAACAGGTTTTCGATCTTTTCCGGATCGCTGATGCCCCAGAAGATCATGCGGGTGCCGGCCACTACGCTTTTGGGGTCTTCGATGTACTTGGCCAGGGTTTCGCGGGTCCAGATCACGCCGGAGGATTTCATCGCCTCGGAGTATTGGTAACCCGTGGTGCTGCCGGCGGTGCGGCCGATCACGCCATTGAGTTCTGGACCAAAGCCCGGCCGCGCCGATTCGCCGACTTGATGGCAACCGCCACAGGTGCGGCTGAACAGCTTGCCGCCCGCCTCGGCATCGCCGGCCGCGTAGGCCTGGGTGCCGAGCAATCCGGTGGTGAGCATCAGGGCGAGGGTCAGGATGGCAGCGCGGTTCATGTAACGGCTCTCGAAAAAACGAGCGGCTATTTCATCACGACCCGCGTCGATACCGAAGCCTTCAATTTAATCGTGCAGCAAACCCGAGCTGTACTCGCTGAAGTTGCTACCGATAGCGCTCCCGCCGAAATTCAGCTTGTTCGAAGTGCGGCCATCAAACTGCTGGCAGCCATCGGAAAAACAACTGCTGGTGGTCACGCCGGAACCGGAACATGCGCTCAGGAGCAAAGCACCGGCGATCAACACGACTTTAAAGAGATTCGATTTCATTGTTCTGTTGCCTCTGGCTGCAAGCATGGCCACGCACCACCCGAAGCCATCATCCTAAGCCGCTCGCAGCTGAACATTCATGAAACTTCAAAGCTCGACAGCATCGGTTCAGCAATCCAGGCGACGGCTCATTTACGCGCCAATTTGTAGCGCACGCAGTCCTCATAAAAGCTCTTGCGGATCGCTTCGGGCTTGAACCGCGACTTGCTGTCGTAAGTTTGCTCGGTAATCCCCATGGCCATCATGCGCATCCATGATTTGTCGAACTTGTAACCCTGAATCTTCTGGCGCGCGGCGTACAGCGAAACGCCTTGCAGTTTCAGTTCCTGAGCCCTCGCCGCTGTCCCTGCGCCCCAGCTGCACATGTACCGATCATTGGGTTTCAGCTCTTTGGCTTCAACCGGGATGGCAACGCTCGCCAGGGCCAGCGAGATCACTAGATTGCGCAATTGAATTCACCTAACCATCTGAAAGTGCGGCGATTCTGGCGATTAGTCGAAGGTTTGGGGGCCAGCAAAATGCCTTACCTGAGGAAGCCAAATCCGCACATTCGCCTACACTTGCTTCCCGTGCATGGATTATTCAAATAACGGTCGGCAATTGAGGCCCTGATGACAACAGCAAAGAGACTGATCGGCTTGATGGCCTTATTGCCCGCGATCACCGTACAGGCGGACGACGGCGGCATCAGTTTCTGGCTGCCTGGCCAGTTCGGTGCACTGGCAGCGGCGCCAACCGAGCCGGGCTGGAGCCTGCCGCTGGTTTATTACCATGTCAGTGCCAGTGAAGGCGGGAGCAAGCCGTTTCCACGGGGCGGCCGGACCACAGTCGGGCTGGATGCGAAAGCGGATTTGCTGTTTGCCAGCCCCACCTACACCTTCGCCGAACCGCTGTTGGGTGCTCAAGCCGCGGTCTCCGTGGTTGCCGCCGTCGGCCGGTCCGAAGCCAGTGTCGATGCCACGTTGACCGGCCCGCGCGGCCGGAGCTTTTCCGGCGGGGTGGACGATAGCCTCAAGGGCGCGAGTGACGTTTATCTGCTGGGCACAATGAAGTGGAACCATGGCGTGCACAATTTCATGGCGTACACCATGGGCAACGTGCCGGTCGGAGCCTACGACCCGGATCGCCTGGTCAACACCGGGCTTGGCCATGCCTCGATGGACGCGGGCGGCGGTTACACCTACTTCGACAAGACCAACGAGTTTTCCGCCGTGGCGGGCATGACCTACAACTGGGAAAACACCGATATCGATTATAAAAACGGTATCGACGCCCACCTCGACTTGAGCGCCTCGCACTTCATCACCAGCCAGACGCACCTGGGCGTGGTCGGCTACGTTTTCCATCAAGTCACGGGGGACAGCGGCAGCGGCGCGACCCAGGGCGATTTCAAATCCAAAGTCAGTGCCGTCGGCCCTCAGGCCGGGCACTTCTTCAAAGTTGGCAAAGAACTCTGGTACGCCAACCTCAAGGGCTACTACGAGTTTGATACCGAGAATCGCGCCGAAGGCTGGAACAGCTGGCTGACGCTGGTTGTGCCGCTTTAAGCCTGCTCAAGGCGCAGCAAAATGCACCAGCGCCGCATCGATAAATCGTCGGAGTTTGGCGGTTCTCTGACGATTGGCCGTGTAGAGCAAATGCATCTGCCGGCTCGGTGCTTCGTAATCGGCTAACAGTCGCACCAACTCACCGCTACGCAAGGCAGGCTCAAGAAAGTCTTTGGGCCCAAGGACAATCCCGAATCCGTCCAGCGCGGCCGACAGCAGTGCCTTGCTTTCATTGACGTGCAATCGACTGGCAACTTGCACGCGCTCAACCGTCGAGCCCCTGCAGAACACCCATTCGCGGTCTGCCGGCCGGGACCAATAGGCATAACCCAGGCACTCGTGGTGCTTGAGATCATCCGGGGTTTGCGGCGTCCCGCGTTCAGCCAGGTAACTTGGCGCGGCGCAGGTGATCAATCGATAAGGCGCCAGCGGCCTCGCGGTCAAACTTGATGTGGCCAGCGGGCCGATCCTGAACGCGACCTCATAGCCCTCCTCCACCAGATCGACGAAGCGATCGGTCAGATGCAGATCGATTTCCACCTCGGGATGCTGACGCAAAAACTCCGTGACAAACGGCATCAGGCTGTAGGAGCCGAAGGTCACGGGTGCGCTGACTTTCAGCTTGCCCCGGGGGGTGTCGTTCATGATCTGCGCCAGGGAGTCGGCAGCCTGGGCCTCGCTCAAGATGTGTTTGCAGCGTTCGTAATAAGCGCTGCCCAGTTCCGTCAGGCTCTGGCGTCGGGTCGTGCGGTTCAGCAGTCGTGCGCCCAGCCGCTGTTCCAGCGCGGCGACATGCTTGGCGACCATCTGCGGCGACATGTCGAGACGTTCGGCGGCGCTGGCATAGGAGCCGGATTCGGCCGCCATCACAAAGGCGCCCATGCTCGTCAGGCGATCCATTATTCGACACTCCTGGTAACGAGACTAAGTAGCCGATGATTATTTATCTGCGCCTGGTTGGCAATCATCATGGTTTCTCCTTACCAACCAACGGAGTACGGACATGCGAATCGGGATCATTGGAGCAGGCTTTATCGGACGCACAGTGGCGCAATTGGTCATCGCGGCGGGACATGAAGCGATGCTCAGCAATTCACGCGGCCCGCAAACCCTGAGCAGTGTGCTCAGCGGCATTCGTGGCAGTCAGGTCGGCACTGTCGAAGAGGCAGCACAGTTTGGCGAGGTGGTGTTGGTGGCCATTCCACTGGAGCATTACCGCAGCTTGCCGGCGCGGTTACTGGAGGGCAAAACCGTGCTGGATGCCAACAACTATTACCCGGCACGCGACGGCCATATCGACGCGCTGGATCATTTCGAAACCACTACCAGCCGCCTGCTCGCCGAGCAACTGCCCCACTCCAGTGTGGTCAAGGTGTTCAATGCCATCCTGGCCCAGGATTTGTTGCAAGACGGCCGCGCCAAAGCGGCACCGGACCGACGCGCACTGCCCGTCGCGGCGGATGATCGGGTGGCGAAAGCGTTGGTAATCCAGTTGCTGGATGAGATTGGATTCGACGCGGTGGATGCCGGTGGCCTCGATGAGAGCTGGCGGTTTGAACGGGCGAAACCTGCTTACTGCATTGCATTGGATAAAACAGGGCTGAAGGCTGCGTTGGCGGCTGCCGAGCGGCAGGTCGAAATGCCCGAGGGGTCGTGGCGCCATTGAGCGGATTGCACACAAGTCCGGTAGCTTGTTGGCTGTGAGGGCCTCTTCGCGGGCAAGCCCGGCTCCCACAGGGATCTGCGGTGAACACAAAATCTATGGTCGGCGACGATCCACTGTGGGAGCGGGCTTGCTCGCGAAGGCGTCGTGTCAGCCAATATCCATGTTGAATGTGAAGCCGCCTTCGCGAGCAGCTTCGCTCCTACAGGAATCTGCGGTGAACACAAAATCTATGGTCGGCGACGATCCACTGTGGGAGCGGGCTTGCTCGCGAAGGCGTCGTGTCAGCCAGTACATCTGTTGAATGTGAAGCCGCTTTCGCGAGCGCTCCTACAGGGATCTGCGGTGAACACAGAATCTATGGTCGGCGACGATCCACTGTGGGAGCGGGCTTGCTCGCGAAGGCGTCGTGTCAGCCAATATCTATTTTGAATGTGAAGCCGCCTTCGCGAGCAAGCTTCGCTCCTACAGGGGATCTGCGGTGAACACAAAATCTATGGTCGGCGACGATCCCCTGTGGGAGCGAGCCTGCTCGCGAATGCGGTTTCAGGTGTTGGTCTTCAGCTTGTTCCACAGACGGGTGGTCAACCGTGCGATGGCAGGCGGCAGGTCTTCCACGGTGAACAGTTTTTCCAGCACGCTTTTCGGTGGGTAAATCGCCGGGTCTTGCTTCACCTCCGGCACTACATCGATGTCCGCCGCCAGGTTGGCATTGGCGTAGTGCACGCTGCTGCTGATGTTGGCAATCACCTTGGGCTCAAGCAGGTAGTTCATATAGGTGTAGCCATTTTTCTCGTGGGGCGCGCTCTTGGGCATGACCACCATGTCCATCCACAGGGTCGAGCCTTCGTCCGGGATCGAATAGGCGATGTCGATGCCGTTCTTGGCTTCCTTGGCGCTGGCGGCGGCTTGCACGATATCGCCATTGAAACCGATCACCGCGCAGATGTTGCCGTTGGCCAGATCGCTGACGTATTTGGAGGTGTGGAAGTACTGAACGTACGGCCGGATCTTCAGCAGCGCCTGCTCGGCCTTGGCGTAATCCGCCGGCTCGTGACTGTGGTGCGGCAAGCCCAGATAGTTAAGGGTGATCGGCAGAATCTGCGTCGGATTATCGATAATCGCCACGCCGCACTGGCTGAGTTTCTTGATGTTGTTCTCATCAAAAAACAGGCTCCAGGAATGGGTGACATCGGTGTTGCCGAAGATCGCTTTGATTTTCTCGACGTTGTAGCCAATACCCGCCGTACCCCACATGTAGGGATAGCCGTACTGGTTGCCGGGGTCGTTGACCTCGAGTTTTTTCATCAGCGCCGGGTCGAGGTTTTTCCAGTTCGGTAGTTGGCTTTTATCAAGCTTCTGAATCGCCCCAGCCTTGATCAACCGCGACATGAAATGGTTCGACGGACTGACCACGTCATACCCGGTATTGCCCGTCATCAACTTCGATTCGAGGACTTCGTTGCTGTCGTGGATGTCGTAAGTCGCCTTGATCCCGGTGGCCTTGGTGAAACTGGGCAGCGTGTCGTCGGCGATGTAGCCGCTCCAGTTGGAAATATTGACCTGTTCGTCGGCGTAGGAGACTGCCGAAAACGTCGTGAGTAAGACCGCCAGGGAAACAGGATGGACGCGCATGTTCGATCACCTAGTTTTGGAGAATTTTTGTTGTGTGATTGCCGTTTTCTAGATTTCTGTTCTGGCCCTGACCGCTTCCACGCGCATACGCAGCATGGCACCGATATCGAGCAAAGGTTTGGGCGGCAGCCAACCGGGCTGGGCTCTTTGCATCACTGAGGCCAACAATGGCGAACTGGCGCCCGAGGCCAGTTCGGCGAGCAAGCGTCCCCAAAGGGTGCCGCGCGCGACGCCTGAACCGTTGCAGCCGGCCACGGCAAACACGCCCTCCTCGACCTTGGCGAAAAACGGTTGCCCGGAACGCGAGGCGCTCAAATGACCGGTCCAGGTGTAGCGAATGTCCTGCTCGGTCAACCACGGGAAGCGACGCTGCAAACCCAGCGCGTGATGTTTTCGGCGCAGCAGCAAATCGCTGTTGGACAGGTCCTGGGAACGGTATTCGGCGGTGTTGCGGATCATCACGCGACGGTCCGGGGTCAGCCGCACCGTGGCGCCGAGTGGCCGGGTGGACAGCACGCCCCAGGGCTCGACGCTGCCCATCGCTTTGAACTCATCGACGGTCAGCGGCCGTGTCAGGCTGGCGCTGAGTTCCATCGGGAACGTGCCGCTGTCGGCGATTCCCGAGCGCGGGATAAAGGCGTTCAGGCACACCAGCACCTGTTTCGCCTCGATGTTGCCCTCGACGCCTTGGGCACGAACTCGTCCTTGAGCTGAACGTTCCAGCCCAGTGATATCGGTGTTTTCGTAGAGGGTGACATTCGGCGGCAACGCATCGAGCAAGCCCTTCACGTATTTGGCCGGTTGCAGCAAGGCGTTGCCATTGCCGCACCAGATCGCAGCCTGATAATGCCCGGTGCCGAGTTTTTGCTTGAGCTGTTCACCTTCCAGAAACTGTGCCGAGGCGCCCACGGCGTGCAGCGTTTGCAGCTTGGCTTCAACGTGAGTCAACTTGGCCGGATCACTGACGGCGAAGAAATAACCCGAGTCCCGGAAGTCGCACTCGATGCCGTGACGAGCAATCCGCTGGCGGACTTCCTCGCTGGCAGCGCGGGAGATTGCGGTATCGACTTCATAACCGGCGAAACCCTGATTCCCCGACAACTCATCCGTGGCCGGATGTTCATGGGCCACGACAAACCCGGAATTACGTGCCGACGCCCCCTGCGCCGCGCGCTGCCGGTCGACGATCACGATGCGGCTCTGAGGGTGCATTTCGGCGAGCGAATGAGCGGCGCACAGCCCCGTAATCCCGGCGCCAATGATCAGCCAATCGGCTTTTTGCGTACCGCTCAAACGATCACGAACCGGGGCGTTTCCCGCCTGCGCAATCCAGCCACATACGTTTTCCATGCATCACCTCATTGACTGTCATTCGGCTAACCGCATCTGTCGCCACATGCAGTAATCGCATGAGCCGGTTAAGATAACGGCAGCCAGAGCTAGAATCTATAAGGTCTGTAGTGATACAACCAACGTTATAAAATCATCGGGCTATTCTGAAAACGCATGGATAAAATTCGCCACGCTCCTTCCCTCCAAGGCCTTCAGGCATTGGTGGAAGTTGCAGATTCGGGCAGCTTCACCCAAGCGGCGCAAAAGCTTTGCCTGACCCAAAGCGCGGTCAGCCGCCAAATCCAGCAACTGGAGAGTCACTTCGGTGTGCCTCTGTTTGTCCGCAGCAGCCGCAGCCTGCAATTGACCATGGAAGGCGAACAGGTACTGGCCAGCGCGCGGCAGATACTTGAGCAACTGAAAACCCTGGAAGATCGGCTTTCCCCACAGAAGCGTCCCTTCCGCATTCGCATGCACGTGTCCCTGGCGGTCCGCTGGTTGTTGCCGAAACTGAACGACTTCTACCTGCGCTACCCGGAAGTTTCCCTGTCGATTGAAACCGTCGCGACAGAGATCGTCGAACCGGCCAGCGACAGCGACGCCTACATCCTTTACCTGCCCGAACCGTCGAACGATCCGGCCAGCCTGACCCTGTTCGACGAAGCCCTGGTGCCAGTGTGCGCGCCGGGCCTGAGCCCACTGGATTCGATGGACGATCTTGTACGCTTCGCCCTGCTGCATCGCTCGGCGGACAAACAGGCATGGATCGATTGGCTGGCGGCCAATGGCGGCAAGTCGCTGGAAGATTACCGGCACATCCCCTTCAACCTCGACGAGTTGGCGCTGGATGCGGCGGCACGCGGATTGGGGGTGGCGATGACGGATCTGACCTTGGCCCAGGAATCGCTGGATCGCGGGGTGCTGGTGGTGCCGTTCGGTCAGCCGTTGAAGACGCGGGGGATTTATTCGCTGTGCCCACAGCCGTCGGCAGCGAGCCATCCGGCGTGTGCGGTGATCATGGGGTGGTTTGCGGAGCAGGCCAGTTAGTCAGATTGATCTGACCCGCTACACTTCTCTGGCTTCGCCAAAAAAACCTCGTTTTCTGATAAGGAGGTATCCCATGAGCGACCATCCCGAACTCACAAAATTCACTGGCTGGGCTGCAACGGCGGCCGGCGCGCCACTTGAGCGTTTCAGCTACGACCCCGGCCCGTTGGGGGAAGAAGAAGTGGAAGTGGCCGTGGAGTATTGCGGTGTCTGCCACTCCGACCAATCGCTGATCGATAACGATTGGGGCGTCAGCCGATACCCGTTTATTCCCGGTCATGAAGTGGTCGGCAAAATCGTGCGAGTGGGCACGCAGGTACGCGGTCTCGAAGTGGGACAGCGGGTGGGAATCGGCTGGTACAAGGGCAGTTGCATGCATTGCACCTCGTGTATCGGCGGCGATCATCACCTGTGCGGCACCGTCAAACCCACCATCATCGGCAGCAACGGTGGCTTCGCCGACCGCTTGCGTTCGCACTGGGCCTGGGCCCTGGCGATACCGGACAACCTCGACCCCGCCATGGCCGGACCGCTGTTCTGTGCCGGTTCGACCGTGTTCAATCCGCTGGTGGAATTCAACATCAAGCCTACCGACCGGGTCGGTGTGGTCGGCATCGGCGGCCTCGGGCACCTGGCCTTGCGCTTCCTAAACGCCTGGGGCTGCGAAGTCACGGCGTTTACCTCGTCGCTGAACAAGGCCGACGAAGCCAAGCGCCTGGGTGCGCACAATGTAATCGCCTCGACCGACAGTGGCGCGCTGAAAGCCATTGCCGGCACCCTCGACTTCCTGCTGGTCACCGCCAACGCCAATCTCGACTGGACCGCCATGCTCGGCACCTTGCGTGGCAAGGGTCGCCTGCATTTCGTCGGTATCGTCCCCAGCGCCATTCCCGTCAGCGTGTTTGACCTGATTCCCCAGCAAAAGATTTTATCCGGCTCGCCAGTCGGTTCGCCCAGCAACACGGCGACCATGCTGGAATTCTGCGCCCGGCATCAGATCCTGCCGCAGGTGGAGATGTTTGGAATGAGCCAGGTCAACGAAGCCGTCGATCACCTGCGCAGTGGCAAGGCGCGCTATCGAGTGGTGCTGGACGCCAGTAAATAACCAGGCGCACACGCTAATGCCAGTCAGTTAAGCGGTGGGTTTAGCGCAGAACCATTTGTGGCGAGGGAGCTTGCTCCCGCTGGGCTGCGAAGCGGCCCCTTCTCTACCTGAAAAGAAGGGGACTGCTGCGCAGTCCAGCGGGAGCAAGCTCCCTCGCCACAGGTTTGGCGACGTTCGGCTGATCGCCCTTCAGTGACCCAGGTGTCGCTGAACATCATTGCCCTGACACGCCTGACTCAAGCCGCGTTGCCGGCCTTCGTGTCACGCAACACGGGCCCCGGGCCTCGAGTAAGACCCCGTGATGAGCGCTGAAAACTGCGTCGACGCGGCCCTGGTATTCAGGGCCGCTTTTTTATGCTTTCAGTAACCGACCCCGCGCACGCCACCCGAAGCCCGGATGGATTCTCCGGTGATCCAATGCGAATCCCCGGACGCCAGGAATACCGCCAGCGGTGCAATGTCTTCGGGCTCGCCAAAACGGCCCAGCGGCGTGCCCGCAATCAGTTTGTCGCCAAACTCACCGGCGAAATTACCGTCGGTGGCGGGCGTGTTGGTGTGGCCGGGCAGAATCGAGTTGACCCTGATCCCGCGTGGCCCAAGCTCCCGGGCCAGGGCGAAGGTCAACGTATCGACCGCGCCTTTGGTCGCCGAATAGACACTGGAGGCCAGATAGGGATCGGTGCTGAGGATCGAACTGATGTTGATGATGCTGGCCGAGGCGCCAAACAGTTTGACCGCCTCGCGAACTGCCAATAGATACCCGAGCACGTTGAGGTTGAATTGCTGATGGAACGCTTCTTCGGTGAGGTCTTCAATCATTTGAAACACCGCAACGCCTGCGTTGTTCACCAGAACATCCAGCGTCCCGTATTCGCTTCTGACCTTGTCGAATAATCGCGTGACGTCAGCTGCTTTGCTCATGTCCGCCGGAATGGCGACGGCTTGACCGCCCTGCTCCCGGATCTGTGCAACCACTGCGTCGGCGTCGGACTGGCTCGATGCGTAGTTCACAATGACCGTGGCGCCCGCCGCGCCGAACGCTCTGGCGATACCGGCGCCGATGCCTTTTGATGCGCCAGTGACAACTGCAATTTTGCCTTCGAGTTTCATGCAATGACCTTTGAAGATGATGAATGGGTGGCCCCCAGTATTCGGGCAACCGTCGGTGAAACGGTTGCCGGTTCTTCTCGGATGCTTGCCTATTCTTCTCACCCGCCTTGCTTTGCACTCAGCGCTGCTGCATGTTCAGTCCCATGAACGACGTGATGAATGAACTGCGCAGCATCGTGATGCGCGCGCAAAACAAGTGGACCGACACCGGACTGCCACGGGTGGCAATGGTGCGGGCCGAGGCGTGTGCGAGTCAGGTCTATCAGCCGATGCTGCATCTGGTGTTGCAAGGCACCAAGACCTTGTCGATTGGCGATCAGGTGTTGGAATACCGGCCGGGCACCTGTTTCCTCGTGCCCGTGGACGTGCCCGCCACCGGCGAGATTTACCCGAGCGGACCCGACCTGCCCTATCTGGCGCTCTGCCTGACGCTGGACCCGAACGTCATCGCCACACTGCTCGCGGACGAGATCAAAACTGCGGCGCAACCCACCGCGAATCGCTTCGCTGCGGTCGCCGCACCGGCCGAAATGCTGGATGCGTGGCTGCGCATGATGCGGCTGATGGATCGGCCGAACGAAGCCGCTGTGCTGGCGCCGATGATCGAGCGAGAGATTCTGTTTCGCGTCTTGCAAGGACCGCTGGGGCCAATGCTGCGTGAGATCGCGCGCCCGGACGGACGCCTGGCGCAGATCCGCCGCGCCACTCTATGGATCGGCGACCACTACACCGAACCCTTTCGCGTGGAACCGCTGGCGACGATGAGCGACATGAGCGTCGCGGCGTTCTATCGGCATTTCAAAACCATCACTGGCATGACGCCCATCCAGTATCAAAAGCGTCTGCGCCTGCTCAGGGCGCGCTGGTTGCTGCTGTTCGAGCCCCGCGACGCCGCTTCCATCGCGTTCACCGTGGGCTATGAAAGCGCATCGCAATTCAGCCGTGAATACGCGCGCCTGTTCGGGATGCCGCCGGCGCGGGATGCGGCCAGGTTCAAGGTGCCCGTAGCGTCCTAATAATCGGTGATGGTCGTCCCGGCGATTGTCTCGGCGAAACCCATTCCGAATACGCGCGCAGGGGTTTCAAACCCGGCTCGCCGTTCACCGGCCAATACCCGGCGCGCCGCTTCCACGGCAGCCAACGGCGTGTAGCTGTAGCCATTGACGGTCTCGATCACCGAGCGCGCGACACTGCCGTCAGCGCCGGTGACTTCAGCCACTGCCCGGGCGCGATGAGCTTCACGCTGCTCGGTGCTTGGGCCGTCGGGCAGCAGTGACAAGTCTCCCTCGGGAAACGCATCGCCGCTGATGTGCACGAACATCGCGATATTGGCGATGCCGGTGGAATGCCAGCCAGTGACCAGGTCACCAAAGGACAGCGGCGCGCAGAGTGCCGGGCCGTCACCGAAATCGAAGTGTTGGGGCTGCGCATCCGGTGTGGCCACCAGTTGTCCGTCAATCCGCGCGAGAAGGCCCGCGCCAATGATTTCGCTGACACTCATGGCTGATCCCCGAGACATGGAGCCCGCGACCTGCAGCGCCACCCTCAGTGCTTGCGGGTTTTGCACGCGGCGCGCGACATGCATCGCCAGGCAATCGGTCGGCACCACGTCCCAGCCAACGCCGGGCAGCAACATGACACCCGCTTCGGCGGCTCGCGCGCCCAGTCGTTCGGCCAGTCGATAGACATTGATCTCGGCCGTGATGTCGAGGTAATCGACCCCGGCCTGGATACAGGCCTGCATTAGCGCCTCTGCGGTCTTGGCGAAAGGCCCGGCGAAATTCAACAGCACGCTGATGCCGTCCAGGGCTTGCGAAGCGTGGGCATCGGCGGTGAAGACGCGGTAGGGAACGTCGAGCTGTGCGGCGAGGGATGCCAGTCTTTCGGCATTGCGCCCTGCGATGACAACATTCAATCCCTGTGCCTTGGCGTGCTCGGCAGCCATGCGACCGGTGTAGCCCGTCGCGCCGTAGATCATCAGTGTTTTCATTGGGTGTGCTGCCATTTTTTGTAGACGAATTCGAGGCTGTAACCGTCCGGGTCAAGGACATTGCCGGCGTAGTAGTTCGGGTCGTAATGCAGGCGCGCGCCAGGCGCACCATTGTCGACAGCACCGTTTTCCATGGCTGCGGTGTAAGCGGCGCGGACCTCGGCCTGACTGTTCGCCACGAAGCCGACATGCACGGCACGCCCTTCCACCACGCCCTCGCGCAGCCAGAAGAACACTCGCCCATTGGCGCCGAACCCCTTGAGGTCCGGGTGGCCGGGAGGTCCGTCCTTGCCGTCGTAATCGAGCCGCGCCGTAATGCCGAGCGGCGTCAGTGCTGCGGTGTAGAAACGAATGGAGCGATCAATGTCACTGACCGAGATAAAGATATGGTCAAGCATGGGGCAACCTCGCTAATCAGATGATGTAGCCGCCCGAGACTTCAATCGTCTGGGCATTGATCCAGCGTCCTTCTTCGGACAACAACATGGCGATAACGCGAGCGACGTCCTGTGGTTCGCCCACCCGGCCGAGGGCAGTTTGCGAGGCGAGCAGCGCCTCGAACTCATCATTCAATCCGCCGCCCAGTTCGGTGCGGATCGCGCCCGGCGACACGGCGTTGGCACGGATGCGCCGAGGGCCGAATTCCTTGGCCATGTAGCGAGTCAACACGTCGAGCCCGCCCTTGAACGCCGCATACGGTGCGACGCCGGCCGTGGCCACGCGGGTCGTGGCGCTGGTGAGATTGACGATGCTGGCGCCCTCTTCCATCAGCGGCAGCAAAGCCTGGGTCAGGAAAAACGGGCCTTTGAGGTGTACATTCAACAAGCCGTCAAACTGCGCCTCGGTGACCGATTCGAGGGGATTGAACAAGCCATGCCCGGCGTTGTTCACCAGACCGCCGAGCGTCGCCACGCCCCAGGTAGCCTGCAAGGCTTGTTGCACGGCCTCTCGGAAACGCGAGAAACCGCTGACCTCCGCGACGTCCAGTTTCAGCGCGACAGCCTTGCCGCCCGACGCATGGATACGCCGAACGACGGCGTCGGCTGAATCAGCATTGTTTTTGTAGGTCAGGATCACGCCCATGCCGCGCTCGGCACACAGTTCGGCGGTGCTGGCGCCGATGCCCCGGCTGCCTCCGGTGATAACGATTACGCTCATTCGTTGCTCCAATGTCGCTGGGATGAGTCACCACAGTAATCATCGCCGTCACCACGAGCGCAGCCGTTCCTGCCCGAATCCTGCCTGTTTCTGCTTTTTGCTTGCCGGGGCGCATCACCTTGAGTTCAGATGGTCCCTATGACAAACCCACTGAATGAACTTCGCGCCCTGGCTTCCCGGGCCGAAAACCGCCGCACGGAGACGGGCATCCCGCGCGTCGCCATGGTCCAGGGCGCCATCCCGGAGCATATGCTGGCCGCGGTTTACGACCCGATGATCAATCTGATCCTGCAGGGCAGTAAATCCATGACCGTCGGCGATCGCACGCTGCGCTACGACCCGGCGACGTACTTTGTCATGTCCATCGAGTTGCCGGCGGTGGGCACCGTGCACCCGGCCGCCACGGGCGAACCCTATCTGGCGGTCAGCCTGACGCTGGACCCGACGGTGCTTTCAACGTTGCTGGCAGACGTGCCTATGCCGGCCAGACGCTACGAACACGACGCCGGATTTTCCGTGGCTGCTGTCACGCCGGAACTGATGGACGCCTGGCTGCGCATGCTGCGATTGATGGACCATCCTGAATCCATTGCGGCCCTGGCGCCCGCCTATGAACGGGAAATCCTCTACCGCGTGTTGCAAGGCTCGCATGGCTGGATGCTGCGTGAAATTGCGGCGCCGGACACTGCCATGGCTCGGGTCAGCCTGGCGATTCAGTGGATCCGCCGCGACTTCGCCGAACCGATCCGGGTTGAAGCCCTCGCCCAGAAAGCGGCAATGAGCGTGTCCGCGTTCCACCGGCACTTCAAAGCCGTCACCACGTTGAGCCCGTTGCAATATCAGAAACGGGTTCGACTGCTGCAGGCCCGATCGCTGATGGTGGCCAGCGCCAAAAGTGTGACCAGCGCGGCGTTCGAGGTCGGCTATGAAAGCGCGACCCAGTTCAGCCGTGACTACGCGCGGATCTTTGGCCTGCCGCCGGCACGGGACGCCGCGAGGATCGTCGGCGAAACCAAAGGTCTGATTGATTCATCGGCCTTCAACTAAGCGAACTGGATGCTGCGGCGTAAAAACCTGCACGCAAAAAAAAGCCCCGCGACCCAATGGGGTGCGGGGCAAAAAATTGGTTGGTTGCGGCCAACCAAAGGAGCATCGGTAAAAACGTTGGTCGGTTACAGGCATTCCTGCGCGGCGCGCTCGAAACTCGATGGCATGAAGCTCGACGCCAGCAATTGGCGCTCATACACAAACACTTTGCCGCCGCTCGGTGTCTTGTAGGCTTCCAGCACATTGTTCGCCGTGACTTTGCTCGGCACCACGATCCGGTAGCTGCGCTGGGTTTGCGAGACCGTCGGGGCCAGTGCATTGCCTTGAAGTTTGGGCACGACACAATCAGCGTATTCGGCAGGCGTTTTTTTCGTCTGCAGGGTCAGCGTCGGGTCATTAGGCGCCGAGGCGCAACCGGCTAGCAGCAGGGTCATGACAGCCAGTTGGCTCAGTGTCTTCATCGCACATGTTCCTTGAGCAACGTTTTCGATGGAGGCGATTTTCGACGTTTACCCGGCAAAGCAGAACTTGTGATTCTTGATTGTCACTATTGCTTGAACCAATAGTTGCGCCGCGTGCAGACTGCTAGCCAGCCCGACTACAACTAAAAGGATTTCCCCGTGCGTACTTTTGACCTGATTCGCGATGCCGTGCTGCCCGAGTTCCGCGACCGGGTGGCTGAATACCTGGTCGAGTACGAAACCGTTCTGGGTGAAAACCCGTCCGATTCGGAACAAGTGCGCGCCACGGCTCATCAGTTGCGCGGCTATCTGCGCGGCTTGAACACTACGCGGGTGCTGGGGATGGCGGATTGGGAGGAGCTGGATCGGCGCGTGGTGGGAACGTGGCTGACGCAGCCGGATCAGCTATAAGCTTTGACAATGCAGAACAAAAAAGGGGACAGATCAGCCGATCTGTCCCCTTTTCTATAAGGAATATGGCAGGGGCGGCTGGATTTGAACCAACGCATGGCAGGATCAAAACCTGCTGCCTTACCGCTTGGCGACGCCCCTGCAAGAGCGGGCGGAAATTTAGCAACTTTCGCCGCGTATGAAAAGCCCCCTTACGCATATTTTTTTGTTTTAAAACAGCCACTTGTCACTAGACGAACGGTTGATGGCTGGTTACGCAGTGAATTCCACCACCTCCGGCAGACACAGCATCGATATTGAGCTGCACCACTTCGCGGTCCGGATAGAGCCCGGACAACAGCTCAAAAGCCTTGGCATCCGCCGCTTTGTCACCAAACTCGGGCGCAATGATCGCCCCGTTGATCACAAAGTAATTGATGTAGCCAGCCGCAAAGTCCGGGTTGTTGCGGTTGAACTTGCTTTGGCGCGGCTTGAGCGGTGGCGACACGGTATGCACCTGGAGCTTGCGACCATCGGCGTCCGTGGCGTTTTGCAGAATTTGCAGATGCGCTCGGGTGACCTTGTAATCGTATGACGCGGGATCGTTGTCGAGGTTGGCGATCACCACGCCCGGCTTGATGAAGCGCGCATAGAAATCGACGTGGGCGTCGGTGATGTCCTTGCCTTTGATCCCCGGCAGCCAGATGATTTTGCGCAAACCCAGGCGCGTCTTCAGTTCTTGCTCGACCTCGGCCTTGCTCCAGTCGCGATTGCGGTTGCTGTTGATCCAGCTGCTTTCGGTCATGATCCCGGTGCCGTGACCGTCCACTTCGATCGCACCGCCCTCGCCCACCAGTTCGCTGCGCAGATAATCGGCTTCGGCGTTGCGCGCGACCAGAGCTGCCAGTTTTGCGTCCTTGCGATGCTGCTGTTTGTTGCCCCAGCCGTTGAAGTTAAAGTCCACGGCGCCCAACTCGCCTTGCCCATCGACCACAAAGTTGGCACCGATGTCGCGCATCCAGATGTCATCGAGTTCAGTGGTCACGTAGGTGATGTTGGTGGTGCCGCAGTGCTCTTCAGCCAGATCCCGTTCGCGCTGGCGACAGAACACGGTCACCGGTTCATAACGGGCGATGGTGCGCGCGATCAAGCCGATGGCTGCTTGCACGTCGGTGGTGAAATCCTCCCAGATTGCGTCCTGAGCGCCAAACGCGATGAAGGCCCGCTCATGTTTATCGCCCTCGTCCGGCATGCGCCAAACACCCGTGGTGGCCGCGTGCAAGAGCGATGGCGTCAGGCCCATGGACACAGCAGCGCCGAGGCTGGCAACCACCGAAACCTGTTTGATGAACTCACGACGCGTCGACATGTGTTGCTCCCTTTTTGAAGTCATTTTGCGGTGGCCGTTTTGAACTTGGTCCAGGTGCGCATCCGCGCGCGCATATCGGATTGGGGAATGTCCTTGCCGGTAATCAGCCGCGCATAGGTGGCCTCGTCGAGGTAAATATCCGGGTTGTTGCGCATCGCGGCATCGACGCTCGGGCGTGCCTTGGCATTGGAAGTCGGGTAGCCGGTGAAGTTACTGATGGCAGCCATGTTCTCCGGGCGCATGACGAAGTTGATGAACGCATAGGCGTACTCAGGATGTTTGGCATCCACCGGAATCGCCATGGTGTCCATCCACACCGTGGTGCCTTCGCGAGGAATGCGGTACTGGAATGAAGTGGTCTTGCCGGCGCTGTCGGAGGTGCGTTGCGCCTGGGTCATGTCGCCGCTATAGCCGAGGGACAGGCACAGGTTGCCGTTCACCAGATCGGTAACCGGTTGCGACTGGAACTTGCGAATGTACGGGCGCAATTTCATCAGCAGCTCACTTGCTGCGGCCAGGTCTTGCGGCTTGGCGCTGCGCGGATCGCGACCAAGGTAATTGAGCACCACCGCCAGCACCTCGTCGGGCGAGTCGATCATCGAGATGCCGCAGTCGGCAAATTTGGCCGCCAGTTCCGGTTTGAACAGCATGTCGAGGCTGTTGACCGGCGCATCCGCCAGACGCTGTTTGATCTGCTCGGCGTTGTAGGTCAGGCCGATGGTGCCCCAGGTATAGGGCACGGTGGCTTTGCCCGAGTACTCGTAATGGGTGCGCAGTTTCTGCAAGCCGGGTTCGATGTCGCCCACAGCGGTGAGTTTGGATTGATCCAGCGGCAGCAAACTGCCGGCACGCATCAGGCGCTCGGACACCGTATCTCCGGGGAAGATCAGGTCATAACCGCTGCCGCCGGCGAGCATTTTCGCTTCCAGGGTTTCGCTGCCATCCATGACGTCGTAGATCACCTTGATCCCGGTTTCGGCGGTGAATTTGCTCAGGGTGTCTTCAGCAAAATAATCGGCCCAGTTGTACAGCCGCAGGGTTTTCTCTTCGGCATGCAGCGACGGCGTAGCACACGCCAGCGTCAGGGCTGCGAGCAACAGTTGGTTGGCAATGCGCATGATCAAACCCCTTGAGTGGCCCAGCGAGAATGGAGATGACGACCGTCCTGGCTCAACAGCGCGCCGTACATGTCCGGGCGGCGGTCGCGGTAGATGCCCCAACTCAGGCGCTCTTCGCGCATCAGCGACAAGTCCAGGCTGTGCACCAGCACGCCGGTGCCGTCGCGGTCGGCCTCGGCGAGCAACTTGCCCTTGTGATTGCAGATAAATGACGAGCCATAGAAGCTCATCTGCAAGGTCGGATCGGTAGTCGCCGTTTCGCGGCCAACGCGATTCGACGCCACCACCGGCAGCAGATTGGCCGCCGCATGCCCGCGCATGGTCATCTGCCAGTGATCGCGGGAATCCAGCGCAGCGCAGCCCGGTTCGGAGCCGATGGCCGTGGGAAACAGCAAAACCTCGGCGCCCATCAATGCCAGGCAGCGTGCGGTTTCGGGGAACCACTGATCCCAGCAGATGCCCACGCCGATGCGGCCGAACGCGGTGTCCCAGACGCGGAAACCGGTATCGCCGGGGCTGAAGTATTCCTTCTCCTGGTAACCGATGGCGTTGGGGATGTGGGTCTTGCGATACACCCCCAGCAAGCGCCCGTCGGCATCGGCCACGCACAGGGAATTGAAGTAGGCATTGCCGGCCTTCTCAAACCAACTCAGCGGCAGCACAACACCCAGTTCCTTGGCCAACGCGGCAAAGCGCTTGAGTACGTGGCTGTCCCGGTATTCTTCGGCCAGCGCCAGATGCTTGTGGCTTTGCTCGATGCAGAAATACGGCGTGGCAAACAGCTCCTGCAACAGGATGACCTGGGCGCCTTTGGCTGCCGCGTCACGCACCAATTGCTCGGCCTGATCGAGGTTGTGTTGCAGGTCCCAGGTGCACGGCATCTGGGTGGTCGCAATCGTCAACAGGGTCATGATCTCAACCCTCCATCGGCCAGGCTGGCTGCTGCTGGGTGATGCAATGCACCCCGCCGCCGCCATGGGCCAGATGATTGATCCGCACCGGCACCACTTCGCGGCCCGGGAACGCTTGGGCCAACACTTCGGCCGCCGCGTGGTCGGCGTCGATACCGTAGGCCGGCATGATGATCGCGCCGTTGGCGATGTAGAAGTTGGTGTAGGACGCACAGAACACTTCGGCTTCGGTGTCCACAGCATCGGTGGCTTCGTACAACTCGATCAGCTCGAATTTGCGCCCCTGGGCATCGGTGGCCAGTTCGAGTGCACGGCGGTTTTCGCGAGCGACTTCGGCGTACACCGACTGCTTGTCGTGGGTCGCGTCCACCAGCAACACACCGGGGCGAGCGAAGGCGCAGACGCCATCGACGTGGCCGTCAGTCATGTCGCCAGTCACGTAATCCGGATCGCCCGGCAGCCAGATGGTTTTCTTCACGCCCAGCAAGCGGGTGAAGATTTCCTCCATCTCGGCTTTGCTGGTGTCCGGGTTGCGATTGGCGTTGAGCAACACCGACTCGGTGGTGATCAGCGTGCCTTCGCCGTCGACATGAATCGCCCCGCCTTCGTTGCTCAACGGTGTGCCGAAGCACGGCACGCCGAGGTGATTGAGTGCACGGCGCGCCAGACCTTCATCCAGGTCGTGGGCCGACTTGCCGCCCCACGCATTGAAGCGCCAACTCACGCCGGCCAGTCCGTGTTGCGGATGGCAGACGAAGCTCGGGCCGGAGTCGCGGCACCAACTGTCATTCACCGGCAACGGAATCAATTCGATGTTGGGCCCGCACAGCGCTTTGGCACTGGCGATAGCCGAAGGATCGACGACCATTTTCACCGGTTCGAAACGGGCAATCGCATTGGCCACGCGAGCGAAATCCTCTTGCACCTCCGACAAGGTCACGCGCCAACCCGATTCCCAGAGTGCCTGGTTATGCGGCCAGACCATCCAGGTCGCAGCGTGCTTCACCCACTCTGCCGGCATCATCCAGCCATTGCCTTGATTATTTTCTTGCTGCATGACAAACACCTTTTAGTTAAGTCATTGTGTTCAATGAAAACTGCCTCGATGGGCTTGGCATGCATGCTACGGCTGTAAAATCGGGCGAACAAACGATGGATTTAGTGGAAAACTGATTAGAGGAACTTATCGATATGCTCAAGCACTGGCCCCCGCTCAGCACCCTTCGCGGCTTTGAAGCCGCCGCGCGACTGGGCAGTTTTCACAAGGCCGCCACCGAGCTGAACCTGACCCAATCGGCGATCAGTCAGCAGATTCGCAGCCTTGAGGCCTACCTCGAACAACCGCTGTTTTTCCGCAGTGGGCGCAGCGTCAGCCTGACCGATGCCGGCCAGGATTTGCTCAGCACCACCCAGGCACTGCTGCAACAATTGGCCGTCGGTATTCGCCGCCTCGGGCAGTACCAGAAACCCAATCAACTGGTGCTCAACACCACGCCGGCGTTCACCCGTCACTGGTTGCTGCCGCGCCTGGGGGATTTTCGTCGCCAGCATCCAGAGGTCGATCTGTGGATCTACAGCACCGACGAAGTCCCGGACATGACCACCCAGACCATCGACATCGCGGTGCGTGACGACATCAGTTCCCAGGCCGAGTGCAGCTTCAAAGTGCTGCACACCGATCGCCTCTACCCGGCCTGCCATCCGAGCGTGTTGGCGTTGCCGCAGGAGCAGCGCACCACCCTGCACGGCGAGCGGGAAATGGATTGGAGTCACTGGGCGGTGGAGGCTGGCGTCGATGTCGGCCAGCAGGATCAGGGGCTGAATTTTTCTGATCCCGGCCTGTTGCTTGATGCGGCGTGTACGGGACTGGGTATCGCGCTGGTCAGCCAACTGTTGAGTTGTCAGGCCCGTGCCAATGGCTTGTTGCAACCCTTGGTGGAGCAAACCATTCGCGGCCCGAATTGGGCGCTGCTGACCCATCGCGACAGTGAAAGCAATGCGCGGAGTTTCACTGAGTGGCTGCTGAGTCAGTTGGAGGCGGCATAACGATTCAATTCATGCGGAATCCGGCAACAGTGTTTGTCCTGTGCCCCGCTGTTTGGGGCAAACCCAAACACCTAGCATCGTCTCTACCCGGTGAGCAAACAGCTCCCCGAGGTAAACAACCAATCCTTGGACGAGACGGTGAACATCATGAAACTTTCAAGTGCTGCAATTTTTCTGGCCCTTATCGGTATCGGCGCACCTGCCTTTGCAGACGACGCGACCAGCACCACACCGGTAGAGAGTTATAGCTACGGCATGAAACTGGATATTCAAAAAGTCATTTCGATTTCAGATACCGCCGATACATGTGGCCCGGTGCCGACCCAGATGACTTATGAAGACTCGAAAGGTCAACGGCACATCCTGCAGTATTCCGTGATGGGCACTGGCTGTTCGAACGGTTGAGCCCGGTGCAGAAGATGGAGGGTCGACACTCCATACCTGCGGCGCTAGCGACAATTACTTGTTTGATGACCCGACGACTTTTGCATCTGCGGCCAACATGCCCGGAATGTAGTCTTTAAGAAACTCCACCCATGTCCTTATCTTCGCGTCCACGAACTTGCGCGACGGGTAGATCGCAAACAGATTCAACTCTTCCAGATGGTAGTCCGGCAGCACGCGCACCAACTTGCCGCCCCGCAAGCCATCGACCGCCGAGGCAATCGGCTGAATCCCGATTCCCATCCCGCTGAGTATGGCAACCGTCATAGCGTCCGCCGTGTTGACGTGAATGGGCGACTCGGGAATAGTCACCGTTACCCCGCCGTCCGGCCCCTCGAATGCCCAGTTTTCAACCGGCATTACCGTGTTCACAATCCGCAAGCAATCATGTGAGACCAACGCATCCGGCAACTCGGGGGTTCCGCGCTTCTTCAGGTACGCGGGCGACGCGCACAGAATGCTGAACGTGATGCCGAGCCGCTGGGCGACGAAACCTGAGTCGGGCAGATCCCGAGCCAGGACAATCGACATGTCATAGCCCTCCTCCAGCAAATCCGGCAGCCGATTGGTCAGGGTCAGATCGAACATGACCGAGGGATGCGTCTCCCGGTATTTGGCGATGGCGTCGATCACGTAATGATTGCCGATGGCGGCCATCGCATGAATCTTCAGCCGGCCCACTGGCATAACCTGGGCGGTGCCCGCCTCTTCGTCGGCCTCGCGCACCTCGTCCACAATTTTCTCGCAGCGTTGTAGATAACGATGGCCAGCTTCGGTCAGGGCCAGGCGTCGGGTGGTGCGGTTGATCAGGCGTGTTTGCAGCCGAGCTTCCAGACTGGACACCGCTTTGGACACGTTGGTCGTGGTGGTGTCCAGCAGGTCGGCCGCCGCCGTGAAGCTGCCGCTTTGCGCGACGGCGATGAAAACCCGCATGGTTTGGAAAACGTCCATCGATTCGCCTCAACGGTATGGCCAAAATAAGAGTGATTTATTGTGGGAGCGGGCTTGCTCGCGAAGTCGGTGTGTCAGGCAACATCTTTGTTGACTGGTACGCCGCCTTCGCGAGCAAGCCCGCTCCCACAGGTTTTTCGCCAGGCAGACCGGGTTTACTCGGGTTTCTTACGCGGAATAAACCCAGGCACTCCAGTCTCCACCACTGAGTTGAAGCGCACCCGGGTGGTAATGTCTTCCTTGATCTCACGCATGGCCCTTTGCGGCAAGGTCTCGATATTGATGTTTTCCTGGATATGGCTCGGTGTCGCCGACGTGGTCAGGAACGCCACGCCACGCCACGCTGCACTGCCCAGGCCAACGCCACTTGCGCCGGGGTCTTTTGCAGGCGCTTGGCGATGCCGGTGATCACCGTATCCTCCAGGACGTTCGGCTCCATGCCGTGGCCCAGTGGCGCAAACGCCAGGACGATGATGCCGTGTTGCTGACAAAACTCCAGCAGTTCCCATTCCGGCAGATACGGATGGGATTCCACCTGCACCACCGCAGGCTTGATCCGTGCCACCGCCACGATCTCTTTCAAAGCCTCCAGCGTAATATCCGACAAGCCGATGGACCTGCACCGCCCTTCATCCACCAGGCGCTCAAGCGCGCGCCAGGTCTCAAGCAACGTCACGCCCGAATCGTAGATCACATGCCCGAACGCATCCCGCGGATCCTGGTTATCACCCGGCTGAAAGGCAAACGGCGTATGGATCAGGTAGCAATCAATGTAGTCAACTTGCAGGCGCCGGCAACTGGCCTCGAATGCAGGTTCGACCCGCTCGGGACGGTGGTTGGTGTTCCACAGTTTCGTGGTGATGAACAAATCCTCGCGTCGGATCGTGCCCGCCTCCAGCGCGTCCTTTATTGCAACGCCGACCTGGTCTTCATTGCGATACCGTTCCGCACAATCGAAATGGCGAAACCCGGCGTCCAGCGCATGCTTGACCGCTTGCGTGGTGACGCTCAGATCGCGAAACAGCGTGCCAAACCCTACGGCCGGCATTTCAACCGACCCGTGATTAAGCGCGAACCGGGTATCGCGAAGTCCATCGTGAAACGCTTCGTATGACATGTCGTTACTCCACAACTTGGGGCCGCAGCCGTTATTGATACGTATGTTTCGGTGCTTCGCGAGACGCGACTTTCTGCTCGAACACGCCGACGGAGTTGCCGCCGAGTGCCACGTACAACCGCACCGTGTCGAGGTACTGCGCCGTCTTCACGCGGATTTGCCCCAACAGCGCCTGCTCATAGGCACGCTCTGCTTCCAGCACTTGCAGGATGCTGTTCTCGCCTTGGGCGTAGGCTTGCTGGTTCAAGCGAAAACTCGTGTCGGCGGCGCGCAACGCGTCTTCCTGGGCGAGGTTTTGCTCGGCGTCATGGTTGATCGCTTGCAGGGTGTCCGCGACCTGGCCGAACGACTGGATAACAGTTTGCTGGTAACCGGCGAGAGACGCCTGGTAACCATCGACGGCAGCCTGACGTTCAGCCTTGAGCGTTCCGCCATTGAAAATCGGCGCCGTCAGCCCTGCAGCAAAACCCCACAGCGCCGCGCCGCCATTGCCGGACGCCGCTTGCGCCAGTGAGGCCGAAAGCTCGACATGCGGATAGAGGTTGGCGGTGGCGACACCTACCGCCGCGCTGGCCATGTGCAGTTCGGCCTCGGCCTGCAGGACATCCGGCCGGTTGCGGGCCATCTCCGAAGGCAAACTGACCGGCACGTTGGACGGCAAGGCAAATTCGGCCAGTTCGAACTCAGGCGCGATCCAGTCAGCCGGGCCTTTGCCCGTCAGGATCGACAACGCATGACGAGCCGAATCGCGCTGCTGTGCGAGGGGCGGCAACAGCGTGCGATCCTGGGCCAGACGGGTCTCGGCCAGTGACACGTCAATCTGGGTGGTGGCGCCATTGGCATGCGCCGCGCGGACCAGTTCGAGGTTTTTGGCGTCATTGGCCAGCAACTTTTCGACAGCCTTCATCTGCGCGTTGGCGGACGCCAGCAACAACGCCTGACTGGTGACATCACCGGTCAAGGTCAGGTACGCCGCTTCGTAGCGATGCTTTTGCAACTGGGTAAACGCTTGCTGTTGTTCGACCAGACGCTTGTTGCCGCCGAATGCATCCAGATCAAAGCCAACTCGCGGCCCGATTGCGTAGAAGTTCGAAACGCTTGGCTCAGGGCCGTTATGGGTGCGTTGACGACCCGCCTGAGCGCCGAAATCGACCTGCGGATAAAGCGCCCCTTCCGCCGCCGCGACCGAGGACGCTGCTTGCCGAATCGTTGCATCCGCCGCTACGAGATCAAGGTTGCCATCGATGGCGCGGCGCACCAGCGTGTCGAGCTTTGGCGACCGAAAAGCAGTCCACCAATCACCGTTGATGTTCTTGCCGTAGCTGATGTTTTGAGCGAGTTGCTGTTCAGCCTGTTGGTCATAGTGTTGCGACTCGCCGGCCTCAGGGGTTTTAAAGTCCGGGCCGACGGTGCAGGCGGACAGGAACACCATGAACGACATCGCACCGACCACTCTCGGGAGTTGATGTCTGTTGATGAAAAGCGCAGGGGATTTCATTGGGCACACTCCACGACAAATTAGTTGGTCGGAACGGGTTTACGAAGAAAGACAACCAGTGGGCTCACCACCAGCATCGCCACCATCAAAATCTTGAATTGGTCGACCACCGCGATAAAAGCCGCCTGCCCGGTGATCATTTCGTTGAGTCCCGCCAGCGCTTGCAGGGACGGCATCTCGGCGCGATACGGCGTTATGTTGCTGACCAGCGCCAGGTGCATCGCGTGGGTGTTGTTGAAGAAAAACAGCTGCACAATCGCCACGCCCAAGGTGCTGCCGTAGACCCGTGACAGATTGAATAGCCCCGTGCCTTCCGGGCGCAGCGCCGGGTCGAGGGTGCTGAACGCAACCTTGGTCAGCGCCGGCATCAAGATGCCGATACCGATCCCCTGAACAGCGCCCGCAACCGCCACTGGCGTCCAGTCCATCAACGGCGAATAGCCGAGCATCATCCAGTTGGCATAAATCACCAGGGCCACCCCCGCTGCGACAAACAACCGACGGTCAAAACGCTCGGGAACCTGGCCCATCAGCAGGAACGCGCCAACCAGTCCGATGCCGCGCGGGATCGTCAGCGAACCGGTGGTGTCAGGCGGGTAGCCGAGAATCTCGTCGAGCATTGGCGAGGTCAGGGCCATGGTCGACAACAGCACGAAACCGACGGCGAAAAAGATCACGGTCGACAACACGAAGTTGCGGTCGTCGAACAAACGCTTGTTGAGGAAATGCACCTTGGCGGTGAACACATGCACAAGGAACAAGTAGAAGCCCAGCGCAGCTCCCAGCGCCTCCAGCCAGATTTCGGTCGAGGCGAACCAGTCCAGGCGCTCACCGCGATCGAGCAACAACTGTAGGCTGATCAACCCCAGCGTGAAGGTGCCGAAGCCGAAAAAGTCGAACGTCGGGCGCTTCTCGGCCTTCTTCTCGATGAGCAACAACGCCATCGCCAGGAAGACAAACGCCGACACCGGCAGGCTGATGTAGAAGATCGGGCGCCAGCCGAAATGCTCGCCGATCCAGCCGCCGATGCTCGGGCCGCTGACGATGCCAATGAGCACGATGGCCGTCCACGTCGCGCCAAATTTGGCGCGCTTGGGCAGTGGCAACGTCTCCATGGCAATCGCCATCGACAGCGGCGCCAGCACACCACTCGCCAGTCCTTGAACAATCCGTGCGCCGATGAATTCCAGCGAAGTTGTCGCCTGCGTCACCAGCAGCAGGCCAAGGACGAAACACGCCAGCGCGATCTGGTAAACCCGTTTCAAGCCGTAACGCCCGGCGAGCCACTGCGCAATCGGCAACGTGATCGCGCTCGCCGCGAGGTACGAAGTGAAGATCCAGCCTGCCTGATCATCGGTCATCGACAGGCTGCCCTGAATCAAGCGCAGTACAGCATTGGGTAATGGCAGGTTCGCCGACTGCATGTAGGTTGCGAGCAGTGCGGCGAACCTTAATGCCCCCGCACCTTTAGGCCCGGCAAGATGGGTGTTCATCAGAAGGCTCCTGCGGTCAGCAGCGTTTTGAACGGACGCCACCATGGCGAGCGGAAACCGGTATCGACCTTGACCGTGGCGCTGGTGCCGGAGAACAACGGCAGCGCCGGATTGGCCTCATCGAGCTCAAGACGAACCGGCACCCGCTGGACCACCTTGACCCAGTTGCCAGTGGCATTTTCCGGCGGCAACAGGGCGAAATCCGCGCCGGCACCCGGGCTCATGCTGGTGACGTGAGCCTTGAAAACGTGATCAGGGTAGGTGTCGATGCTGATAGTGGCTTCCTGGCCGGGGCGCATATGAGTGACGTCGGTCTCACGGAAGTTGGCTTCGATCCAGACCTCACGATCAGACAGCAGCGCAAAGGCTGGCGCGCCGTTGTTGACGTAGTTGCCCACCTGCAAATCATCGACCTTGGCGACGATGCCATCGTCCGGCGCATACACCGTCGCGTACGACAGGTAGAGCTGCGCTTCGTCGAGCTGGGCCTTGGCCTCATGCACCGTCGGGTGGTTGTCGGCGTCGATGTCGGGGTCGCCGTTCAAGGCAACCACGGTGCTGGCGATCTGTTGTTCGATCGACGCGATCCGCTGACGGGAAACCTTGAGGTCGGTGTCTGCGCGCTCATAAATAGCCCGGGAGACGAACTCGGTCGCCACCAGCGCTTTCTTGCGGGCAAATTCCTTTTGATCGAAACCGGCCGATTCTTTGGCCGATTGCAGTTCGGCCTGTTGCTGGCGGTAACTGGCCTTGAGGCCATCGATGCGCAGCCGGGCGACGCTCAATTGTGCTTGCGCTCGATCAACCGCGATCTGCAACGGTTTCGGGTCGATGCGAAACAGCACCTGGCCCTTGTGAACCGGCTGGTTGTCCTCGACTGCGATCTCGACGACTTGCCCGGAAATCCGCGCATTGATCGAAGCTTTGGCCACCCGGGCGTAGGCATTATCAGTGGTGATGAAGGGTTCGCCGGCCACGTAGTGCGCATACCCGACGGCTGCGAAAAGTACCGGAAAACCAATCATCAGAAACGGCCGCAGTTTCTCTCTGAGCGGCTTCTTGATGGGCAGGTCCGGGCCTGGATGCTCGATGGCCTGTGTTGCTGAGATGTCGAACTGTTTAGTCATGATCGAATGCACCTATAACCGGGGAATTGGGGATAGCACCCATAAAAAACAGCCATTCCGTGTGCGGTCTGGAGGATCGCTCCACCGCACTTGTTTCGTCGCCGCAACACCCAGTTCGAGCTCCGCTACAACAAACCTGAAGCCAAGGAATTTTTGGTTCCTTATTTTTGTGCGATGATGTAAGAATATAGACGTACCCACCTTCCATCAAGAGTTTTATACGACATGGCACAAAAAAAGATCAGCGAAGGAAAAGGACGTGGTCGCCCTCGCGCGTATGACCCGCAAACAGCCTTGCAGCAAGCGCTTGGTGTGTTCTGGAACACCGGCTATTCCGGCGCGTCGCTGGACAGCATCGCCACCGCCGCCGGGATGAATCGCCCCAGCCTGTATGCGGCGTTCGGTGACAAGCACGCGCTGTACATCAAGGCGCTTGAGCAATATTGGGAGTTCGCCGCAGCGGCCATGCACGAGGCGCTGACGGACAGCACGCTGACCTTGAGCGAGGCGCTGATGCGTTTTTACGAGGGGCAGTTGTCGATCTACTTCTCGGGTGAAGGCCAACCGCGTGGCTGCTTTGCGATTGGTACGGCGACCACTGAAGCGGTGGAGGATCAAGAGATTCGCGACGTGCTTTCCGATCGACTGAGTCGGCTGGATGCCGATCTCGAAGTGCGTCTGCAAACCGCCGTCAGCGCGGGCGAACTGAAAGAAGGCGCAGACCCGGCCGCCCTCGCCGTTCTCGCCTCTTCCTTGCTGCACAGCATTTCGATTCGTGCACGAGCAGGCAAATCCCGGGATGAACTGACGGAACTGGCGCGCAACGCGGTCAGCGTCATTTGCGGATGAGAGGCTTTTAAGGTGGGACTCGAAGACATTCTGGCCGAGCAGTTGGCGGTGGTGTTCTGCGGGATCAACCCGGGAATGCTGGCTGCAGCGCAGGGACATCATTTTGCCGGCCGGGGCAATCGCTTCTGGCGCACGCTGCATCTCGCGGGCTTCACGCCGCAGGAAGTGCGTCCGGAACACGATCGGACGATCTTGCAACACCAGTGTGGATTAACCGCCGTGGTTGACCGGCCCACGGCGCGGGCGGATCAGCTGTCGCAACATGAATTCGCCGCAGCGGCCGCGGCCTTCGAACAAAAGATCACTCGTTATGCGCCGCGTTTCGTCGCGTTTCTCGGCAAAGCGGCGTACTGCGCGTTATCCGGCCAGCGAACAATTGCGTGGGGACTTCAGCCAAGGACATTTGCAGGTGCAGCGGTGTGGATCCTGCCGAATCCGAGCGGACGAAACCTGGCATTCACGCAAGATCAACTGGTGCACGCGTACCGCCAGCTCTATTTAGCCGCGATAAACGGAGCCTGACTCCGGTAGCATTACCCAACGGATCAATTCCCCCTCAAGGAGCTTCAATGCTGTTCACCCAACGCTCGACCCACACCCCGTTTCTGCTGTGCGTGGCGATCTTCGGCACGTTCTTGCTGGTCCAGCTCAATGTGTTCAACATCATTGTCTGGAGCTACAACTTCTGCCACTTCCTGTATGGCTTCTGCGCGGCAATGTCGTTGGGCTACGTGACCGTCCCGACGCGGTTTTTCAAGCGCTCGTTGCGGGAAAACCTTCACGTGCTGAAGGATGGAATCCCGTGGAGTCCATGGGGTGGCTTGATCATTGTGCTGTTCCTCTCGGCGTACAACGAGATGTATGTGGACCCGCGAGAAAACGGCATTCCGTTCGCCTCTGCCTACGCCAATTTTGTCGCCGACATGCTGGGCCTTGGCCTATGCCTTTTTCTCAGCCACTTCACCTTCCGCGACCGCCAGGGCAAGACCCGGACGGATTACGAAACAGCGCCAGCGATGAGTGCTGCCAGCGATCAATGCTGACTCATCAACCCATGCATCACACCAAAGCGTAACCCCGGTTCGGAGGGTGTCATGTGCGAGATGCCAAACACCTTGAACGCCGCCAGCATCACCACCAGGCCGCCGGGCAAAATGCTCAGCCGATGAGTCTGCAACCCGGCCAGTTTGAGTTGTTTGACGTGCCCGACTTCGAGCAGGCGCAATGACAGGCGCAACAGTCCGCCGTAAGTGATGCCGCTCTGGCCATCGTCGTTCAGGCCGTTGGCCTTGAGCACCTTGGCCAGCATCCGTGCGGTGCCTGACGAGCCGATGGTCTCCTGCCAGCCCAGCGCGCGATAACGTCGGGCGACTTTTTCAAACTGCAACGAGGCCACGCGCTCGGCCTCCAGCAGCGCCTGGGCGGTGATGCGACCGCCATGAAAGTAACGTGAGCCGAAGGTGCCGCTGCCGATGGCAATGCTTTCGGTCATCAGTGGCTGAGTCCCGCGCCCCAGGATCAACTCGGTCGAGCCGCCGCCAATGTCCACCACCAAACGCTGACTCTCTGCACCCGGCAGCGTGTGGGCAACCCCGGCGTACACCAGGTGCGCCTCTTCCTGGCCGGAGATGACGTCAATCCGAAACCCTAAATGTCGCTCGGCATTGGCCAGGAACAGTTGCGCATTTTCCGCCTCGCGCACCGCGCTGGTGGCCACTGCCCGCACTCGGCACGACTCAAAGCCGCGCAACTTCTTACCAAATCGCGCGAGCGCCTGCCAGCCCCGGTCCAGCGCCAACTCATCCAGCGCCCCACCCTGTAACCCTTCGGCCAGACGCACCGGCTCGCGCAGGGTTTTCACTTCCTGGATGACGAACTGCTGATTCCGCCGGACCGACTGGCCAATCATCATGCGAAAGGCATTGGACCCCAGGTCAATGGCCGCAAACAGAGAGGCGTCTCCTTTCATGGTAGGGATTCCTGGCAGATTCATTCGCCCGC